>JBCCRH010000349.1:0-6721 GCA_039208045.1 Bacteroidota bacterium
GAGTGGATAGCATCTGTTTTTTCTGTTAAATTGATAAATGTATATTATTGTAGATATATCGAAATTGATTACTTTAGAGATGGTATCAGCCCTCTTTTGAAACTATGTATTATAAAGTTCAGTTTTATGATTGGAAATTTGAGTAATGGCAAGAGATAAGTATCATAGCACGGTTGTAGAAGCTTTAGAAAAAGAAGGATGGATTATTACAGATGATCCGTTATATCTAGATATAGTCACGACAACCTTAGAGGTTGATCTAGGTGCAGAACGTCTAATTGCTGCCACAAAAGGGAGTGAGAAAATCGCTATTGAAATCAAAAGTTTCGTTGGAGTATCTCGCATCGCTGATTTCTATAAAGCACTTGGACAGTTCAACTACTACTTTTTGATTATGGAAGAAGAAGAACCTGAGCGGGAATTATATTTGGCTATTCCTGAAGAAGCGTATAAGGATTTATTAAAAGAGCCCACTAACCAAAAAATAATTAGCCGCTTTAGATTGAAGCTGATTATCTATGATGTACATAAAAACGAAATTATAAAATGGATAAAGTAGCCAGACATAAAAAAATAGCAAAAGAAGTCTTAGAGGAAGTAGCTGCCATTCGTACCAAATCTCGTTTTGTGATGCGCACACAGAAGCTGTATGATGATATACATGGTCAGTACATGCTACATAAGTACGGCTGGAAAAGGTCAAGTCGTATTTATGGTATGATCGCTCATTTGGAAATTGCAGAAGATGGTAAAATTTGGCTGCATCACGATGGTACGGGCTTAGAGCTAGCCTATGTTTTAGTCAATAAAGGTATCTCAAAAAAAGATATAGTACTGGCATTTCAGCCGGAGTATGCCAGGGAAGACCTTGGCTTCGCACTCGCCTAAATTATCACATTCGTTTTACTGTAGGTACTCCGAAGGAGACTTCCCAAATCGCTTTTTAAAATTCCTGGAGAAGTTTTTAGTGTCTTTAAAGCCTACCTCGTAGGCGACTTGCTTGACTGAGGTGGTCGTATCGGCATCGATCAGTAAATCCCTGGCGCGATTGAGGCGTACTTCCTTGATGTACTGATTGGGGGTAAGGCCGGTCAGTCGCTTGATTTTTTGGAAAAGCTGGGTGCGTCCGATAAATAAGGCTTGAGCGACTTTATCCGCAGATAGCTTAAAATCGCCAAGGCTAGCTTGGAGTACGTCTTCTAATTGCACTAGCCATTCGCTATCGGCTGGGCTGATCGTAGCTGCTTCTTTTGCCGTAGTGGTACCTTCTTGGTCCATTTCGTGTAGATAGCTGCGTCGATGTGCTGCATTGGACAGCAAATTTTCTATGCGCACCAGCAATTCTTCTTCGTCAAAGGGTTTGAGTAGGTAATCGTCCACGCCAATACGCAGGGCCGTGAGCTTATCCTTACTCTCTGCTCGTGCGGTGAGCATAATAATGGGAATCGTCCTAAAGGAAGCGTTAGCTTTGAGGGCTGTCACCAATTGGAAGCCGTCCAATACGGGCATCATCACATCCGAGAGGATCAGGTTGGGCTGGGGGTGCTGTTGCTGTTCATTTTCTAAAAGCATCGCTAAAGCGACTTGCCCATTTTTAGCCGTTTGGATATTGTAATGGGGTGCCAGTAGCAGCTGTAAATAGTCTCTCAAGGCGCGATTATCTTCTACGACGAGTACGGATTCGTCGTGGTCTACCCTAGGCGATTCGAGCGGGGTGCTCTCGATCGTTTTTGCCGTAATTGCTGCCAAGGCTTCTTCCTCATGCGCTTCGACCATGCCTAGCACTTCCTTTCGGGGAATTTGTAGAAAAAACGTGCTACCCACTTTCCATTCACTTGCTGCCCACAGCTTACCATCCATAAGCTTCGCGTATTCTCTAGATAAAGCTAAACCAATACCAGTGCCACCTTCGGTGGGCGCCTGTTTTTGGTTCGATTGATAAAAACGATCAAACACCTTGGGCAAATCATCTGAATGGATGCCCCTCCCCGTATCTGTTACCCTGATTTGGAGGAGCTTGGCTTCGTATTGTACGACTACCTCTATCTGTCCACCTGCTGGCGTAAACTTAATGGCGTTGGACAGTAGATTATTTAGAATGACTTCCAATTTATCTTGGTCGAGCAATACTTGTAGCTCTTGCTCGGCTTGATACGCAAAGGAAAAACGAATCCCTTCCTGCTGTGCATGCGATTCAAAATTGGACACCAACCGACGAATAAAGGGAAACAGCACCACTGCTTCTTCCTGAAGCTCCATCCTATCAGCTTCCATTTTGGATAAATCCAGAATCGACCCCACTAATTTTAGAAGCTGTTGCCCACTTTGATTAGCTTTTTCCAGCATCGTACCATCCTGTTGATCTAGTCTCCCTCGCTTTAAGATGGATTGGACGGGGCCTAAAATGAGGGTGAGCGGGGTGCGCAACTCGTGCGATACATTTGCAAAAAATCGAGATTTGGTCTGGTAGAGTGCTTGCAGCTTCTCCGCTTGCTGCTGAATGGTTGCCGTTCTTTTTTGGACTTCTTTACGCAAGTATAGCTGCTGGGCCTGTAGCCGCTGTGTCCGCCAATAAATACCAGTCATTGTTGATACCACCCCAAGCAGTACCATCAGTAGCCAAAACCACCATTGCAAATAAAAAGGCCTGAGCACCCGCACCGGTACTTCCAGTACCTTGGTAAATTGTCCATTCGACATCGAGGCTTTGATTTCCAGTATTTGCCTGCCATACGGAATGCCACTGATGGAAAGTTCATTGCTCTTAGCCACTGTCCATGCCGCATCGACCCCTTTTAAGCGATACTGATATACCACATCCGATAGATAGCTGGGCTGATTCAAGGTAAGGAGCAGCGTAAAAAAGCGGTCGCCCGACTCCATACGTATCTGCTGTGTTTGGTAAAAATCAGTCGTGATATTTTCTAGTCGATTAGAGGTAGCCAGGTATTGCTCTACTTGCAGTATGACTACTTCGGTTGGCGTTTCCGCAAAATTGGCTTTCGCAAAGTCTTTGGGCCGAACGACCGTCACCCCATCTACACTGCCAAAATAAAGGGTGCTATCGGCATCCTGAAAGTGAGAAATCCGATTAAATTCGTCCGAGGAAGTGCCATCTGCTGGCAAGTACACTCGGAATAGCTTGGTGGCTTTGTCGAATTGGATAAGGCCATTATCGGTACTCAGCCACAAATTATGGTACGCATCTGGATAAACACTATGTACCGTGTTGGAACGATTGCGATGTAAGGGATAGACTTCGCTCTCTCCTTTTTCGGGCCACCAGTGCACCAATCCTTTTTTGCCGGTTGCCAGCCAATAGGAAGCATCTGTCGCATCGTAATACAAATGTCGAATATCAGTAACAGGGAGCTGAAACTGGCCTTTTCCCTCTTTCCAGTAGCGCGCGAGCACGCCCTTTTGGGGATGCCATTCGTACAAGCCACTTCTAGCACACAAGAGCACCTTACCGTCTTCTTTTGGGTAAAAATGGTAGATGGGATGATCTGCTAGTTCAGGAAAAGCGTGGTAAGCAGCTGGTGTTACACTCCCCGTATTGTTATCAAAAGCATGCAATCCATACCAGCTATACCAGAGTTGATCTTGCTCGTCTTGGTAAAAGGACCAAATCTCTTGGCTGCTTGGCACCTCCATTTCTACTTGCTCCTTCGTTACCACATTCAACATAGCAATGCCTGGGTTACTTCCATACCAGAGCGTATCTCCAGCTAAGTAACCCCCTATGCCCGAAGCGTCCACTCTCGAAGTCTGTCCATTCTTTTTATCCAGCTCGTAGATGCCTTGATAAGCATTGAAATACAGATGGGTTGGATTTCCGGTGATCCCCCTAAAGCTTATATTCTGGTCGGTAAGGTAGGTGTTGAACAGATTTTTGTGCAGATTAAGCTGATACAATCCCTCCCCATTGCTAACCCAAAAAATGCCATAGTCGTTAGTAATTCCCACTATATCAAAGGCATTCTTGACACCATCTAGATAAGTCAGGTGCATCAATTCGCCATTAGCACGGATGATAAAAAATACCTGTCGGAAAGCCATCGCAAACGCATCATACTTGGGAATATATTTCAACCTCCATGTCTCAATCTCCTTATCTGTCGTCCTTGGATAAAGTTGTCGAATTAGGCGTTTATGATGATCCCAAATCCTCAGTTTTCCAGTACTATCGAGTTGTTGTACCTCTAGTGCTCGCCTACCCAGCTCTGTATAAAGCCATAATACTCCTACTTCTTTAGGATAGCCATACACCGTACAGAAGGCGATACTATCAATAGAACCTACTAAGGATACCGTTTGTGAGAGATTTCCTGCTTGATCAAATTGCTGAAAATGCGCCGTTTCCCACTCAAATAAGATATGTCCCCGATTAGGATCACCGCTGTAGAAAAAACCATCGGGTATCGTTTTCTTTAGCAAAAATTCCCTTTGCGCATTCACTTCATAAAGCGCCGTGCTGTCTTCCTGCTGTACATGTAGAAAAAGAGACGAAGTCTGAGGCTCTATTCTAAAATTGGTGATCTTATCTTTCGAAAAGGGCGGCTGATAAGCCTCCCACGGGATAATGCGCTCTTCAATGGTATGAAAAATGCTAATATCACCAAAGGTATTGTAGCCATTACTATCAGTGTGTTCACACCACAATTCATCCCCAATCAGCACCAAGAAACGCAGCTTATTAGGATGCGCCCCCTGATCTAGGGCATATAACTTAAAGGTTTCACCATCAAAGCGCAGCAATCCACCATCCGTACTCATCCAAACCACCCCACGGCGATCTGTAACCACCATTTTGGGTGGCAGACCAGCAAGCTTCTCTTCCGCATCAAAATATTGAATAGTAGAAGTATACGTACTCGGGCTAGCAATAGGCTGCCCTGTCACTATGGAGACAACAAGAAGCTGGAATATCAGAAATGCTATGTAGCGCCTGTAAATTTGCAATGGGCTATGATCCTCGTTTTTCAATTTTTCCTATCACTCCTGCAAATTTAGGAAATAGCTTGTAAATTGGAGGTCATAGCTGGCTTGGTGGGGCTACGAAGTAAGAGCGAACGCGTTTTTTGTTAAATACTAATAAGCGCTAGAGCGAAAACAAAGCCCCAACCGTAATACCAATCCCCCTATTACTCACATCAGCATCATCCGTATCATCATCATTGAGGTTAGTAATGCCCAAGAGGTAGCGGACGTCCAAGAAAAACTCGGGTAAGTTTTCGATCGGTACGACTAGGCCCCCTCCAAAGGTAAAGCCGAAGTCAAAGCGATTAAAGCCTGATTCGTCCTCTCCGAGTTCGAGGTCTGTCTCTGTTTCGACCGTAGTTCCACCGACATTAACTTCTGATTTGACAATACCGCTCATCGCATAGCCGACGTAAGGGCCAATACCGAGATATCCACCTACTGTCTCGCCCAGGTATTTATATTTTACCAAGGCGTTAATATCGAGGTAGTTCAAGCGGAGTACGGCTTTATCATCAAAGGAGGAATCTTCCGATTCTGCTAGTAGTCCTTTCTGAATAAAGCTGATCTCAGGCTGAATAAACAATCGATCTTTAAGTGGAATTTCAGCTACGGCGCCAATGTTTAAGAAGGTAGCATACCTAAGGTCTACATCATCATCGTCTCCCAGTGGGAAGCCGTTCAGGGTAGCAATATTGATCCCTGCTTTGGGGCCAATACTGATCTGAGCATCTACCTGGTAATAACTTACCATGGCAAGGAAAAAGATAAAAGTGGCAAATTTTTTCATTGTAATTGGTTTTTATTAAACACAAATAAAGAATATTTCTGCCACTTTGTTTTTACTTTAACGCTTCTCTGTAGTTCTACTCTTTGTCTTTAAATGAGAGTAGTGCCCCAACGGTCATGCTCACCCCTCGGTTTCTGGCGTCCAGAGCACCAACAAAGCCGGGGTTCCAAAAATCTGTAAACCCTTGTACATATCGAACATCTATGAAGGGCTCTAATTGGGCGCTCAAAGGCAAGACTAAGCCTCCTCCCACTGCAACGCTAAATTCCCACCGGTTGAAGACCTCCATTGAAACATCAATATCTGATGAGCTGTCTATTTCTTGACCTATTATGGTACCTTCAGCAGTCATTTTGCCACTAAGCAAGTAGCCCAGCTGTGGCCCAGCTACTAAATAGCCCCCGATCTTTTCACCTCTATACTTGAACTTAGCTAGTGCTGCAATATCCAGGTAATTATATCGATCGGTCGTTTTAATATCCGTACCTTGATTTTCATCATCTTTCCAGCTTATCCCCCTCTGTATAAAGCTGACTTCCGGCTGAAGGTAGAAAAACTTGGTCAAGCCGATTTCGGCAACTGCGCCAATAGTTAGTCCAACCAATGGCAAGTCATCAATTGGTTCTCCGTTCACATCCGTAAAAAAAGCGTAATCATCAATCGTGGCTATATTAACCCCAGCTTTGGCGCCTATTGCAAGTTGAGCAAACGAAACAGTGGCAGTACTCAACAGCACTACTATACAAGAGAGTATATACTTTTTCATGGTGGTATACAATTTATTGTTTTGTAACAAAATAAGTTTTAGGGCTACGCGGATTACAAATCCACTAAGCGCGGGCCAAGCTTTAAAGAAAAAAGCCTAGCACGCGCTCAGCGGATTTGCAATCCGCTGTAGGATGTTTAAATTTAATTATGCTACAGAGCACTATTCTTTAGCTAGCGAAAACA
>JBCCRH010000350.1:0-6683 GCA_039208045.1 Bacteroidota bacterium
CACTCACATTGCTGTAGGTAAGCTCTCCATCTGCTCTCGAAGTAATCAAATAACCAATGGTTGCCCCTAGCTCCACCTCTACGCGCCCAAAACGCCCATAAGCTGATAGCGGTAATTCAATAAAGCTATTGGTAATATTAAGCGTCATCCGACGATTACCGCCTACGCTAAATAGCGGAAGATTGGTAGCAGGATTGATAAACTGCAAATAAGAAGGCCCATCAAAATCAAAGGCACTCCCCTTCTGCGAATATCCAATCATGGCCCGAGCCCCCCACTTTTCTGACCAGGCATAATCTATTCCTCCACTTACGTGAAAACCTGTTCTAAAACTGTACTCCTCTGCCTCTTCCCCATTTACACTTTCAGATGGCCCCAGGATTTGAGCAAAATTCAGCCCGGTCTTGAAGCGAACAGCAATCTCTTCTACATTGCTATTTTGGGCAGTAAGTAGTATAGGACAAAGCAAAAAAAGGCTTAAGTAGAATTTTAGCATGTGCATATTTTTTGGTTTATAACAGTTGTCGTAGTAGTACTGCGCATTTTTTACACATCAATCTTTAAATATACTGGACAATGATCCGAGTGCACCGCATCATTATAGTGAAAGGCTTCCTGTAGCTTATCTTTCAGAGGCAGGCTCACCGATTGGTAGTCGATCCGCCAGCCCTTATTATTAGCGCGAGCATTGGCGCGATAGCTCCACCAGCTATATTCCGTTTTTTCAGGATTCAAGCTACGAAAACTATCCACAAACCCACCCTCAAACCACTGCGTCATCCACTCCCGCTCTTCTGGCAAAAAGCCCGAACTTTTTTTATTGCGCACCGGATCATGTATGTCATTTTCGGTATGTGCAATATTGTAGTCACCTACAATGATGAGATTAGGTCGTTCTTGCTTCAGCTTATCGATCCATTGCTGGAAATCAGCTAGAAATTCCATTTTAAACGCTTGGCGCTCATCGCCAGAAGTCCCCGATGGGAAATAGCAATTTAGCAAGGTCCATTCCCCAAAATCAGTACGCAGAATGCGCCCTTCTCTGTCGTATTTTTCAATCCCACAACCCACCTCCACATAATCAGGCGCTACCTTAGAAAAAGTAGCCACGCCACTGTACCCTTTTTTCTCTGCCGAGTGCATCTGCACATATTGGTAGCCCAATGCTTCAAAAGGGGCAGTATTGATCTGTTCAGGTTGTGCTTTGGTTTCCTGAAAACACAACACATCAAAGCCCCCACTAGCCACCCAATCGCTCAGGCCCTTTTTTAGCGCAGCTCGAATACCATTAATATTGTAGGAAATAATTGTTGTAGGCATATAGTTAAAAACTGTAGTTGACTCGGAATAATTTTAAAAAAGCTGTAATTTAAAACATTCCAACAACACAGCCACTCAAAAGTTAATACTCCCCCAAAATCAGGCTCCCTACCTAGTTGATGATTTACCAAATGTCATACTAATTTGGTTTGCGCAGGCGCACAAGGAGTGCTAACTTTTGGCAGTTAAGTAACAACTATCATGCATAAAACCGATTTTGATCTCGTCATTGTAGGAGCTGGGCCCGCTGGCTCAACGGTTGCACGCCTCGCATCCGAAGCAGGATTAGACGTTCTAATCATTGATAAACGGCAGGAATTAGGCGCTCCTATTCAGTGCTCAGGGGCCGTCAGCCGCCATGCGCTAGAGGAAGTAGGCGTGGTACCCAGCGATGAATTTATACACGAGGCCATCTACGGTTTTGGCATTTACAACCAAGTAGGAGATGCCATACGCATTGATTATCGCCAATTAAAAGGAGATGAATACGGAAAAGGGGATGGTAAAAAACCACTGGGATATGTGGTAGATCGCCGCCGCTTTGATCGCCACCTGATGACGCAAGCTATGCGTGCAGGGGCAGAGGTTTGGCTTAAAACGGAGGGCTTAGGATATACGCCTTCACTAAATGGCCACTGCACGGTGCAACTACGGCAATACAATCAAGAATTAGAAGTGCGTGCCAAAGTACTCGTTGGCGCGGATGGCCTTCAATCACAGGTGGGTAAATGGGCAGGCTTACGCACGCATATCAGAATGACAGAACTGGCAAGCTGCCTCCAAGTGGTTGTTGACAATGTGGAAACGGAAGGGCTGCTCGAAATTGTGACTGGCCACCAGTGGGCGCCCGGTGGCTACGCCTGGGTATTCCCAAAAGGACATGGCTATGCCGAAATCGGCCTCGGTGTCATCCGCACGATGACCAACGATAATGCGCGCGTACACCTCGACCGTTTTATGGAAACCTCTTTTTTCAAAGACCGCTTCAAAGGAGCACGTATCCTAGAAGTGCAAGGCGGTGGAGTGCCACTCGCAGCACCTTTAAAAATACAATATGCCGATCACATGATTTTAACCGGCGATGCTGCGCGACATGTCAACCCTATTACAGGTGGCGGCATCCACACTGCACTTAGTGGTGGTCGGATAGCCGCCGAGTATTTAACGAAAGTGATCCGGTCAGGTGCTTCTACTGTAAGCGCCAACCTCAAGGGCTACCAAGATCAATGGCTAGAGCAATTGGGCAATAAAATGTGGAAGCTCTACCGCATCAAATCAGCCATTTTTAGAAATAAAAACATTGCAGAGCGCGACGAGCAGCTCTATGACACCATGTCTGCTTACTTCAGTCCATATTCTGAATACAAAAAGATTTAATGATGAGAAAGTCCGAACCTGTCATCTTTCATATCGGCTGGAATGCTTGTATCAATTGTGGAGCTTGTGTGGCGGTTTGCCCACAGGAAGCTGGCTTTATCAGCTCCTTTGATACCATCGCCGTCAACGAAGTCTGCGACATAGCCTGCATGAAATGCGAAGCTATTTGCCCAGTCACTACCATCACCCATACCGTAGCAAAAGCTGCTGATTCATAAACTATAAAATCCTTGCCTTATGCGCCTTGTACAGCACAAAAAAGAAGCTTATTGGTTCTACCGATTCTTATCCATGTTTTACGATAAGCTGGTCAACCCCTTATTCTGGACGCCTCAAATGCGGGAACACTCGCTCGATTTGGCACAATTAGATGACCCAACGCTCACGGTGGCAGATGTAGGCTCTGGCACTGGTTTCACTACAGAGGGAATCGTGGATAGGGTGCCTGCCAAACAGGTAACCTGCCTCGACCAAAGTCCGCACCAAATGTCGCATGCCAAGGCCAAAGAAGCCTTACAAGATTGTACCTTCTTGCTAGGCGATGCCGAGAATCTACCCTTTGAAACCAACGAATTTGACCGCTACGTCTCGGCTGGCTCCATCGAATATTGGCCCAATCCACAAAAGGGGATCAATGAATCTTACCGCATCATCAAACCAGGTGGTGTTGCCCTGATGATTGGCCCATTAGAACCGCAGAACTTCTGGGGACGCTTCTTTGCCAATACTTGGATGCTCTTCCCAAAAGAACAAGAATACCACGACTGGTACAAAAATGCCGGATTTACCGACATCAAATTCCACTATATCCGCCCCCACTGGTTCCGCCGCAAGTCCGAGTATGGGATCGCCATTGCTGGCAAAAAACCACTCAATGGCCCCGATGAATCGCCTATGCCAGCACCAGTACAGGAAGTAGAAGAGCCAGAGATGACCATTGGTCGTCGCCTACAGCTCATTTGGCGGGTAATCGTAGGCTCGACTGCAGGTTTTGTATTTATCCCTGCTGCCTTGATTGGTTATATCATCGCATCTATAAAAGGTAAAGCAGATGTAGAAGTAGAGCCCCTTAATGGCTATCAAATTGGTGTACTTTCATTTATCGGCTTAGCCCTAGTGGGTGTGGTTAGCTGGATCATTTTTTAAAGCTACTCATGGAAAACGCGACGCTCAATCAACGCATCAAATCCTTTTATGACCAATCAACCCCCATCTGGCTGGACACCTGGGGCGAGCACATGCACCATGGTTTTTATGGCTTGGATGGCTCCGAAAAAAAGGATCATGTACAAGCGCAAGTGGATTTATTGGACACTTTCGTGGAATGGGGCCATTTGGCGAAAGCCACCAAAGTGCTAGATGCGGGCTGCGGCGTAGGCGGTAGTGCGCGCTACTTGGCCAATCGCTTTGGAGCGGATGTGTTGGGCGTCACGCTGAGTTCGGTACAAGCCGAGCAAGCAGCAGGCTACAATCAGCGGGCTGGGCTGAGCCATCAAGTTAGCATAGAAGTGCGCGATATGTTTACCGTACAAGCCAGTGAAGGCCCTTTCGATCTCATCTGGTCGATGGAAAGTGCGGAGCATATTCGCGATAAACAAGCGCTGTTGCAGCACTTTTGGAATTTATTACAGCCTGGAGGACGCCTCCTTATGGCAACCTGGTGCCACCGCGATACCCCTCCTCCGCTAAGCCAAGTCGAGCACAAACTGCTCGACCGCGTATGTGAGCTCTACCATCTCCCCCCTTGGATCAGCATCGCCGAATACGAGCAGCTGGCGACCACCATCGGCTTTGAGCAAATCAAAACTGCCGATTGGAGCGATGCCGTAGCACCCTTCTGGAAAGCTGTCATACAGTCTGCCCTAAAGTGGGATCGCATGCTCGGCCTCCTCAAAGCAGGCTGGTCGACCATGAAAGGCGCCTACGCCATGCAATATATGACCAAAGGCTACCGAAGAGGACTCATCCGCTTCGGCCTCCTTCAAGCCGTCAAACCATGAGTGCATTCGTCAATTTTATCCGTTTTTCCCGCCTACATACCATTGTGGGCACTACGCTCAGTCTGCTGGCTTTGTACCTTATCGCCATTGGCTTATCGGACGGCAGCGATTGGCACTTAGATATCTTCGCACTCAGCTGGCTGAGTTGCATGGGTGCCAATATCTATATCGTTGGCCTCAACCAAATCACAGATGTCGAGATCGACAAAATCAATAAGCCTTATCTACCCTTGGCATCCGGAGCATTTTCGATGCGCACAGGCTACGCTATTGTCATTGCCTCTGTCCTCCTTTCATTGATCATTGCCTTCTATCTGGGGCGTTATCTATTACTCACCGTCATCGTAAGTTTAGTGCTAGGCACCGCCTATTCGCTACCCCCCATTCGCCTCAAGCGCTTCCACTTTTGGGCTGCCTTTTGCATCATCGCCATCCGTGGCGTAGTCGTCAACCTATTCCTCTTCCTGCACTTCCAGGATTGGGTCAACCAGTCCGATACCATCCCGCCCGTCATCTGGCTACTTACAGGTGCCATTTTTTTATTCAGCGTCACCATCGCTTGGTTCAAAGATATCCCCGATTTAGAAGGCGATCGTTTGCACAAAATCCGCACCTTACCCGTTCGCTTGGGTGCGCAGCGGGTACTCATGGCTGGCAATATTGTGCTCATCTTATTATTCCTAGGCTTAGTTTTTGCCCCTTCTTTTTTATCCCTTTCGGTAAATGGCGGGGTGTTCAGCCTGGGCCATTTTGGCCTACTCGTCTTACTATGGTGGGCCAATCAGCGTTTAGACTTACGTCAAAAAGCCTCCATCCAGCGCTTTTATCAGATGATTTGGTTATTATTTTTTGGGATTTACATTTTATTTGCGGGGAGTGCACTGGTGGGATGATCATAAAAACTATTTATCGCTTCCAAAAAAAGAACTATATTTGGTACCTAAATAAGTTTCCTTTAAGAATATAAAACAGGTACCTCTTGGCAATTAGCATCAATCAAGCTGCTGAGCAGTTAAATCTCACCCCACAACAAGTCAGATCATTGTGCCGCAATGAAAAGCTGCCTGCTCAAAAAGTTGGAAAGACTTGGATACTGGAGCAAGAGGATGTTAGCGCATATTACGCTCAATCTACTTGTGGCGTTGCAGAAGACCAAATCCCGTACACGACCCGGACTAGAGCAAAAGATACTCCTATTGCTCTTAGCTTTTTCAGTGGAGCTATGGGCATGGATATCGGAATAGAGCGGGCAGGATTTAAAACGCTTTTTGCCAGTGAAATAAATAATGCTTGCAGGAAAACGATTCGAAGAAACCAACCCGATATTGCACTTGTAGGGGATATGAGAGATTATGGCGCCGCAGGGGTACGGTCTTTAGCAGGCTTGAGTGCTACAGACGAAATAGATCTTATAGTTGGTGGGCCTCCTTGCCAGGCTTTCAGCACGGCTGGAAAACGCCGGGCATTTACGGATGAAAGAGGAAATGTATTTCTCAATTTTATCGATCTAATTATTGACTTGCAGCCCAAATATGCCGTCATCGAAAACGTACGAGGGCTATTATCTGCTTCTCTCAAACATACCCCACATAGCGAAAGAGCAATGGAAGGTTATCAATCTTCTATCGAAGAACAACCTGGTGGAGCCTTGATCCATATTTTAGAAAAACTAGAGGCTAATGGGTTCGGAGTTTCCTTCAATTTGTATAATGCCGCCAACTTTGGCACCCCTCAGAAGCGGGAGCGAGTCATTTTAATTTGCTCAAGAGATGGGAAGAAACCGCCCTACCTAGAGCCCACTCATAGTGAAACAGGCGCTTTTGAACTCCCTTATTGGCGTACTTTCGAGGAAGCTATTGAAAGCTTGAAAGGTGTTGATCATCAGCACATCAATTTTCCAGAAAAACGCTTGAAATACTATAGAATGATTGGGCCTGGGCAAAACTGGAGAAGTTTACCCCTGGAAGTCCAAAAAGAAGCCATGGG
>JBCCRH010000351.1:0-6658 GCA_039208045.1 Bacteroidota bacterium
TGGATGGTGCCTAGCTCTCCCGCACAGTTAATAGCAGTCAAGATTTCACTATTGGTACTCAGCGCTGTAGGCTCTTCGATGGTGACGAGCACTTCGGTTTGGCAAGTATTTTCATCGCTTACTAGAATGGTGTAGTCGCCTCCGGCTAATTCAGTAAAGCTTCCGGTGGTATTGCTAGTACCATTTAGCGTAAAGCTTAATGCCCCCGTGCCGCCCTGTGCAAGTATTGTGATGGCCCCATCGCTAGCACCGGCACAGCTCACATTAGCTGCCATCCCCATTTCGACTGTGATGGGCTGTAGTGCATCGAGCGTGACATCCACAGTGCTGGTACAGCCGTTTTGATCCGCTACCACAATGGTATATTCGCCAGGGTTCAGATTGTTGAAGGTGCCGCTGGTGTTGGTGGTTTCGCCAAGGGTGTAGGTGAGGGTGCCTGTTCCACCATTGGCGGTAAGTTGGAGGGTGCCATTTGCCTCTCCTGCGCATAGCGGGTTGGTCTGTGCGATAACTTCTATAGTGATTGGAGTGGGACTGTTGAGTGTTGCAGTGGAGGTCAGGGTACAGCCATTGTCATCAGTGATGGTCGCGGTGTAGGTGCCTCCTTGCACACCGTCGAATAGGCCCGTGCTATTGGTGCTGCCATTTAGCGCAAAGCTGTAAGGAGCGGTACCCCCTGTAGCTTCGAATTGGATGGCGCCGAGCTCTCCCGCACAATCGATAGCAGTCAAGATTTCACTATCGGTACTTAGCGCTATAGGCTCTTCAATGGTGACGAGCACTTCTGTTTGACAATCATTTTCATCGCTCACTAGAATCGTGTAATCGCCTCCGGCGAGCTCGGTAAAGCTTCCGGTGGTGTTACTCGTTCCATTTAG
Source organism: Bacteroidota bacterium (assembly GCA_039208045.1). Classification (GTDB taxonomy): domain Bacteria; phylum Bacteroidota; class Bacteroidia; order Chitinophagales; family Saprospiraceae; genus JBCCRH01. Next base: position 879 of record JBCCRH010000351.1, read on the forward strand.
CGAAAAGCTTAATGCCCCCGTGCCGCCTTGTGCAAGTACTGTGATGGCGCCGTCATTAGCACCGGCGCAGCTTACGTTTGTTGCCATGTCCATTTCGGCTGTTAAGGCTGTTGGTGCAGCTACTGCAACATCTTGGAGGGTGCTACAGCCATTTTGATCTTCTACGGTTAGCGTGTAACTGCCTGCTGATAATTGCTCAAATAGACCTGTTGTATTCGTTTCGTCACCTAAGGTGTAGGTGAGGGTGCCGGTGCCGCCTTGTGCAGCGGCCACTACTTGGCCGTCGATAGCTTCTGCACAAGATATGGGCGTTGTTTCAAGATCAGTAATATTAATTGGAAATGGCATCGCAATTGCCACAGTATCGTAGACCGTGCAACCTAGTGAATCACTCATGCTGAGTGTGTAAATCCCTGCGGATAACCCGTTGAGAATGGTATCTACCACAGTAGTATCATTGTTAATCGATAAGCTGTAATCACCTAGTCCACCAGCCCCACTCCATTCTAAATAACCATCTGTGCCTTCAAAACAACTAAGCCCTGCAATACTATCTATGGCTAAGGCCAGCGAATCATTAGTGGCAAGCTCGATTTCAAAGTTGGCCGAACAACCAAGGCTGTCTTCCACAGCTAGCATATACGTACCTGCTGCCAGATTGGAGAAGGTATTAATAGTATCCAACTCAAAGGTGTCTAATTGATACAGATAATTAGGAGCACCACCAAACGCAAGGGCTGTGAAACTACCACTAGTATCGCCAAAGCAGCTGACGTCTTGCACCATTTCTAGCATCAGGCCAATGGAGTCCTGACTCTCTACTGTGGCTTCAATACTAGTAATACAAGCATTGGCGTCTATTACCGTAAAGGTATAATCAGCAGCAGGGAGCTCGCTAAAAACGGGACTTGTTTGGGGAGTTTCATTGTCTATTGCATAAGAAAATGGTGCGGTTCCCCCTACTATTGATAAACTAACTTGGCCACTTGAATCACCAAAGCATAGTGCTGGTTCTTGACTTTCAATCAAAAGATTGAGCGGATTCGACTCCTCAATCTGTACGTCTATAAAGCCAACGCACTCGTTTGCATCCAAGACAATAACCGTATAATCGCCGGAGGCTAAATTCTCAAAGGTGCCACTGCCAAAAAAATCTTCGCCGTTAAGCGAGTATTGATAAGCAGGAGTACCGCCTGAAGCGCTTATACTTACGCTTCCATCATCATTGCCGGCACAGCTGACCGCTTGTAGGTCTAATAAAGTGACCTCTATTGGGTTAGACGTGCTCATAACTATTTCTAGCTGACCGGTGCAGCCATTTTCATCCACTACTTGCGCTAGGTAGGTCCCCGGCTCCAAATCGGTAAATACGCCGGTAGTGTTAGGAGGGCCGTTGTTTAGGCTATAGGTGTATGTATTACCGGAGCCGGGCGTCCCTCCACTTGCCCCCAAGGTAATGATGCCATCAGCAGCGCCTTCACAGCTAACGTCTTGCTGCACATCTACGAAAGGGACTAAGAGATTGGGCGCATTGATAGTGGTGGAAATATCAATAAATGCACCTTGCTCATCAAACACCGTAACCGTGTAGTTCCCTGCCGGGAGATTGGTAAATAAGCCATCAGACTGTGTGACACCATTTAAGACGAACGTATAATCTGGAGTGCCTCCTAGTACGTCTACATCAATGGTTCCATCAGCGTCGCCTGCGCAGGAAACGTCGGTCTGGTTGGCAATAAATGCCGTTAGTGGTGCTCCTTGTAGGTTACAAGCAGTAGCAGCAGAACTGGCTAAGGTCGCTCGTGAGGTTTCCAGGATGAGTCGCATATAGGCCACCTGATCGGCAGAAAAGGCATTCATGCAGTCATCGTTGACATAGTCCATGTAGTTCATAAACATATCCCCACCATTGCCACAAGACGGGCTAGGATGTACCGGGCAACCAAAGTTAGGGCCTGATTGATTTGGAGTATCTACAAAACCATCATCCCCTCCACAGCTGCCATTACCTGGCCCCCATACATGTCGCAAACCCAAGTAGTGCCCTATTTCATGTGTAGCGGTACGGCCCTCATCGTAAGGGGCATCGGTTGCAAAACCAGGGCCTCCAAAGGCTCCCGTTGCTACCACTATGCCATCCACGTTAGCTGATGGTATGCCTGCGGGAGACGGCAAATAAGCGTAGCCTAGTAGATTGCCAAGGCTGCCGACCCAAACATTCATGTAGCGTTGGTTGTCCCAGCCGGTGGCGGTTTTGATGGCTACTTCGTTATTGATTAAGTTTAGGTTGGTAGGAAAGCGGGTAATACCGTCTGTTGGATTACCTTGTGGGTCAACAGAGGCTAAGCAAAATTGAATTTGTGCATCTACAGCATCAAATACACTAGGGGTATTTCCTGCGTCTGCATTAAAACGTCGGAAATCATCATTCATCACATTAATTTGTGATAAAATGCGAGGCAGACTAAGGTTGGCACCTTGGCCGATTGCTTGCCCCGGCGGGTGGGTAATAATGACGTGAACGGGGATGGTAATAATGGGATTGCTCCTGCTTGATATCCTTGGTCGGTAGATTCTAGTAGGGCCATTTGTTACTTCGTGTAAATGCTCCGGGTGGTTTTCATAAAATCGCTGCATCACAACATCGGTAGCACAGCGAACGCGATCGGATTGTGCATGGCTCAGATACGGCAATAAAAAAGAGAGGAGGAGCAAAGTCCGTCTTAGATAGTGCATATTAGTGTTTATTTGGATATCCTACAAATATAGCGTGCGAAGTTCTGGCTTTCAGTTATAATTCAAAAATCTTACCTCTTGGGTATTGTCAACTACCAAACATTAGGGTAAGAAAGCTACCAGATATTATGGTGGTCTTCAGATGGAAATCTATTGAAAATCAAGCTTTTTCGAGCATTTGTCGACTATTTTAACGACCTTTGCGGCTCACTTTTCAAACTATACTTTTGAGTACATTTAACAACCTAGGGCTTTCGGAACCCATTCTGAAGGCCATAGCAGAGCTTGGCTTCAAAACACCGAGCGAAATACAGGAGCAATCTATTCCCAAACTTATCAATGGACACAACGATTTTATTGGGCTAGCACAAACTGGAACGGGCAAAACGGCTGCTTTCGGGCTACCACTAGTACAGCGTATTGATCCGACTAGTCCGCACACTCAGGCGCTCATCTTGGCACCTACGCGAGAGCTAGGGCAGCAAATTGCCCAACAACTAGCGCTCTTTAGCAAATACCTGCCGCAAGTCAATACACTGGCTGTATACGGTGGCGCGCCTATCGTCGGGCAACTTCGCGCACTGCGCAAGCCTCAGCAAGTCATCATCGCTACACCAGGGCGCCTCATCGATCTCATCCGTCGTAAAGCAGTGAAGCTGGGGCAATTACAGTTTCTTGTGTTAGACGAGGCAGATGAGATGCTCAATATGGGCTTCAAAGAAGACTTAGATACGATTCTCAGCCACATCCCTACGGAAAAGAACACTTGGCTTTTTTCAGCGACCATGTCAGACGATATTTCTCGCATTGTGAAGACCTACATGGATGCGCCTCTTGAGGTGCGGCTGAATAGAAAGAATGAGGTAAATGTCAATATCAAACACCAATACGCCTTGGTGCGCCGTGCTAACAAAACGGATGCCCTTACGCGCTTCTTGGATATTGAACCAGAGATGCGCGGGGTGGTGTTTTGCCGTACTAAGCGAGATACCCAGCAGCTAGCTGAAGATTTACTCCAAAAGAACTACAAAGCAGATGCCATACATGGCGATCTGTCGCAGCGCCAGCGCGATGCGGTAATGAATCGCTTCAAACGCCACGACTTGCAAGTACTGGTAGCTACCGATGTAGCGGCAAGAGGGATTGATGTAAATGATATTACGCATGTATTTCATTTTACCCTGCCAGATGATGTGTCTTACTACACGCATCGAAGTGGGCGTACTGCTAGGGCGGGGAAAAAGGGCACGTCTATTGCCTTTGTCAATGGCCGAGAGCAGTACAAGATCAACCGCCTGATTAAGCAACTGGCTATCAACTTTACGCAAGTACGCATACCCGATGCCCATTCTATCTATGAAACCAAAGTAGAAAACTGGTGCCTCCAGGTATTAGAGCAACGCACGAAAGGCAAGCTAGACCAAACGCTTCTAGATCGCGCGAATCTCCTTTTTGGCAGCCTTTCCAAAGAAGAACTCACTGCGAAACTCCTCATGATGGAGCTTGATAAGCAACTGCTCAATAGTGCAAATGACCTCAATGAAACGCCTCCAAAAAATAAGAAAGATTGGGGCCGGGGCCGCAATGGCCGATCTGGTCGCTCGGGCTATCCCAAAAAAGGACGGAGAGGCCCTAACCGCAATAAGTTTAGCAAGAAAAAACGTAAATAAGCGTTGTGCAAGCAAAACGAATCTTTGGTTTTATCTTCCTATCGATAGCTGTTGGATATGGATTGTACCGAGCCTTTCCTGTATTAGTGGATTTAAGTGGGTCGGGTGCGAACCTGTTTTTCTTTTTGTTGATTATGCTCGTGCTTGTTTGGGCGGTGGTGCGGATATTGAATAGTTGAGGGGTTTGGGAGTTTTGGGGTTGAGGAGTTTGGGGGTTTTGGGTTACGAGTGTCGGATTATGGGTTCCGGATTACGAGTTGTGGGTGTCGAATGCTGAATTGAGAGTGCCAAGCAAAAAAAATATTTGTGAGCTTCGTCTACTTTGTACTAATTGCCTGACAATCAAACCTATTGCTCTAGCAGATACAGCTTAATGGATATTCTCTGTGCCGCCACCAAAAACTCGTCCTCCGTCCTCCAAAACTCACAATTCCCCCCTCCGTCCCCCTATCCTCCGTCCCTCATTCCTTCCTCCGTCCTCCTATCCTCCGTCCTTCATTTTCTCCGTCCCCCTATCCTCCGTCCCTCATTCCTTCCGCCTTCCTCCCCTCTGTCCCTCATTCCCCGTCCTCCCTTCCCTCCAACCTCAGCGTTCCGAAAATGCCTGCATCGATCCAGCCGCGGTTTTTGTCTTCGCCTTCTACTGGGACAGAGCCGATGAAGTTTTCGCGCGCTGCGCTGTGGTCGTTATCGCAGTAGGCGATGGCGAAGCCTAGTTTTTTGTCTTCCTTCAGTTTAGTAGGCGTGTTGACTTGGTCGTCTTGATAGCTATCATCATATATGGCCATCGCTACTTCCCAGGTAGAGGTGTTGCCTTGTTGGGTGCGGCGAGATTGGATGTGCTCATTGTAGTAGCGGAAGGTGCTATCGGGGTCAATATCTACCACTTTGCCATCTAGTGCGATATGGTAGGCAAAGGCATTGTGACTGTACTGGTGGTTTCCTCCCGAATGATCTTCATCGATAAATATTTCCAGGCAATCGTCATCCCAATAGCGATCTAATCCGTCCTCGTGAATATCGATTAGGGTGTCGTCCTGGATCTCCGCAAGGATGTAGATAAAATCTTCTGACCAAGCGAGCTTGTAGCGGCCTTTAAAATCATCAGCGGTGTAGGGTTCGCCTAGCCACTGCTGATCAATGGGGTGCCACTCGGCATTTTGCCAACAGGCATCCGATGCTACACCATCAATAGTAGGTGCTTCTGTGGTGGCTTTCGCCAAAATTTCTTTGGTGCGGCTAGGCGTACAAGACGCTAGTGCTAATAGAAAGATTAAGATTCGCATTACAATTCATTTGATTGATAGGCAAGATACGCCATTTTGGCGGCAGCCAAATCCTCTAAGGCCAAACCCACGGATTTGAAGCAGGTAA
>JBCCRH010000352.1:0-6656 GCA_039208045.1 Bacteroidota bacterium
TCCGCATTTTGGCAAGGGGATTTTGCTCTAAGACAAGGCGAAAAACGCAGACGATGCCCAGCATCGGCGAGGCTTTTCAACGCAGTATTAGAGCAAAAGAGCCAGCCATAAATCGAGAAGTTATTCTTTGACTGTTACTTAAAATCGGCTTGCAGGTAAATATACACTAAATACCCAATCTTTTGTTTAAACGTTTTCACTTTTGTTAGCTATAGCGGTTGAAGTAGTCCATTTTCAGTCCCACTCCCTCATTCCTAAGCAGAATCTCTTACCTTCGCTCCGTCTTTATAACTATAAGTTGTCGTCATGTCCAACCAATTAGATCAACTCCGTCAGCAATTTTTAGCGTATTTAGCCGCTCATCCCTTCCGTAAATCACCCATAGGTCTTTATGAACCGGTTGATTATATTATGCAGCTAGGGGGCAAGCGGATGCGTCCTATCTTAGCCCTTTTAGCGTATCAGCTATTTAAAAAAGATGTGGATGCAGCACTGCCTGTAGCGATGGCCGTAGAAGTATTTCACAACTTTAGCCTCGTCCACGACGACATTATGGACGCAGCCGATCTGCGAAGAGGAAAGCCCACCGTACATGCCAAATACGATACCAATACTGCTATTTTATCAGGAGACGTGATGCTTATTAAATCGTACCAATACCTAGCCCAGATTGGTGATCCTCACATTCAGGCAAAGCTTATCCAAGTCTTTAACCAAGTGGCCATTGAGGTATGCGAGGGCCAGCAATATGATGTTGATTTTGAAAATCGCTCCGATGTGCGTATCGATGAATACCTGAAAATGATTGAGTACAAAACCGCAGCTTTACTAGCTGGGAGTTTGAGCATGGGAGCTATCGCAGCAGGGGCAGATGAGGCGGCGGTGGCGCACTTAGATCGCTTTGGGCGAAAAGTGGGTATTGCCTTTCAAATACAAGACGACTTATTGGATTCCTTTGGTGATCCTGCCAAATTCGGAAAAAAGGTAGGAGGTGATATTTGTCAGAACAAGAAAACGATTTTGATTCTTCAAGCGCTAAAAGATGGCAATGCAAATGAGCAAGCGCAGCTCAATCAACTCCTGAGTACACCAACTACCAATGAGCAGCAAAAAATAACCGCTGTAAAATCCCTTTTAGAGCACCTCCACATTCCCACGAAAGTGAAAACCCTACGCGATCAATATTTAGCGGAAGCGCTACAAGAACTAGAAACGCTAGAGGTAGAAGCTGCGCAAAAAGCACCGCTCTTTGCCATTGCCAATCAGCTGGTAGACCGTGTCATTTAGGCTCCAATAGCAGCAAAAAGGGAGCAACTACCGAAGTAGCTACCCCCACACTATGAAACACTATATTTTCTTTAGCCAAAGCAGCAAGTAAAGGCTACCATGGTTTCAGCGATATTATTAGTCTAGGTTGTAAGAAATGTTCAGGGAAGTAACTAATGATAGACCAAAATTACAGGAGCAAAGATTTGCTCCTGCTTGTAAGAAAATCCTAAAGGTAGAAAGGAAATTCTGTTTTTACAAATAATACGGATGGAGATACGTTTGATACAGCGGCTTACGCCAAATATAGTTTGCCATTCCACCACCCCTTTTCGATGGTTGCTTTATTCTTTTTGTAGAATTTAATGGCCGGTTCGTTCCAGTCTAGTACCTGCCACTTCACCAAGCGACACCCTTTTTCGAGCGCCACTTCCAGCAGCCGATCAAATAACAACTGCCCGACGCCGCGCTGGCGATACGCTTCATTCACCACAAAATCCTCCAAATACAGCATGCGCCCCTTCCAGGTAGAGTAGGTCATATAATAAAGGATCATACCCACTATTTTTCCTTCTTCCTCTGCTACCTGCGCTTCAAAAATATTCGCTGCAAAGTCTTTTTGATAATCTTCTAATGTGGCCGTAAACTCGTGCTCTGCCTTTTCATAAATGGCAAGTTCGAGCACTAACTGGTGGATAGCAGGGAGGTCGTCAAAAGTGGCAAGTCGTATCTGCATGATCTTGATTTTTTTGGAAAAAATACTAGCTTTAATTTTACAAACTTACCAAACTACTACTTAAAATGAAGTTTTCACGATTCAGTATTCTTACTTTTTGTTTGCTCCTATTAGTTGGCTGTCAAGAGGAGTCAGCAACCGAATTTGCCGACCTAATTTTGACTAACGCCAATGTGTACACCGTCAATGAAGCGATGCCCAAAGCACAAGCAATTGCCGTAAAAGGGGAGCGCATCCTCGATGTAGGCTCAGCAGAAGCGATGCAGGCTTACGCCAATGAAAATACGCAGCTCATCGACTGCGAAGGGCAATTCCTAATGCCGGGCTTTATCGAAGGGCACGGCCACTTCAATGGCTTGGGTAAGCTGATGCTCAACCTCAACTTCTTAAAAGTGCAGAGCTGGGACGAAATTGTAGAAATGGTTGCTGAAAAAGCCAAAACAGCAGAACCGGGCGAGTGGATTGTGGGCCGCGGCTGGCACCAAGAAAAATGGATACGCACTCCTGATAAGCAGGTATTGGGCTACCCTTACCACGACCTGTTGAGTGCTGTCTCTCCCGACAACCCGGTAATGCTACGCCACGCCAGCGGCCACTCCCTATTTGCCAACGAAAAGGCGATGGAAATGTCTGGCATTTCCGCAGAGACACCCAACCCTTTTGGTGGAGAGATCGTCCGCAGCAGCAATGGCGAGGCCATCGGCGTATTTGAGGAAAAAGCGATGAATCTGGTACAAGATTCCTATAATGAGTATTTAGCGACGCTTAGCATCGAAGAGAAGAAAAAGATTTGGCTGGAAGAGATCGAACTAGCCCAACAGGAATGCCTCGCTAAAGGAGTGACGTCCTTCCAAGATGCGGGCTCCTCTTTTCAGGATATTGAATGGTACCGCGAGCTAGCAACCAATCAAGAGCTAGACTTGCGCTTGTGGGTGATGCTCCGCCGCTCCTACGATGAAATGAAAGATCGGATGGAAGGTTTCCCAATGGTGGATGAAGGCGATCACTACTTTACCTGTCGTGCTATTAAATCGGCGGTAGATGGCGCGCTTGGTGCCTTCGGTGCCTGGCTACTCAAACCCTACAATGATAAAGCCGGTTTTATCGGCCAAAATACCGTACCCATCACCGAGGTAAAAAGCATCGCTGATTTGGCCATCGCCAATGATATGCAATTTTGCGTTCACGCCATTGGTGACCGCGCCAACCGAGTCGTACTCGACATTTACGAAAGTGCCCTCACCACCAAGCAAGATCCCACCGCCCAACGCTGGCGCATCGAACACGCCCAACACCTGGATACGACTGACATTCCTCGCTTCCGCGAATTGGGCATCATCGCTTCCATGCAGGGCATCCACTGCACTTCCGATGCTCCATTTGTGGAGAAGCGCCTGGGCCGCCAGCGGGCCAAATACGGAGCTTATCCCTGGCGCTCCCTACTGGACGCAGGCGTCGTCATCGCCAACGGAACAGATGCCCCAGTAGAGGATGTTGATCCTATCGAATGTTTCTATGCTTCCGTTACGCGCAAGCGCATCGATAATGGCTTTGAGTTTTTCCCAGAGCAACGCATGACGCGCGAAGAGGCCATCTATTCTTACACCTTAGGTAATGCGTTCGCTGCTTTTGAGGAGGCCCACAAAGGCTCTATCGAAAAGGGTAAGCTGGCTGATTTTGTAGTCTTATCCCAAGATTTATCGACTTGTACCGATGCGGAAATTTTAGAGACGGAGATTCTGAAGACGATTGTGGGTGGGAAGGTGAAGTTTGAGAAGAGTCAGTGGTGGGGGAGTGAATAGGGGATAGTGGATAGAGGATAGTAGGTAGCCGAAGTTGGTACGTTCGGCTACCTACTTTAAAGATAGTATAGGCCTACTTCCCTGTTACCTTATATACCTGAGCAATAGCTGTGACCATGCCAGAGTTATCGTTATTGTTGATATCCATATAGGCTAGTGTTAGTTCTCCTTGCGTAACGATGGTCATTTGTAGGGAGGTACCTATACCAAAGTAGGTCTTGCCACCGTCAAGGCTTCCTATTAGGCTACCTACAACAAACTTCTGCTCACTTCCATTGATAGGGTAAAGCTTGCCAGGGATACCATTAGCATTGGACGTATGTTCCTTTGAGGTTCCCGCTTTCCAGACATCTGTTGGAGCACAAGTAATCGTAAGATAGTCTCCAGGAGCGACTTTTAAACCCGTAACTTTTGCTGTACCTCCTGAAATTGAATTTTCTTTTGCTTTTACATCGATTCTCATGATTGATAGATTTTTTTTGTTTAAAAAATGTATTGATCACTTCTCAGCTCTTGCCTTTGAAGTATGCTTCAAATGTAGCAATAGAAATAGGAGGTGGACAACTATCTTCATGGATTTGGTACGAACGGTACGAAATATGTGCTGAATGGTAAATTGCACTTCTTCGATTTGCTCGTGTAGTACAATTTGTCCTGTGTGGACTCGGAGAAACCTCCAAGGTTGACTTAGCTACAACCTCAGCTCTACCCCCAGCAAAAAGCTCCTTTCGGGATAGTAGTCGTTAAATGACTCGATCCCAATGGACAGTTGATCGCCATTTTGGCTGTAGCGGGGCTCTGGGCTGAGGCCGGAGTAGGAGCTAAACGTAAACCATTGATTGAGGGAGGTATAAACTCGTAGATGATCCGAGAAGCGATAACCCAAGCTGATGTAATCGATGGTGACAAAGTCGGCATCTTCTACATAGAAATCGGAATAATTTCCTGCAAAGAGGAGCTCTCTGGCCGGAAAATCGAGGGTGCTTGCTAGGATATTTGAAGAAAAGCCGATGCCTCTATTCTCGAAGATCAGGCGGGTACCATGGACTAATTCGTGGCCGAAGGCCCCTCGGATTTGGATGCTGGCATCCCAATTGCCAAAGCGAAAGCTATTGGTCAGAGCTAAGGTAATATCGGGTAGGCCATCACCTAAAGAAGTGAAATCATCGGGACAGCCACAGAAGATGCCGTCCCCATTGAGGTCGGCAAAGTCTCCAAATCCAAAGGCATTGGCACCCAAAAACTGTGGGCCGATGAACTGGCCTAAGCGATTGCCTTCCTGATAGAAAAAGACAGGAGAGGAACTATTAAGTGGCGAAAAGCCCGTAAGGCCCGATATAAAAGACTGTGGTGAGACCTCCTCCGATCCCTCGGCTAGGGCATCGATCTCATTGCGGTACACACTTCCACGTAGGCCAAGCGTCCACGAAAAAGAAGGCTTTTGTACCAGATCAATCGCCAAAAAGCCATCTGCCCCAAGATTGGTGAGTTTAGCAGCATTGGCGAATTGCTGCTTGCCGAAAGGGGTGTCAATATCAATAAATTGTCGAATAATAAGCTCTTCGCTTCTTTTAGTGAATAGATCAAGACTTCCCCGCACACGACCGTTAAAAAAGGTCACGTCGGCCCCAAAATTAAGTTCCTGACTCTGCTCTGCTCCAAGATTGGGATTGCTTGCCTGGAGGATGTCCAAGTTGGGTACAAATTGCCCATCAAAAAAGGTGAAGCTCCCGTCTGTGCCAACGAGCGATTGCGATAAAAAGGAAGTAGCGGGCAAATTGCCTGCCTGCCCATAACCCGCCCGCAAGCGCAACTGGGTAACCAGCGGAAAATCACTCCAAAGGCCGGCAAAATCAAAGGCACCCGTCACGCCTATGAAGGTACTCCATTGGTTATCAATACCTAAACTGGAGGCCCCATCCTGGCGAAAATTAGCGGCAACAGAAAAGCCTTGCAGCTGATAAGCAGCACTTAAAAAGTAAGAACTCAGGGTACGCGAAGATCGAGCACTGGCCGTTATGGGTTCAAAGCCGGTTGGAAACTGATTAGCATCATCCAATTGCTCATACAGTAGGTTATCGGGCACCGCATCGGTAAAAAAGCTTTGGGTACTTTCGATATTGTACTGATGAGCGTAGCCTCCCATAGCTAGCAGCTCGTGCTCGCCCCAGCTTTTTTGAAAGCGCACTCGACCTTCAATAAGGTGCTGCCGCTCTAGTTGCTTAGTGAGGGCCGCCTTATTGGCCGCCAATTCTCGCAAAACTGCATTGGGAGCTGCCTGAAAGCCTCGGACTTGGTCTTGGTAAACCAGGCCATAAGTCGCCTCTACCTCTAAGCCTTTCACCACTTTAACGATTGCAGTGGTCGTGGAAAGCGCAAAGGTCTGTTCTTGCTCATTAACGGTTTGGCTGAGTCGCGAGAGGGGATTTTCAGCAAAAAAAGGATTAAACGGAGCACTATATTGCCCAGATGCGGGGTCATCATTTTCCCAAACGGGGAAGGTTGGATTGGCCTGAATGGCGTAGGTAATAGGGGCATTTCGACTGCCCAGCTCATCGCCCAGCGCTTGATTATAATTAAAATCTTCGGTAGCTCGATTGTTGATATTCGTGCTATGCCGTAGTCGGAGTCGGCCTTTTAGTGTGGTATAATCCAGAAATAGGCGCGCACCCACTTGCTCATAACCCGATTGTTGGACCACGCCCTGTATATCCCGATAGTGCAGCGACGTGCGATAGCGCAACTCATCGACTTGACCACTAAATGAAAGTTGATGGCTATTCGAAAAAGCAGGAGGAGATACTGCGCTCCACTGCTTTTTCGAATAGCCATCAGCTTTCATTTAGTGGTCA
>JBCCRH010000353.1:0-6641 GCA_039208045.1 Bacteroidota bacterium
CTTCGTACTTACTGGCACGTTTGGTGTTAAGTAAGGCTCTTCTTTTATCAGCGTAAGACTTAGAGATGAGTTCATCTACAGGCACCTTGGCAAAATCCATATCGGCATAATATTTTGCACGATCTTCGAAAGCTAATTTCTTAGCTTCCACAAAATGATGGATATGCTCTGCACTGCCAAAGCCCATTGACGCAAAGTCGTACTTTTCCAAAAGATTCAGCATTTGGAGGGCAGCAATACCCTGGCCATTTGGAGGTAACTCCCACACCTCATAGCCCCGATAATTCGTAGAAACAGGCTCTACCCATTCACTTTGGTGACTAGCAAAGTCTTCGTAGGATAAAAATCCACCTTGCTCCTGGAGAAATTTTGCGATGGTTTTGGCTATTTCACCTTTGTAGAAGGCATCTCTACCATCTTTGGTCAGTTTTTTATAAGTGGATGCCAAATAAGGATTCTTAAAAATATCACCCTTCTGTGGGACTTTCCCATCCATCGTGTAGGTCTCCTCTACATTAGGATACTGCCGCATAAACCGAGGAACGGAGCGACTGATATAGTAAGCAATCAGTTCGCTCACCGGAAATCCTACCTCCGCATATTGGATGGCTGGTGCCAAAATATCTTCCATGCCAAGCTTACCAAATTTTTGGTGCAGTTGAAACCAACCGTCTACTGCCCCAGGTACACTCACTGGGAGCGGGCCGTAAGAAGGTATCTTAGTCATTCCTTTTTCCTGAAAATAGGCTAATTCCAAACTTTTGGGTGATCGCCCACTTGCATTCAATCCGTACAGTTTCTGGGTCTTTGCATCCCAAACGATGGCAAATAGATCGCCACCAATGCCACAGCCAGTGGGCTCCATCAAGCCCAAAGTTGCATTCGCGGCGATTGCTGCATCTATAGCAGTACCCCCCTTTTTTAGAATATCCAGGGCTACCTGAGTAGCTAGGGGCTGAGAGGTACACGCCATTCCATTTTGAGCAATCACTTCAGAGCGAGTGGCAAAATTAAACCCAGTTACTCGATCTTGCGCAAAAGCTATATTTCCCGAAAGGGTAATAAGCAATAAAAAGAGCAAATATTTTTTCATACTAATTCAGTTATACCAAGTGCTCTGGTTGTGTAGACAAAGTGACCTGTTCTTTAGTAGCTAGGACAGCAATTAAGCCTCTAGTCTTTGGTAGTTCATACTCAAAGTAATACTTGAAGGTCTGTATCTTGCCTTCATAGAAATGGCGCTCGCTATCGCCCTCGGCATTTGGAAGTGCCTTGTGTGCCACCAACGCTTGCTCCATCCACTGCCAAGCAATCGTAATAATGCTGAAGCACTCTAAGTAAATGGTAGCATCAGCTAGGAATGCTTTGGCACCTTCTTTCATAGCGATTTGGATGAGCTCCATGGTTGTTTTGTGTAAAGCTTGAGCCGCTTTGCCTAGCTTCGCCGCAAAAGGAGCCAATTCTGGTATTTGGCCCGCCTCTTCCAGCAAAGCTTTTAGCTTAGTCATCATCAAGGTCATCGCCTTGCCCTCTGCCATGGTTACTTTCCGGCCTAGTAAATCCATTCCGTGAATGGTCGTAGTACCTTCGTAGATGGCATTGACACGGATGTCGCGGTAGTACTGCTCTACCGGAAAATCATCGGTGTATCCAGCACCACCCAATACTTGCATGGCCATGCTTACGGATTGAGTCCCCCATTCAGCAGGGTAGGACTTAGCAATGGGTGTGAGTAGTTCTAGCAGCAAATGCGCGTCTTCTTTTTCTTTACCTTCTGCCGCTTGTTCTACGTCTGCCAAATAGCTACAGTAGAGTAGGAGAGAGATGCTGCCTTCTACTACGGCCTTCTGATAGAGTAGCATGCGGCGTACATCTGCGTGCTCAATGATTAGCACGGGTGCTTGAGTCAAATCCTTGTTACCGGGGTGGCGTCCTTGTGGGCGTTCGTTGGCATATTTTAGAGAAGCATAATAAGCGGCAGAGGCTGTACCCGCTGAGAGAATACCTGTACCAATACGTGCTTCATTCATCATTTGGAACATATAGCGTAGTCCTTTATGCGGCTGGCCCACTAGGTAACCGTGGCAGTCTTCTTTTTCACCCATCATGAGGTGGGCAGCGACGTAGCCTTTCTGGCCCATCTTGCCATAGATACCTGCTGTAGTTACGTCGTTAGAGACTAAAGCTCCTTCTTCCATCCGCTTCTTGGGTACCACAAACAGCGAGATACCTTTGGTACCCTGCGGTGCTCCGTCTATACGAGCCAGCATTAAGTGTACGACATTGTCTACGCCCGTGTGGTCTCCACCAGAAATATATATTTTCTGTCCTTTTATTTTGTAGTGTCCATTTCCTGAGGGAGTAGCAGACGACGTAATATCGGATAAAGAACTTCCTGCCTGTGGTTCAGTCAGCGCCATGGTTCCCTGCCATGCGCCACTGTACATCTGTGGTATAAATGCCTGGTTAAGCGCCTCTGAGCCAAATGCACGGATTAAGCGGGCTGCACCTTGTGTGAGGAAGGCGTAAGCGGCGGCATTAGCATTGGCAGCATAGAAGGTGAGTACACCTGCATTAAGCAAAGTGTAGGGCATCTGCTGGCCTTCCATCTCGTAATCGTCGGGTGCGCCAATCCAGCCTCCTTCAGCAAGTGCAAGGATGGCCTTTTTCAGTCCAGGATGCACCTGTACTTCTCCATCTTTGTAGTAAGCCTTGTTTTTGTCCATTTCCCGAAAAATGGGAAACAAATAAGTATCACCTATCTGCTCCGCAGCTGATAAAGCCATATCCATGCTGGCTTTGTCATAATCTTGGAAGTACTCAAACCGGTTGAGGTTTTCTGCGTCGAGCATTTCATGAAGTGTGAAGCGCAGATTGCGCATACTAATATAGTCGTGTGCCATTGTATCTTAATTTTGGAATCGCATTTTGTAAAGTGATGACAATATAAAAAGTTGTTCCTAAAACCAGGGAGAATTAAAGTAATAATGCGGTAAATCGATTTCGATTCTGGATGGGGCTAGATTGGATGTGTGGTATTTATGTAATATATTTTTACTCAGACGTAATTTTCTTTGTTTTTAAATTTTAAAAGAATAACCAGCAAATAAAAAACAATGTAAAATACAAGTCGGGTACCCTGGCAGTGCTGCAGGTTCTCCGAGGTACTGGATTTTTATTGCTGATAATGAGTAGTTTATGCTGAAGAACACAAGCTACGCCTCGGAGTCCTTAAGGTCTCCGAGGTGTTAAGGTCTCCGAGGTGTAACCATTCAAAAAATCCTTTACCCCCATCCGCTTCCTACCCGCTAACTGCAACTCCAGCAACTCCACAAAACCATCCTTCGTAGCGATATGAATAAACTTCTGATTATCACTCAAAAAAGTCCCTGGAATCTGATCATGAGCAGTAATGATTTTGCGTGTACGCAAAACTTTCAGCTTTTTACCATCTAGCATTGTCCAAGCAGCAGGGTAGGGGCTAAGCCCTCTGATGAAGTTGTGTACCTCCAAAGTCGACTGATCGAAATTGATCTCGCAAGTCTCGGTAAATAGCTTGGGAGCCTTTGTAGCCAAGCCATCATCTTGTACTTGTAGCTCGTAGTCGTCCGCTTCAATTGCCCGAACGGTTTGGAGCACTACCTCTGCGCCTAGCACCATCATCCGATCGTGCACTTCCCCTGCGGTCTCATTTTCACCGATTGACAAGGACGCTTGAAATAACATATCCCCCGTATCAATTTTGTGACGAATGAAAAAGCTAGTGACGCCGGTTGCTGTCTCGCCTTTGATCACCGCCCAGTTAATTGGCGCTGCTCCACGATATTTAGGGAGTAAGGAGCCGTGGAGGTTGAATGTGCCTTTAGTTGGCATATCCCAAACGATTTCTGGCAGCATTCGAAAGGCCACTACAATCTGCAAGTCTGCCTTCAGCACCCGAAGGGCTTCTACAAATTCAGGTGCTTTTAGATTTTTGGGTTGTAGTACAGGAATAGCTTGGCTTACGGCATATTTTTTCACAGCTGACTCAATCAATTTTTTACCCCCGCGACCACCATATTTATCGGTAGCCGTCACAACACCTACCACTTGATAGCCGTTTTCTACTAAAATTTGTAGCGAGGGAACCGCAAATTCTGGCGTTCCCATAAATACAATTCGAAGACTCATTTGCAGATTTTTTTTAACTTGTCCTTTGTGTCAATCAGTATATACAGATTCTACAAGAAAAACCTAATTTTTGAATCAAAATTTCAAACCCCTATGAAGCTGTTGTTTGCTATTAGCGCTTTTGTGATTACGTTGGGAAGTACGCCCTTAAAAGCTACACCCACTTCTGTGAAGACACTTAAGCAAGACACCCTTCCCAATCCTTGGGAACAATTCGAGTATATTGAAGTCAAAAAGGAAAACGAGGAGTTCGATAAGCCTTTCGGCAAACGGCAAGAAACCGAGGTGATTCGCCAGCGCAAGCGAGTGCAGGGCCCCATACGAGGATATGAAACAGAACGATCAGTTGCCTCCTCCTCCAGCGCTGTCGGAATTCCTAAGATCATCAGCATAGAACCCGTCGCTTCATCCGATCAACTTCCACCAGTGGCAGAGGTACGAGAAGACTTTGATGGCTATAAAATTGAGATTCTGCGCACCGACGCAGCCCTACAGCCCGATCATGAACTCTTTTTTAGACATGGCAATGTGCAGGTACACCATTTGGTAAGTGGCAGCTTCTCCTATGTATTGGGAGCTTTTGAAGACGAATCTACAGCGCAAGAATTTTACGATCAATATTTGGGACAGCGCTACCCTGAAGGCAAAGTTATTCAATACGAAAAAGGACAACGAATAGAATAAACGAATATGGCACAGCAGCAAATTAGTATAAAAGCATCAGATGGGACGATGCTTCATGGAACACATTGGGCATTAGATCAGCCAAAAGCAATAGTGGTATTGGTTCATGGTTTGGGTGAGCATGTAGATCGCTACGCACATATGGCGGCGGCTTATGCCAAAGAAGGATTTGCGATGCTGGGCTTTGATCGCAGAGGGCATGGCCGTTCCGAAGGGCAGCGGGGGCATACCCCTAGTTTAGCGCATTTGCTCGATGAACTAAATCTTGCAATCGCTTTCGCTAAAAAATCGTACCCTAATGTGCCAGTTATTCTATTTGGCCATAGTATGGGCGGTAACTTAGTCTTGACTTATGCACTGCAAGAGCAACGAGAAGAGCTAGCAGGTATCATTTCGTCGGCACCATGGATTCGCTTAGTAAAACCACCAGGAGCGCTTTTGGTGGCTGCAGCCAAATTGCTAACTCCAATTATGCCCGGTGTAGCACAGTCTAATGGCCTCGACGCTTCGCATTTGTCGAAAGACCAACAAGTAGTGGATGCCTATATAAATGATCCATTGGTGCACGATAAAATCACGCTCCAAACGGGACTCAGCTTAATGAATGCCGCCACTGAACTGGATACATTCAAGGGCAGCATCGACTTCCCCCTGCTGATGATACACGGCAAAGAAGATCAAATAACCGATCCTAAGGGTAGTGCGGCTTTCGCCAAACGGGTAGGTGGCCCCATTGAGTACCAGATGTATGATGGGCTATATCATGAAATGCACAATGAGGTGGAGCAGCAAGAGGTATTTAACAAGGCGACGAATTGGATGAAGGAAATATTGTCATAATGTTTATGCGTTCTAGATTTTTATTAGTTCTTAAGCTATTGGTAGGATTCCTATTGTTTTTACTATTGACCGCTGCTTTTCTTGCACGGTGCACTAACTTTGACATTCGAGCAGAAGGTAAGATCCTATTTGGTTATGATGAAAAAAAGCACCGCTTTCAATTCGGAGAATCTCCTGTCTATTACCTGGATGGCATAGATGGCCCTTATCTGATTGGCGACACTCTCTATTTGGTACAAGAAAATAGTACGATCAGCAAAAAGGTCTTCAGAGATTCCATTGTACAAGTGCCCATTAAGAGTGCACCGTCGAAAGGTTTTCAGGTGCCGCTTCGAGCTGCGTATCCACGCTCAGCTGCTACCTATTCGCTTCCTACCCAACTCATCGCAATTTCCGATATCGAAGGAAATTTCAAGGCATTTTCTAGTTTTTTACAGGTTCATGGCGTTATCAATGACCGTTATGAGTGGACATATGGTAAAGGTCACTTGGTACTAAATGGAGATTTTGTAGATCGGGGAGAACAAGTATTACCGGTGCTGTGGCTCATTTACAAATTGGAAGAGGAGGCAATGGCTCAAGGTGGGAAAGTGCATTTTATTATGGGTAACCATGAACTCATGAATATCCGAGGAGACTTTAGGTATGCTAAGGGTAAGTACAGAAAGATCGCCCAAGAAATAAGGCCTAGTGAGGAGCGCAAAGAAAGCTACAGGGTATTATTTTCTGAATCATCAGAGCTAGGCCGCTGGCTGCGCAGCAAAAATGCGATGACCAAAATCGGGGATTACCTATTTGTACATGCTGGACTCTCGCCTAAGTTGCTGAATACAGAACTAGATATTAATGACATAAACCGTATAATCAACAAAAATCTAGAAAATAGGGTGCTAGAAGACACCCTTGTACGACTCCTAATAGGCCCAGAAAGCCCGCTTTGGTACCGA
>JBCCRH010000354.1:0-6640 GCA_039208045.1 Bacteroidota bacterium
CCTGTTTTGCTGGGTCGGTCAAATAGTCTCGCACCAGCAGCATTGAGGCATCAATCCCACAAGGCTCGCCAGGGTGAATCCCATTATTAATAAAAAAGATCAACTTGCCAGATGCCCGAATAGCAGCCGGGTCAAACACTTTATCTTTCGATAATACAGCTACGTGCAGTGGTTTCCCAGCATCGGTTTATCCAAAAGTGTATACCATGAGTTCCTCAAACTGGTCGCCCATGGCTGTGTAGTAGTCCACTGCTTCTTGGTAAGTAGTCGATGTATTGGCCGCTGTTTCGAAAGGGATAGTGGGCAACTCAGATTGACCCAAAAGAATGCTGGCAGCGCTCCAACATAACATTGATAAGGTAAGACGAATACTCATTTTTTCCGACAAACTTACTCCGAAACCTTGTTACTCCAAAACGCCTCCCGCGAAATATTGGATATTACGTTGTTACTCCAAAACGTCCTCCCGCAAAATATTGGATATTACCTGGCCATGGCACCGCTTAAATATCCAATATTGGCCCCCACTCGTCACTCCTAAACCCTCAAACTCCCCAACTCCTCAACTTCTCAAAACCCCCCCCCCACCTTAAACGACAAAAGCAAGCTCAGCGCCCAAACCGACTCCGTATTTCCCATGTATTCCGCAAATAAGGAGCCATTCGTAAGAAATTCTGCATCTGCGGGCACGCCCGAGAATGTACGGTCAATGTAGCGGGCGCCTAAGCCTAGCATTCCTTCAAACTGAAATCGGCCCTCAATAATCGGTGCTACGCCGACGGTGCCATAGGCAGCATAGGTCTGCTGATCGACCCCATACCAAATACGCTGGCGGAAGGAATTGCCGAGGCGACGGAAGTCCCCTTCCAATTCAAAAGTCTCGTCTCGAAGCATGAGTAAGACACCACCAAAGATTTCCCCTTCCAGGTATTTTCGCCAGCCCAAGCGGTACTTCTGCCCTTGCACATTCCGCATGACGGGCTCCTCCAAAATTTGGCCGCTATTACGAGAAAAGCCGTATTCTACTTCGACTGACATATCGGATTGTAGGTAGTACTCTCCACTAAACTGGATATAGGTGAAATAATAATCGAGTAGCCCGCTGGGCACGTACTTTAGTACGATGGTTCCTTTTTCTTGTGCAGACAGGGGCGAGGCGGCCAAGCCTATTAGCAAGCCGAGTAGTAAAAAGCGTCGGTACATAAATCTTAATTGATAGCTAGGGTAGACAATAAAGTCATTGTTGGAAGCGCATTGTAGTCATACTGATAGATATTTTCTGGGCCTAATACCAGCAATTGCCCATCCAGTGGGATGACATCATAAGCTACAATGCCTTCTACACGTGTGATCACTTCAAAATCACCAGGCGTACTCACATCAAATACCCAGAGGCCAGCCTCACTATCACAAACAAAAAGCACCTCTCCATCCAAGCCTAGTCCGCGTGGGGCATTTAATCGCTCGGCTCCGATAATGGTTGGGTTTTCAATATCTTGGATGTCGATAGCTTCGAGGAGGTCAAGGGCGTCATCCGCAGCAGTTCTACATTGTGATGCGCGTAGCGTGACGAAGGCCGTGGTACCATCGGTGACTACCGGATCGCAGCTCACCACATGGGTGTAGGTCGATATGCGTTCAGGCGTGCCTTCTTCATCAATTCCATAGATAATCATGCCATTCTGAGTACCTAGGAACAACCATTCTCCAAAAGGAAAAATCGTTTCGACATTAGAGCCTACACCCACTGTTGTTTTTTCTACAGGAGCGGTGGCATCGCTAATATCAAATACCTTGAGACTCTGATTCCCCAGGGTGTATAAAAAGTCGCCAACGATAGTGAAGCGAGCCAATGAACCTGCGGTACCAAGACCACCAGGGTTGAGGTTGGGATCGTCTTCTTGGCAAGAGCCAGATAACAAAATGATGCCAAAAGCAAAAAGGAGGATAGATATATATTTCATTGTAATTTTCTTTTGAGGTGAGGATTATCTCCAGCATTGAGGGCTAGTGAGGATGCGTCGCTCCCAGCCTATGACTACCCCTTGTTCTGGGTCGGGGCATTCGAAAAAGCCAAAAAATTCGGAAGGGAAAACATCGCTTATTCCAATACCTTCAAAGGCATTTTCTATTCGATTGACCAGCTGGATGTTATTAATATCACTAATGTTTAGCACTACCAGATCATTCAGGTTATTTGCGTAAAGCAAATCTCCCTTTATCGCTACATCTGAGTTGCCTGCAATTTGTAAAAAGGCAATTTTCTTAGGATTGGTAGCATCCGTATTGTCAATGATGTGTATCCCACGCCCCAACTCACCAGCAAAGATGTAGGGATCTTTGTAATAAATGCGGAATAGATTTTCAATAGACTGAGGCTCCAGCGTTTCTATGGATCTAAGTGAGGTGGCAGGGCCATAAATGGGGGCAAGCCCCTCGACTTCTTCTGGTATATCGACCTTCTCTAAGAAGCACGAAGAAAGGAAGAGGAGACTTCCTAAAAAGAGTAACTTATTTTTCATAGGACAAGAGGTTTTCTATGCTTTGAAAACGGAGTAGCTAACGCATAAGCTGCTTACCTTAAGGTAATTGGAGTGTCAGAAATTACTGCCAATGAATAGTAGTATACAAAATAGGCGATTAGCTTGCATCACCGAAAAGTAGGAAATGCGAGGCAGCATTTGACAAGAAAAAGTTTTCTAATTAATATACACTGACATTAGCTAAACCCTATCTTATGCAACAGTCCGCGTTACTCTCGTTTTTCGTATTTCCTCTCATCTGGCTATACTACTTAGCTCCGCCTGCTGTAGACAGTAATGATGAGCATTTTTGTGCTGCCGATCAAATTACGGCTAAGCAATTAGCAGAAGATACTGCGCACGTTCATGCAGTTGCCACTTTTGAAAACAACTACCAACGTTATTTACGACAGCTAATTTTCTCACGTACCGGGGGCAGTTGCGTACTACCAGTAGTCGTTCATATTATTGAAAATGGAGGGCCCGAAAATATTCCCGACCAGCAAGTAGAGCAGGCGATTCAGCAGCTGAATGAGGCTTTCGCCAATACGGGCTATTACGACCAGGGAACAGGAGTCAATACCGATATTCAGTTCTGCTTGGCGCGGCAAGATCCCAACGGCTTGCCCACTTCGGGGATCAACAGGGTGAGTTCTTCTCTAACCAATATGACCTTGGAAACCCAAGATATAGCCGTAAAAGACTTGAGTCGCTGGGACCCTACTGCTTATGTCAATGTCTGGCTGGTACGAGGGATTACAAGTTTAAGTTCTGGCCCTGGGGTGGCAGGCTATGCGTATTTTCCGACTTCGCATGGCAATCCGGAGGATGGCATCGTCATGGAAGCGCAGTATTTTGGAAGTTCACCTGCTAGTACGAGCGTGCTGGTGCATGAGATGGGCCACTATTTAGGGCTCTACCATACCTTTCAGGGAGGCTGTGCTAATAACGATTGCCTACAAGATGGCGACCGAGTGTGCGATACACCACCCGACCAATCGACAGCTCAGGTGGCATGTAATGGAGCGATCAATACCTGCTCTACTGATACCGATTCGGGCTTTGCTACGGATCAAGACGACCAGTTTTGGAACTACATGGACTATGGCGATCTGGCATGCTACTCGGCATTTACGCAGGGGCAAGTGGATCGCATGGTATTTTCTACCACTACCATTCGGCAGAGCTTACTGGACAGCCCTGGCTGCCAGGACCCTTGCCCAACACCCGTGAGTGCGAATTTTAGCGCAAGCGATACCCAAGTGCTACTAGGCAGCACAGTAACCTTCACTAACCTTTCCACTGGTGGCACCACTTACAGCTGGCACATCGATAATGATCCGCCTTTTGCCACTACGTTCGATGCCAGCTACACCTTCAATCAGACGGGTACCTACACTGTCTACCTTACGGTAAATCCTGGCGATCCGCTTTGTGAGCTGACCTTTTCGGTGCAAGTTAGGGTGGCCCTTTGCGGGCAAAATGCGCATGTGGATGCTGCGCTGGGGGTAGATGCTTCTGGATGTGGAGACCCCAATAATCGGTGTGCCACTATTCAGTATGCGCTGGATAATATTGTCTGCGATAACGATACCGTTTTTATTCACTCTGGTAGCTATGGCCTCAATGGAGGGGTAACGAATGCTACACCAGTTGCACGCATTCCCCAAGGTTTGAGTATCACCTTTTTTGGGGTGGAGGATAATGGGCCGGTTATTATAGATGGTAATAATGAGCGACAGGGTTTTCAATATAATAACCTGGATAATGGATGCCCTGGCGCTGGCCCTAATGATGGCATTGATGAGGTAGTCAACCTTCATTTTGTCAATCTGCACCTCCAAAATTGCCAGCTTAATGCGTTCTTTTGCGGAAGCACTACTGTTGCCTATGGTGGAGCGGTACAGCTTCTTAATGACCTAGGCTCTGAGCTGCATGCCACCTTCTTCAATTGTCAATTCTGGAACAACCTATGCTCCGACCCTAATGGACCCAATAACCACGGGCGAACCGTGCAAGGTGCAGGGATTTATTTTAATGGAAGAGTGACCAATACTGCACCGCAAACTACACGAGCAAGTCTTCAAATAGATAGCTGTTTATTTGTCAATAATCGTGGAGAACAACTGCCAAATGGGGGCTGGGGTGGTGCCGTATGTGTTGTAACGGCCAATGAGGCGAGCATTACAGATGCGGTGTTTTGTAATAATAGTGTGTACAGTGAAAATTCTGATGATGGAGATTTGCAATTCACTAGAAATGGCGGTGGTGCAGTAGCTTTTGCAGACTTCTCCTCGCTATTTCCTTCGCATACGTATGCTATTGAAGAGAGCTACTTTATCGGCAATACCGCGCTGACTCAAGATGGGGCCAACCTGCCAAATAGCTCAGGCGCGGGAGGGGTGTTTCTAGTATACGGTACAGGGGCAAGTAGCAACACGCCCAATGAACTCAATATTAGTCGCTCCTTTTTCTACGATAATCGCAATGAAGACGGGCAGTTGCATTTTAATAATAGCACTGGTACGATCAACGAAACAGATAATATCACAGCAGATGAATTCATCATCGATCTAGGGGAAGATATTCGTTTTTGTGATGCTAGCTCGTTAATTCTGGGAGATACCCTTCCCTTTGCTACTTATCTATGGAGTACAGGGGCGACTACACCAACGATTGAGGTGGATAGCGCAGGGACTTACGCTGTGACAGTCACTTTAGGTGAATGTGAGGGAATGGGAGAAATTACGCTCTTCCCTTGCGAGACCTGCTCCAATGGTATCGATGACGATGGTGATGGGTTGGTAGACTGCGACGATCCGGACTTGATCGACGATTGTTGCTGTATAGAGCCGCCCACGCTTGACTTAGGGCCCGACCTGGTATTTTGCGAAAGCAATGTAGTGGTACTCGACGCGGGGGATGAGTTCATAAGCTATCGCTGGCAGGACGGCTTTACGCAAAGTTCCGATTATACGGTTTGGCTGCCGGGCACCTACTGGGTGGATGTGGTGGATAGCTGTGGAAATGCGATGACCGATACGGTAATGGTGAGTGTTACCCCTGCCGGAGCGATCAACCTGGGTGCCGACACTATTATTTGTGAAGGTGAGTCGGTACAGTTTTCACTGGATGGTTTCATCAGTTACCAATGGAGCCCAGCACTGGGGCTGGACTGTACTACCTGCCCTAGCGTTACTGCTACGCCGCCGTATTCCATCGTCTATGGTGTGGTTGCAGTTGATGCAAATGGGTGTTCTAATAGCGATGTGATACAGGTATCGGTGATACCGAATAATGCGACTGTTTATGATACTTTGCAGCTTTGTATAGGTGATACGCTGACGCTTTTTGGCAATAGGGTGAGCGTTCCGGGTACTTATGCAGATACTATTAGGGGGAGTGCTTGTGAGTCGTATCAAGTGACAACGGTGCAGGGTATTGCACCTAGTGCGAGCACAGAACTACGCGAAATTTGTGCGGGCGATTCTAGCCTTATTTTTGGTCAATGGGAAACTGCTGCTGGTGATTTTAGCGAAGTGTACAGTGCAAGTAACGGTTGTGACTCTACACATACCATTCAGCTCAGCTTGCTCGATACCTTTTTGACTAGCCTTCAGCAAACCATTTGTGTCAATGATACCGCTATTATTTTTGGAATGCCTACTACAACTGCCGGGAGTTATTCCAATACGGTAGCCGCCTCCAACGGTTGTGATTCTACGATTATTGTGCAACTAAGTGTATTAGATACCTTACAGACGAGGGATACCCTACTCATTTGCAGCGGCGACTCCATAACTATTTTTGGCGAAAGCCGTACCCAAGCAGGGGACTATAGTAGTACGAGCATAGGTTCCAACGGCTGTGATTCTACACACACGATTACCTTGGAAGTGCTCTCGCCACTGACTATTGCTGCTACTGTTCTTCCAACTTGTAAGGACAAGGATAATGGGGTAATTATGCTGAATATCTCAGGTGGGATGCCTCCCTATACGATCCAGTGGGAAGATGGCCCAACCACTGCCGATCGTACGGACCTAGCTGAAGGCGATTACTCGGTGACGGTTGCTGATGATTTTGGCTGTTGGGATAGCCTGACGGTTAGTATGGTA
>JBCCRH010000355.1:0-6596 GCA_039208045.1 Bacteroidota bacterium
CTTCGAGGTAAAACGCTTACGCGACGGTGCCCTCCCCGGCGCTTCCGACGACATGATTGCCGCTTACCGCGAAGATTATAACACCCTAGCCAACAAAGTATCTGCCTGCGGCATGATCCTCGGCGAAAGCATGAAGCGCGTAGATCATGCCGCAGGCAGATACTTTATTAGCTAGGGTATTGTAATCTTCGCGGTACGCCGCAATCATGTCGTCGGAAGCGCCGGGAAGGGCACCGTCGCGTAAGCGTTTTACCTCGAAGGATTTGGGGCCTGCTAGCTCAGTCACCACACCATCAATTTCTTTGGAAAGGGTGACGCTGTAGGTACCTGGCGCAGCTAATGGGCCACGGTTCCACCAGCGGCGGTTGCTGTCTTTTTCGCCTAAGCGAATCGCATTTTTAGAAGCATAGCGCAAATCCCAAGCGACGCGATGGAAACCTTTGCGAGCTGGTGCTTTGATGCGGCGCACTAACTGTCCGTCGCTATCTTTTACCGTTAGCCAAATGCGTGGCTTCTGCTGGCGGCGCTCTGCTTCGATGGCATCCCAGCCTGGGAATGGCACATCTTTATTTTCCTTGTTCAGTTTTTTCTCTGCTTTCTTACGCTCTGCTTTCATTGTCGTGTAGCCTTCCGATAGATGATAGGTGAGTACCGCCCCAAAATCTGGGTTTTCAGCAGCGTACTCTCCAGTACCCTGTGGGCTAGCGATGCTTTTTTGTACATATGACCAAGCCGGGCGCGTTTCGAAAAGCGTTGCTTCTGCTTGCATCTGTGCTTCAGATACTTCGCGTAGCGGAGCATAATCATCCAACACATAAAAGCCACGGCCGAAAGAAGCACACACTAAGTCATTCTCCCGACGCTGAATCACTAAGTCGCGGAAGGAAATAGTTGGTAAGCCCCCCTTCATCTGGAACCAATTTGCACCTGCATCTACACTTGCGTAAATACCAAATTCAGTAGCTGCAAAGAATAGATTGGGCTGTACGTGGTCTTGTACAATGCGCCAAACCAGGGTGCGTTCTTTGATACCATTAGTAATGGAACTCCATGTTCTGCCTCGGTCTTTACTCACGAGTAGATACGGATTGAAATCCCCATACTTGTGGTTATCTAGAGCCACATATACCGTATTGGCATCATACAAATCTGCTTTAATGTCATTGATGAAAGCAGTATTGGGAACGCCAGGCAAACTTCCTGCCTCGATCTTTCTCCAATTCGCACCTCCATCTTCGGTAACTTGGATAATGCCATCATCCGTACCAGCGTAAATAAGGCCCTCTTGCTTGGGCGACTCTGCTAAAGAAGTAATGGTATTGTAAACGGACATCGCATTTACATCCCAAGGCGAATCCCAGCTCCAGGTTCTACCCATAAGTGGTAGCGTGATACGCTCTTGGTTGAGGGTCAAATCACTTGAAATGGGTGTCCAACTATCACCACGATTATCAGATCTCCATACCCGCTGTGACGCAAAGTACACGCGCTTCGGATCATGTGGACTAATCAGAATTGGCGCATCCCAGTTGTAGCGCTCAAAGGGTTCGCCTGCTCTTGCCTGCGGCTGGATGAACACTTGCTCACCCGTAATGCGATCGATGCGGTGCAGTCCACCTTGCTGCGTTTCGGCATATCCAATATTCGGGTTTCCTGGTTCTGTAGCGGACTGGTGTCCGTCTGCGCCCAGCGTTTTGTACCAATCTCCATTGCGAATGCCGTGGCGATTATCGGTGCGGTGTGGGCCACCATGAGAGCCATTATCTTGGGTTCCTCCAAATACGTGGTAGAAAGGCTCGGCATCATCCACCGCTACCTTATAGTATTGCGTAAGCGGCAAATTATCGATGAAGCGCCAGTTCTGTGCGAGGTCGAAACTTTCGTAAATACCCGCATCTGTACCTACTAATAGGTAGTCGGGATCGTCGGCGCGAAAGGCAACGGCGTGATTGTCAGAGTGCTTATCTCGCTCGCTGAGGCGGCGGAACGTTTTGCCGTGATCGTCCGATACTTGAATGCGTACATCCATCAAGTATAAGCGACCTTCTTGGTGTGGACTCGCATATAGCTCTTGGTAGTAATGCGGCCCAGTAGCGCCAGAAACGGCATCGGACTGCTTCTTCCAAGAAGAACCACGGTCGGTTGATAAGAACACGCCACCCGTTTTGCGATCTAGCTCAATGGCAGCATACACCATATCAGGATTATGATGAGATACAGCTAGACCAATTTTACCCATATTTGACTTTGGAAGACCAGTTTTTAGCTCTTCCCAGGTTTTTCCACCATCTGTACTGCGGTGAATGCCGGTACCCGGGCCACCACCCATATAAGCGGCAACGGTACGATGGCGCTGCCAAGTAGCTGCGTACATCCAATTTGGATCACGGGGGTCGAGTATAATGTCGGTTACACCTGTCCACTCCTCGTCACCGAGAGTTTTTTCCCAGGTTTCACCACTATCAGTGGTCATGTACAAACCACGCTCGCCACCTTCTGACCAAAGTGGCCCTTGTACGGCTATCCAAACTACGTCTGAGTTATTTGGGTGGACGATAATCTTAGAAATATGCTCGGACTCTTTCAAGCCAAGGTTTTTCCAAGTTTTTCCACCATCCATACTTCTGTAGACACCATCGCCATAGCCTACGTGGCGGCCACCAACATTCTCCCCCGTACCCAGCCAAATGGTATGCGGGTTATTGGGATCAATAGTAATACAGCCCGTAGAGTAAACAGATTGGTTGTCAAAAATCGGTTTCCAGGTATTCCCAGCATTAGTGGTCTTCCACACGCCACCAGAGCCTACTGCCACGTACCAGACGTTATCATCATCCGGATGAATAGCAATATCAGCAATCCGCCCAGAGCAGAAAGCGGGGCCTAAGCTGCGGAATTCAAACCCACTAAAATTAGGAGAAGAAAAAAGCTTGTCGTCGGATTTTTCTTGTGCCAACAGTCCGATGCTCAATAGGCAAAAGAGCACCGCCAGGAGGTTCTTGTTTGTCATACTTTTTTTGGTTTAATCTCATTTTTAAGTTGAGGTATGAAAATAAGAAAAAACCAGGAAATACTGCTATGGCATGGCAGGAATTACTTTGCCTTTAGCCTCTCCAAAACCAATCCGCACGCCATCCTTTTCGCAATAGCCTTTCAAAATGACGGTATCACCATCGTGGATAAACTTCCGCTCGCTGCCATCGGGCATGGCGATAGGTTTGGTACCCCGCCACGAGAGTTCGAGCATGGAGCCGTAGGAATCGGGGGTAGGGCCGCTGATGGTACCAGAAGCACAGAGATCGCCGATATTTAGGTTACAACCATTGGCAGTGTGGTGAGCCAGCTGCTGTGCCATATTCCAGTACATGTGCTTGAAGTTGGAGCGGCAAATCGTGTGAGCTGCTGCGCTTTCAGGCTGGATGGCTACTTCTAGCCGAATGTCGTAGTTTTTGGGGCCATCGTATTGGAGGTAGGGGAGTACTGCTGGTTCTTGCTGTGGGCCGCTTACGCGAAATGGTTCGAGCGCCTCCAGGGTGACGACCCACGGCGAAACCGTCGAGGCGAAACTTTTGCCCAAAAATGGGCCTAAAGGTACATATTCCCACTTCTGAATATCTCGCGCCGACCAATCGTTGAAGAGCATCAGTCCAAAGATATGGTCTTCCGCTTCAGCGGTAGAAACGGTCTGGCCTAGCTTAGTATTTTGCCCCACCACAAAGGCCATTTCAAGCTCAAAATCCAGCAACTTGGATGGGCCAAAACTGGGTTTTTTGGCACCAGTCGCCAACTGCTGGCCCTTGGGACGGTGAATGGGCGTACCGGATACCACGATAGAAGAGGCTCTGCCATGATAGCCAACAGGAAGGTGTAGCCAATTAGGTAGCAGGGCGTTTTCGGGATCGCGAAACATGGAGCCAACATTGGTGGCGTGCTCTTTACTGCTGTAAAAGTCCGTATAGTCTCCCACTTTGATGGGCATTAAGAGCTGCACATCACTTTGCAAGTGCAAAAAGAATTCAGCCAACTCACTCGCATCCCATTCGTCTAAATCATCATCCAAAATTTCGGAGAGCCGCTGGCGTACTGCACTCGTTTTGGTTTTGCCCAAAGCAATAAAATCGTTGAGGTAGTCTTGCTCAAATACTGTTTTATCAATGGCTAAATCGTCAAAAAAGCCATGCTCTGCCAGTACGAATAAGTCAGCAATATGCGCTCCAATAGCAGTGCATACTCTCGGGGCTTGATCCTCCTTTCGGAAAATGCCGAAGGGGAGATTTTGGATAGGGAAATCACTTCCATCGGGTACAGGTACCCAAGACTTTAAGCTAGGGTTGTTGGCTTTAATCATGGTGGTGGCTTTGGTTTAATAAACGGCTTCGGCAATTTTACGGATGGTTGCAGAATCGCCCATCGTATAGTAGTGCAAGCAAGGGACCCCCGCCTCTTTCAATTCCTTAGACTGCTGGATACACCATTCGATACCCACTTCTCGGCGTGCTTCTCCAGTGGTGGCATTTTGGATAGCGTCCACCAAGTCTGTCGGGAGATCGAGGAAGAAAAGTCGCGGCAAAGAGTTGAGTTGGTATTTCTTAGTGAGTGGTTTCAGCCCTGGCACAATCGGGACGGTGATACCCGCTGCACGGCAAGCATCAACATACGCAAAGTACTTTTGATTATCAAAAAACATCTGCGTAACGATATAGTCAGCCCCCGCTTCGATCTTCGCTTTGGTATATTCTAAATCAAGCGCCATATTGGGTGCTTCAAAGTGCTTTTCAGGGTAACCCGCAATGCCTATGCAGAAGTCGGTTTTCTCTCCTTTTTCAATATTCAAATCCAGGTACTGCCCAGAATTCATATCCGAAATCTGTTTAACCAGATCAATCGCGTAGGCGTGGCCTCCTTCTTCAGGGACAAATTTCCCCTCAAACTTCCGTGCATCCCCTCGCAGCGCCAATACATTCTTGACATTTAAAAAATTGAGGTCAATTAAGGCATTCTCCGTATCCTCTTCTGTAAAACCACCACAAATCAAATGCGGCACAGCATCCACCCCATAGCGATGCATAATGGAGGCACAAATCCCCACTGTACCCGGCCGCTTCCGAATAGCAGTCTTTTCATAGTAGCCACTCGGGCGCTTTTTATAAATATACTCCTCGCGATGGTAAGTGACATCAATGAAAGGCGGCTTAAACTCCATTAAGGGATCAAGCGTATCAAAAATAGCTTGCATGCCCCCGCCTTTTAATGGTGGGAGTACCTCAAAAGAAATGAGTGTCTGTCCATTTGCCTTCTCGAAGTATTCAGTTACTTTCATAATTGCTCAGCAGCGTCTATCAAAAATTGAGCGTAAAGCTACTAATTCAGAAGGGATAATACCAGCCTTGTAGTTGTTGATTGGAATCGCGCTGCGAAATTGTAAAAGGAAATGACAGTAGCATGAGCTTTACTGATTCACCACCTCTGGATTCCCCATTTTACCTGTTCGATAATTCATGATGCACTGCTTAATCTGCTCCTCGGTATTCATCACAAAGGGGCCGTAAGAAAAAACAGGCTCATTCAACGGCTGTCCACCCAATACCAAGCACTCAGCCCCTTCTTTCGCATACATGCGAATCATACTATCACCGCGCTCAAAGAGCACTACCTGATTGGTACTCACCTTCCGTTGCTCTTCCAGTTCAACCTCTCCTTTAATCATGTAGATAAAGGCATTATGATTGGGATCAGTAGGGATGTCGATGCGCCCATTTTTATTAATTGTAACATGGTAATAAAAAGCGGGGGAGAGCAAAGGGATATTAGAGGACACTCCTAACAAACTACCGAGCACTACTTTGGCAGTAAAATCTTTTTGGGTGACGATAGGCATGTCTTGGTCGTTGTGTACGGCAGTAGTAGGAGCACTAAACTTATGCTGAGCAGGCATGTTGAGCCAAATCTGGAAACCGTGGTATTGGCCGCCTTCTTCATACATTTTTTGGCCCGTTTCTTCCATATGTATCGCTCCACGGCCGGAGCTAAAGAGCATAAACTCCCCCTTACCGATTTGGAAGTCATAGTTGAGGCTATCTTTATGATGGCCGCTTCCTTCCAAAAAATAGGTGGTAGGCGTTACGCCTGCATGGGGGTGTGCGTCTACGCGCAAAGGGTCGTTCCCCGCTTGCAGATCGATAGGGCCAAATTCATCCAAAAGCACATAGGGCGATACATAGTCGAGGTGGTTCTCCGCAAAAGCCCGAATGATGGGAAGCGTACCCACTTTCGTACGGTCAGAGTCTAGAATCATCCGTACTTTTCGGCTCGATTTTACGGTGAATAGTCCGCTTTCGCTTAAAAGGTAGGACGAGCTCGCTGCGGTTAGGCCAACGATGGCGGAGCCTTTGAGGAATGTTCTGCGCTTCATCATATGCTGTAGCTTTTATATGATAAATATACAGTAAAATACTTTCATTGTTTAAACATTGAATAAGTTTTTATAGTAAGTTTTAGGGCCACGCGGATTAAAAATACACTGAGCGCGGGCCAAGCTTTAAGGAAAAAAGCCAAGCACGCGCCCCGCGGGTTTGCAATCCGGGGGAGTGTATTAA
>JBCCRH010000356.1:0-6571 GCA_039208045.1 Bacteroidota bacterium
GCAATTGTCTGGGAAAGCTGCGGGTACCATACATCGACGCTTTCTGGAGCTCTTTCCTGATGGCTATCCGCATCCCGATACGATCCAGACTTTTGAGCTGGCTGACCTGAGAGCGGTTGGGCTTTCTCGCCAAAAAGCTTCCTACATTCAGAATGTAGCAGAGTATTTCTTGGAGCATAAACTGCTAGATAGAGACTGGACGACTGCATCTGACGAAGCCATTCTCAAAGAATTGACCGCTATAAAAGGGGTTGGCAAATGGACGGTACAAATGATACTAATGTTCACTCTACAACGCAAAGATGTATTTCCAGTAGATGACCTAGGCATCCAACAGGCCATTCAATTGCTATTCGGTTTAGAGGAACTAAAAGGCCGCGAGCTCAAAAAGAAGATGCAGGAAGTAGCAGCGCCTTGGCGTCCTTATCGCACCGTAGCTAGCTTGTACTTATGGCGCTGGAAGGATGCAAAAAAGTGAATCAATGAAGCAACGAATCATTGGAAAATATCAGGGTAGTACCAAGGGGCCACTACTCATCTGTTTGGGTAGTATGCATGGCAACGAACCTGCTGGGGTGCAGGCCTTAGATATTTTATTTAAAATGCTGGAGGTAGAACCCATCACGAATCCCGCTTTTCGATTTTGTGGCTGTATTCTTGGTTTACGCGGTAATTTGCAAGCAATTGCCGAAGGCAAACGGTTTATTGAAAAATACCTCAACCGCCAGTGGACACCAGATAATATTGCTCGTATCAAAGCTTCTCCCAAATATGAATTACAGGCAGAAGACCTGGAAGTGAGAGCACTCATTGATCTTATCGAAGCAGAAATAGCCGCCTACCAGCCTGAAAAAATTGTCCTCCTCGACCTACATACCACCACTGCTTTCGGAGGTATTTTTTCTATTGCCACTAACGATCCAGAAAGTGAACGCATTGGTGTAGAACTCCACGCCCCCGTCATCAAAGGCTTACTAGATGGGATACAAGGCACGACTTTGCATTATTTTACCACCAAAAATATTGGAATAGAAACCGTAGGTGTATGTTTTGAATCAGGCCAACACTACGAGCCCCTATCAGTTAACCGAGCCATTGCAGCCATCATCAATTGTATGCGCACCATCGGCTGTGTAGATGCTGCGCATGTCGAGAATCGGCATGATCAATTATTGATAGATTTCTCTGCGGACTTACCCAAAGTAGCTACGCTTATCATGTGCCACTCTATCCAATCTGGCGATCATTTTCAGATGGAGCCTAATTATGAAAACTTTCAAGCAGTGCAAGAAGGAGAACTGCTAGCCACCGATCGAAATGGCCCTATCCGAGCAGTGACGGATAGTCGTATCCTTATGCCACTGTATCAAAAGCAAGGCGATGATGGTTTTTTTTTGATTAAAGAAGTACTTGCTTCCGAAGCACAAAACACGTATTTTTGAATTACATAAACACGTGTAACATGTCTACTAAATTAACACTCACGCTCGATAAAAATGTTATTGAACAGGCAAAGCAATACGCCAAAAATGAAGGCCGTAGCTTATCAAACCTAATAGAGGACTACCTGAAAGTTTTGATCACCTCAGCTAATCAAGAAGAAGAAGAATTCCAATTTTCGCCAATCGTTAGCTCTCTTAAAGGTGCTATTAAGTTAGAACCTGACCAAGTAGAGCACTTTAATTATAAAGAAGTATTAGAACAAGAGTTACTTGATCGATATAATGTGACAGCGTCTGAATGAAAAATGTATTTGTCGATACGGATGTCTTAATCGATTTTCTAATTGATCGAGAACCCTTCGCTACCGAAGCTGCAAAGATTCTCACCTATGCAGAAAAAGGCTTAGTTAACTGCCATATTTCCTCTATGTGCTTCAGTAACATCTTCTATATCACCAGGAAAGTTCATGGTAAAAAAGAGGCCTTAGCCCTGATTAAGAGACTAGAAACAGTAGTTGAGACATTAACGGTAGATAAGAATACTATTCGGCAAGCGCTCGTTTCTAATTTTTCAGACTTTGAAGATGCTATCCAGAATTACTGTGCAAAGCAAGAAGGCTTGGGCATAATTATCACTAGAAATATAAAGGACTTTTCAAAAAGCGAGCTTTCCATTTACACCCCAGAAAGTTACTTAAAGGCAATAGAAAAGAATTTAAAGTAAGCTTGGCTATCATTCTCCAGACACTTCCTCTACTGTCTCCAAGAACTGCATATCATACAGCTTCCGGTAATGCCCGTCTTCTATTTGCAACAGCTCCTCATGCGAGCCGAACTCTTGAATTTCTCCCTTTTGCAATACCAAGATATTATCCGCGTGGCGGATAGTAGACAGACGGTGAGCTATAATGAAAGAAGTGCGCTTTGCAATTAGCTTTTCGATAGCGTATTGGATCACTGACTCCGTTTCTGGATCAACAGAGGAGGTCGCCTCATCAAGGATGAGTATATCCGGATTGATCACTAATGCTCTCACAAAGGAGACCAACTGGCGTTGCCCCATCGATAAAGTCGCTCCGCGCTCCATTACCTGATATTCATAACCACCTGGCAAGCGCATGATGAACTCATGTGCCCCAATCAGCTTCGCTGCTTCGATCACTTCTTCTCGCGTGATAGAAGTATCTCTGAGTGTAATGTTCTCTAATACCGTACCCGAAAATAGGAAAACATCTTGTAGTACCATGGCTACCCGCTCGCGCAAAGCAAAGAGCTCGTATTCTTTAATATCGCGACCATCGATACGAATACTCCCTTTTTGCGTTTCGTAGAAACGATTTAGAATATTAATGATGGTCGTTTTTCCAGAACCTGTACTTCCAACAATGGCCAAGGTCTCCCCTGCATTGACTTTAAAGCTTAAATCTTTCAGCACGTAATCTACTCCATTATACGCAAACCAAACCTTTTCAAAATCCACAGCTCCTTTTAGGCGCTCAGGCTTGATCGTGCCTTTATTTTCGATCATATCCGTGCGATCTAGCACCTTAAATACCCGCTCAGAAGCCACCAAACCCATTTGCAGGGTATTAAATTTATCGGCCAACATCCGTATCGGGCGAAATAGCATATTTAGGAATACCGGAAAAGCAACTAAGGCCCCTAGGGTAACCCCACCCGCCATAAGCGCGTCTCGCGCACCCCACCACACCATCAACCCGAGCGAAGCAGCAGCAATAATGTCTACCACAGGAAAAAATATAGCATAGTACAGAATTGAGTTGAGGTTCGCCTGCGTATACTCTTTATTGATCGCTTTGAACTTGTCCATCTCCTGCTGCTCGGCATTGAAGATTTGTACAATCCGCATCCCTGTAATGCGTTCTTGCAGAAAAGCATTCATCTTTGAGATCTGCGTACGTACGATCTGGTAAGCTTGCTTTACTTTCTCTTTAAAAATGTATGAAGCCACGATCAAAAAAGGCATAGTGGTCAGGCAGATCAGCGTCAGTTTCCAACTTGTGTAAAACATCACGCCTAGCACCGCAAAAAGCGTTAGCAAATCTGCAATAATCGTGATTGCCCCTTGTGTGAATACTGTGTTAATGGTCTCTATATCGTTGATCGTACGAGTAGTAGAAGTACCGATAGGGGTACGATCAAAGTAGGTTAAGCGTAGGCTTGTAATATGCTTGAATACGCGCACCCGCAAATCGCGGATAACGGACTGCCCCAACCAATTGGTCGAATAGATGAACAAATAACGTAGAATCGCTTCCAAGAATAGCACCCCACAAAAGATAACTGCCATGTACGAAAGCCCAGATAGGTCATTCACAAAGATGTACTCGTCTACCATTACCTTGACTAGATAAGGCCTCAGCGTAGCAACCGGCGCTAATACTATTGCTAAGATTGCCGCAAAGATGAAAATGCCGCGATAGGGCAGTGCTAAGCGCAGTACGCGTCCCAATAAAAAAAAGTCAATGTTGTTTTTGTCGAGTGAGGCCATATGCTATTTCTGTCCTATTGTACGTTTGGATGCTCTTACGAAAACGCAGGATCAGTAATATAGTTTTAGCAATTACAGTTTCCCCTCGTCTGCAAAGCTGTAATATCCCTTCTCACTGATAATCAGATGGTCAATCACATTGATGTCTAGCGTCTGACCAGCAGCCTTTAGTTTTTTGGTTAAATCAATATCTGCTTGGCTCGGATTGAGGTTGCCGCTGGGATGATTGTGAGTCAAAATAATCGTACAGGCTTGCCCCTCTATGGCCTTACGAAATACTACGCGTGCATCCACTACGGTCCCGGTAATACCCCCGCTACTAACACGCAAGCGCGACAACACCCGATTCGCACGGTTAAGCAGTAATAGCCAAAATTCTTCGTGGGGCAAATCCATCAGTAAGGGGGCAATGACGTTAAAGGCATCTGAGCTACTTTTTATCTGCGGCCGTTCCCGCACATCCGTCAGTTGCCGACGGCGCCCCAGCTCTAGTGCGGCAGCTATGGTAACCGCTTTGGCCGGGCCGATACCTTTGAATTGCGTCAATTGCGCAATGCTTTGTTTGCCCAATTCGTGCAAGTCATGCTCTACTGCTTTGAGAATGCGCTGTGCGAGGTGTAAGGCCGATTCTTCCGTAGTACCACTTCCGATGAGGATAGCTAGTAGTTCTGCCTTGGAGAGTTGCTGCCGGCCGGTGTGTAGCAACTTTTCGCGCGGGCGGTCTGCTTCTGCCCAGGCTTTTATGCTGAGATTTTCATTTGGATATTGAGTCATTAAATTGAGATTTGAGGGCGTTGCCCGGCTCTACAGGCCAGGGCAACGTCCATTTTAGGGGAATTAAGCACTTTGAGTATCTAGCTCGTATTGAGCTACCATCTTCTGAAGTACCTCCCCAAACTTCACTACATCGTCTTCAAAGACGAAGATGCAATCACGCTGGAACTCCCCTTCCTTGTCTTTGTAACTTTGCTTTACCGTCAGATAATTGGCGCCATTCCTAGCCTCTCGCAAGTCAAAAAAATAGGTGCGACTGCTGCCGTCTAGGCGTTCTGAAACTTTTGCTTCTTTTCTCATTTTCAAATGGATTTTTGATTGTAAAAAATAAAACTATCAGCTTAAAGACGTGAAAGGCTCCAAATTCCATAACGCCAAGCACACTTTTTTTAAAAAAATTTCAAGCTGAACGCGCTTATCATGTACAAAGTGCCCGAAAACACTTTACTTTGTGGAAGATATAATCCCAAGCAACTGCTTATAAATATTTGAAAACTATTGAAGAATAGCATACTAACAGCAGGAATTTTACTGATACTTACCATTCGTATTTTTGCTCAAAACAATGTCCCTCCCTCCGATGAAGAGGCATTGCCTAGTATAGAATTTTCCTTAGAAGGAGGTTTCTATGAAGTGCCCCTCTCTGTCGAATTGTATGCTCCCGGTGCCAAAATCTACTACACCCTTGATGGGCGCCTTCCTTCCAAGTACACCAACCGCTACAGAGGAGCCATTACCATAGAAGACACCAAAGTACTGCGTGCTATTGCCTACGAGGGCGATCAGGTAAGTCCCGTCTTTAGCCAGACTTATTTTATTGATGAGCCTGCTACTGATTTGGCAGTGGTGTCAATTAGCGTCTCCCCTCGCTTACTTTTTGACCCAGCAAAAGGGCTGTTTGTACAGGGTAATAATGCCATTGATACGCTCTGGAAAAAGCCAGGTGCTAACTTTTGGAGTCGCCGAGAGCTGGCCGCCAATATTGAGCTATTTGAATCCGATGGGCGCTGCGTCTATCGCAATCTGTCGGGTTTTCGCCTCTTTGGGGGAATGAGTCGTTTGTTTCCACAAAAATCGATGGCGATCGTTGCGCGAAAGCGCTACGGAAAAAAGCGCTTCGACCACCCCATTTTTGGAGAACAGGGACTGAAGAAGTTTAAATTCTTGGTGTTGCGTAATTCTGGTAGCGACTTTGGTAAATCGCATTTCCGCGATGCTATGATGACGGCCTTAGTGGACGATTGGGATATGGAAAAGCAAGATTTTAGACCTGCGCATGTATATATCAATGGCAATTACTGGGGCCTTTTTCACATCCGTGAAAAAGTGAATCGCTACTTCATTGCAGGCCACCAAGAGGTGGACAAGGATAGCCTCGACCTACTAGAGCACCAATATGTGCGCAAGCGGGGAAGCAAGCGGCATTACCTGCGCCTGATGGACTATCTGGAGCAGCACGACTTGAGCAAGCCTGAGCATTATGCCTATGTAGAATCCCAGATGGATATTGATAATTTTATGAATTATCAGATTGCACAAATCTATTTCGATAATCGAGATGCAGGGGGGAACATCAAGTACTGGCGCCCCCAAACACCAAACGGCCGTTGGCGCTGGATCCTTTACGATACCGACTGGGGCTTCGGCTTACACGACCCCAAAGCTTACCGGCATAATGCCTTGGCATTTCATACCAAACCCAACGGCCCAGTATGGCCCAACCCACCGTGGAGTACCTTCATTTTGCGAAAGCTACTCGAAAACCCCACTTTTAGGCAGACCTTCGTCAATCGCTTTGCCGATCACCTCAATGTTTCCTTTAGCGAAGCTAGAGTGATGAACA
>JBCCRH010000357.1:0-6535 GCA_039208045.1 Bacteroidota bacterium
AATAGTATTCGGCCATCTTGCTCATTGGCAAGAGCTATTTCTGGATAAGTTCCCAATCGCAACCAGGTTTCTAACTGCGCTCTTGCGTCTATTGGCCCATAATGTGTACTCAGTTCAGCATAGGAAAATGGATATAGAGTGAATGTCAATGCTCTTCCTGTGAGCGCCTCACTCGTTCTGTTGGCAAGCTCAAAACTAGATGAGCCAGTAGCGATGATCTGCACCTCTGGTAGGTGATCGGCTATAATTTTAAGTATCTGACCAATTTCAGGTATAAATTGTGCCTCATCCAGCACTACCACTTTTTCCTTACCGAATACACGTTGTAACTGAGTGGGTTCTTTGGAACGTAACAGCTCTTGAAAGCTTGGAATTTCGCAGTTGAAGTACGCTCGCTCATTGCCATACGCCCGAAGAAGTACTTTGGCTAAAGTAGTTTTTCCAACCTGTCTAGCGCCATAAAGAATAATTATTTTATTCCTGAATAGCCAATTCTCTATCGTGTGCTGAAGGTGTCTTTTTATCATAATCAGATCTAAAGTTCGAAATTTTACATAAAAAATCGAAGTAAAGTTCGATAATTTATCTAAAAAATCGAAGTTGGTGCTATTTTTGTTACCTCTTGAGGGTGAATAAATGTTTGGCCTTTTCTAAACATAATTTGAAATCTGAAATTTTATTGAGGAGCATGAACACATTGTAAGACAATTAAATTTCAACACCCTAAAGCGGATTGCAAATCCGCTTAGCACGTGCTAGGTTTTTTTATAAATCTTGGCCCGCGCTAAGTGGATTTGTAATCCGCGAGCTTACTTACTACCATGAAACGAGTTTACCTACTTTCACTGCTTTTCCTATCTCCTTTTTTGGCTGTTGCCCAAGTTTCCGTAAATATGAATCTGCTGGGTAATTGGGATGATAATTCCTTGCCTGTACGATTTGGCTTGGTTTATAATGATGTATGGGGGCATTTTGATGGCTCTACTAATAAGGAATATGCCATTATTGGGAGTGTACAGAAAGTACACATTATGGATGTTACTAATCCTTCTGCGATTACAGAAGTAGCCAGTTTTACGGGTGGGGATAATTCGCTTTGGCGCGATATGAAGACATTTGGGACGACCCTCTACTGCGTAGCGGATGAAGGTTCGGAGGGGATGATGATCATTGATCTTTCTGATATGAATAGCGGGCCACAGCTCGTTGCCCAGCCTAAGCTTGACTTTCTAAAGGCTCATAATATTTTCATCGATGGTGCGACGGGGCGCTTGTATGTCGCTGGTTCCAATAGTAATTCGGCAGGGCTTATTGTATATGACTTAGTAGCAGATCCCTTCTCCCCTACTAAGCTTGCTACTGTCAGTTTGCCGGGTTCTTATGTGCATGATCTTTATGCCCAAAATAATCGAGTGTATGCCAATCATGGCTTTAATGGCTTGTACATTTATGATTTTACCGATCCCCTAAATCCAGTCACCCTAGCTACGCTAACTTCTTATCCTGAACGTGGCTATAACCACAGCTCGTGGCTTTCTTCTGATGGCAATCACCTCATTTTTTGTGATGAAACACATGACAGAGGCGTTAAAATATTAGACATTAGCGACCTCGATAATCTAACTGTAACAGACGTATTTCGCTCTGCCCTGCTCGCACCTGCCAATAGTGCCAGCATTGCGCACAATCCATTGGTGAAAGATGACTTAATCTTTCTATCGTACTATCATGATGGTATCCAAGTATTTGATATGAGCGATCCAACTGATGTGGTTCGTACTGCCTACTACGACACCTATACCAATCACACGGATTATGCTGGTTCTGATGGCGCCTGGGGCGTCTATCCTTTTCTGCCTTCCGGCAACATATTAGGTTCCGATATCCTCAATGGCTTATTTGTCTTGGAACTAACAAGTAGTGCGCTGCCTGTAGAATGGCTTACTTTTGACGCAACGCGCATAGATGCATCCGTCCAGCTCCACTGGGCCACTGCTACTGAAACGAATAGCGATCGCTTTGAGGTAGAGCGCAGCACGGACGGCAAAAACTTTAAAACAATCGGAACGATTACGGCTGCTGGCAATAGCACCTATCGCAAAGATTACAACTTTCAAGATAACGACCCCGCTGTAGGTCAAAATTATTACCGCCTCCGCCAAGTCGATTACAATGGACAATTCGACTACTCCCCTACCCGCACGGTCTACTTCCCTCCAAGCACCTTCAAAGTCGCACCCAATCCTACACACCCTGGCACCCCTATGCAGCTCCAACTCCCATTTGCGGACACGCCATTTGAGCTACAGCTCCACAACTACCTAGGTCAGCCCATCTGGTCAAAGCAGTACCCCGCTGGCCCTCCCACTCAAACCTGGATGCCACCGGTACTACCCCCAGGCTTATATCTCCTGAGCGCCCAAGCTGGCAGTGTAAAAGCAAGTCAAAAAATTATTATTCAGTAGGCATGTGCTCCCACGTTACCATCGCGCGAAATATTGGATATTACTTGGTTCCCATATCGCCATCGCGCGAAATATTGGATATTACTTAGCTATTGCATGGTTTAAATATCCAATATTGAGCCTCCCGCCATCCAAAACCCCTAAACTCCAAAACCCCCAAACTACTCCTACTCCAACTCCCTTACCCAAATATTCCGATAACTCACCGGATTGCCGTGATCTTGCAACTGAATCGGGGCAGGGCCATGCGCTATATTTTTCGGCATACCGATATATTCTGTGGTACCTTGTACTTGCGCCGCATGATGGATAAGCACACCGTTATGAAATACGGTGAGCTGGCCAGTACTGGTGCGCACGCCGTCCTTATTGAAGCGCGGAGCGATGAAGACGATATCGTAGGTTTGCCACTCCCCGGGAGGGCGACTAGCGTTGACTAAGGGTGGATATTGCTTATAAATGGCGCCTGCTTGACCATTGGAATAGGTACGATTTTGATAGCTATCGAGAATTTGTACCTCATAGCGCTGCTGGAAAAAGAGACCGCTGTTGCCTCGACCTTGGCCTTCGCCTTCCACCACAGCAGGGGTACGGAACTCTAGGTGTAGCTGGATGTCTCCAAAAGAGCGACGCGTCTTGATATCGCCGGTTCCTTTTAGCACGGTGAGTACGCCATTTTCGATTTTCCAGCCGGGAGAGCCCCCTTCCATATTTGTCCATTCGCTGGTATGACTTCCGTCAAAAAGGACGATGGCGTCTGAAGGGGGTGCGTTGTTCTTGGTAGCAGTTACCACTCTTGGCTCCGGTTCCCATACTTCGGTTACTTCAGGCTTGGTGATTTGGGCATTTGCCGAAAGGCAGACTACCAAAATAAGGCTGGTAAGGATTAGCTTTTGCATTGTTTATAGAGTTTTATTTTTTGTTGTTAGATAATACGCTATTGATCAATAGGGAGCTGAATACTATGATGAGAAGCGTTGCAAATATCAAGCTCGGCATACTGATGGACGGTTTTTGGGATAGTATGGGGTAGCTGTAAGGAATGAAATAGGTATTCGATAGGTTGGCTACGGGTATTCCAAGAATTAGTAGGAGGAGGCCCAGCACTACTGGTAAAACTGGTTTTTTGATCCACACGGCCAGTAAAAGCTGGAAAAATACACAAGGCAGTGCAAATACGTATGCTTTGCTAAACTTATACAGATAGAGTAGAAACAAATCGTAGAATGTCTCCCCGCTACTAATCATAGTTGAAATGATCTTTAGCGCAATAGCGGAAAGTATAGTATTCGTGATAAATACACCCAACAAAATACCCATGATTACCAAGGCTTTGCCCCCTATCCAAGCGTACCAATATCTTTTGTAGGGCCGGTAAAGCTTCAAAATATTTTTTCGCTGCTCTTCTTCTGTAACTACGTAGCAAAGCACGATGACCAACATGCCGAGTAATAGCGATGACCAAGGGCCTACCAAATTACCAACCAAAAATGCTCCTGCTAATGTGCTGATTCCATTCGATTGGGTGTACAAGACAAACAGGGTAAACAAAAACGGCGTAATACAGGAGATGGCAATGATGATGGCTATCTTCTCAAAACTTACTTTTTTGAGTTCTAGCCTAATTCTTGATAAATTTATCATAGGCATAAGTTAGGGAACGAGATTTCTCTATACCTGTCCATTCGATATGATCCTCCAGAAGGAAGCTTACGATTTTTCTGTATTCCTGTGCATTGGCATATTGTACGACAATACCTTCTTTGAACCGCTCTAGCTCCATACTCGGTAACTCTTTTAATAGTACACGAGCTGCCCTATCAGGCGCTGCACAAGTAATGGTCAGGTAATTCTGCTCTTCGTTTGCTATTGTGGTATTGACAATTTTACCTGCATTGATGAAAATAGCGTAGTCTATGATCTTTTCTACCTCTTGCAGGCGATGAGAGGATATAATAATGGTGGCAGATTTTTCTTTGGCCAGCCGACTTAAGCCGTTTGACACTAGCTTTATATTGTCATAGTCTAAGGCCGTGAATGGCTCATCCAAAATAATCACCCCCTTGCATTTAGTAATGCTTCTTGCGATGAGCATTCTTTGTTTAAACCCTTGTGAGCAAGCCTTCAATTTCACTTGTGCCTGTGCCTCGTCAATACCTACTAAGGATAAGGCGTAACTGATATTTTCAGTAGATGTATTGGTTTCTTCACAGAATATCTTCAGGTTATCAATAGCATTGGCTTCATCATACATTCCTATGCCTTGAATCAGTATTCCTAATTCATCAAAGCCTGTAATATGGCCTTGATCTGGCTTTAGAATTCCTGCCATCAAAGACAAAAGAGTGGTCTTCCCTACTCCATTTGGCCCGATAATACCATGTATTTTTCCCGCTTCAAAGGTGTGAGAAATATCATTTACTGCATTAGCAGTTGCCCCCTTATACCTGTAGGTTAAATGCTCTATGATCACTTGGCAGGCTTATTTTCTTCTATTACTTTGATCAATTGTATGGGATCCCCTAGTTTGACGGTTCCCCCTTTGATTACCCTTGCTGTAATGCCGCCGTGCCCCCGCATCGCATTATAGCCGCCTGGGCCGAGATTAGCCTCCATACGCGAGCAGGGGTGGCACAGCCCTGTTGTTTCTAAAATAGCCTCTCCAATTTGGAATTGTTGGTCTTTGAGTGCTAAAAGGTTGATCCCTGCTACTACAATATTTCGACGGAGTAAGGCAGGGTCTACGGTCTCTTTTTGCAGGATGGATGCGACTGTATCGATATGTTCTTGCTGTATTAAGGTGACCTGCCGTTTCCCACTTTTCCCGCTGTAGTGATCCCCCAAGAGGCCACTTTCTAGCACTACTTCTACCGCTTCCACTTGCTGAACAGCGCCGCGTTTTTGGGTGCGTACCCCCATCCATCGAACTTGCCCGATCTGAGGCATGATGTTAAATAAAGACTTGAGTGATTCGGCCATATGGTGGTATACAGTTAGTGTGACTGTAAGGTACGCTCTCCTAGCACATCATCCAAAAAATAGTGAAGCTGATACATTTGTTCTCGACTAAGGCGTTCTCCTGCTTTTGCCGAAAGGTAAAGAAGTAGGGTCAGAATAGCAGCAATTGGCAACACCCATAAAACGGGAGCGGGTATACCCAAGCTATAC
The DNA here is from genome assembly GCA_039208045.1 of Bacteroidota bacterium. Lineage (GTDB taxonomy): Bacteria > Bacteroidota > Bacteroidia > Chitinophagales > Saprospiraceae > JBCCRH01. The sequence continues at coordinate 5,634 of JBCCRH010000357.1, forward strand.
TGAGAAAATCCGGTAATAGCCACAAACAAACTGATAGCGCCAATCACAGAATATAAGAATACAAACAATAGCCACACCGAGGGCCTAGGCCCGTACAATCCTCTGATTAGCGCTCCTTCTTCATGCTGTTCAACATCAATGCTCAACTGTGGGCTCCAGTAGTGCTGCTCCTCAGCTGGTAAAAAAAGTAACACATGCTGATCGACAATTAGTCCCCTAATCTCATTTTGCTCATCTGCAATAGCTTTTTTGATCTTTTGGATAGTCTCAGATGGAGAAAGATGATAAAGCTCCCGGAACCGTGGACGGATTTCAATAGTAGACATGATCTACAGTAGTTATAGTTTATGCAATAAAAATTGGCCCAGGACGACTTTTACGAAATACTATTTCAAATATAAAGCATCTTTCGAAAAAAGCAAACGCTTTGCCCCGTATTGGCTAAATCAACTTTATGCGTTTTTGAATCCTACAGCAAAGCATTGTACTTTTAGAATAGCTATATCTAAACTTTTAAATTATTTAATTGATGAGAAAATTTTATCTGATTATTATTTTACTCTACTTAAGTAACTTTTCTTTTGGTCAAGAACTGACATCAGGCATGGGCTTTTACCAACTCGAACACGGCGAATGTGTCCCTACTACCGAACGTGCTCGCATCAATAACTTGCTCGAAAACAACTATCGAAGCTTAGAGACGCAAGGAAAGCTACCTGCGGCTCGCAATGAAGCAGCGGAATATGTATGGCCTGTTCGCCAGCGCCCTGGTTTTAATTACAATAGCGTCTATGGTATCTCCAATTACGTAGACCACAACGAAGGCTTCTCCGGAAATAATAACAACAATGTCATTGATTACAATTGCGGTGATCGTTCCTATGATACAGGCTCTGGCTATA
>JBCCRH010000358.1:0-6528 GCA_039208045.1 Bacteroidota bacterium
TCGAGCTGGACCAGAAAAGCGGACGGTAAAACATCCGGAATTTTCCATCTGTTTACCGCCTCCATAAATCCGGAAGGTAGTCTTTCCGAAATCTCTCTAAAACGGCAAAATAGGATCACAAACCACCAAATTGACCGGAAATAAATCGGTCTTTGGATACCTATGTCTAGTATGTTTTAACTTTTTGACTTTCCGGTAATGAAACCGAACTATTCACCTGTGGAACTTGATTATTTTCTGCGGAAGATTGCACTTTATGAGAGAGTGCTTTCTGATGTAAATTCTTCTTGGAAATCTAAGCAGTCAGCGCGTTTTGCTCTGGCACAGCTTGATGCTTTGGTTGGACTTGGGCATCTAAATGATTGTCAAAATATTTGCGACCAGTTAGGGGTTAAAGCTTCATTTTTGTAATAATTATTATCGTATTACAGTATTACAAATTGCTTTCTTCCCCTTCTCTCAAAGCATTTATCTGATTCATCCTCTGATCAGTTTTTGCATCAATCTTTCTAGACAGGTATTCGCTTAGTGCTTCCTCGAGTAAATCTTTGAATTTGATGCGCTTATAATAGGCGTATTCTTTTGCTCTTTTTAGGATATCTGGATGTATTAAGACGGTGTGGCGTTTATAGCCTTTTTTGGTGAAGCGAGGATCTTCTATCCCATCTGGTTCAAGACCTTTTCTTGTTCGTTTTTGCTTGGGGGCTGGGTCTATGTTGTCAGCTCCAAAATCATCCAGATTTATTTCGTCTTCAATTCCTGCCATAATCTTAATTATTTATGCGTCCTAGTATCTCGGTTGTAATATTGGCTATTTCTTGTATGGCCTTCGGGTCCTGTTCATCTTGAAGGGAGTTTCTTAGGATCCCTCTGCTGTATGCGACCCTCTGGAACATCTCTGTGTTTAGGCATGGAATCCCTCTTTTGGTTAGCTGGTCTCTTATTGATTTGTTGAAATTTACCCCATGCCTGACTTGGGTTAGGATTGCTGCGTATTGCGCGGTACCATTGAGTTGGACCGCTTTAGTCATCGCTTGGGTTGAAAGTAGGTCAAGCATTGACGCTTGCATGGGGATTAGGACAAAGTCTGCAACGCTGAGCCACGTTTCCCATACTCCTTTTGCATGATATGGGGGGGTATCGACTATGATAAAATCGTACGGCAAGCCTCTTTTATCTGGAGCTGATGTTATTGCTGATATGTTGAATGGCTCTTTTCGATTTTTATTAAGAGTGGTAAGCGTCTTTTGGGGATCTCGATCGACAATAGTCGTGGTAAAACCTAAAGAAGCTAGGTGTTGGTAGATGAATAAGGTAAGTGAAGATTTTGAAACTCCCCCCTTTGAGTTTGCTACTGTGATGATTTTGGGCATAGTGCCAAATCACGCAAAATGTAGTATTAGCTACAATATTACTGTATTACAGTATTATCGTATTACATATTTCGATTTTGATTATTTAGCCAAATGGCACATATTGCAAGTGAACTCCAATCAGGTAACTGATTCCGTACTATCTCCGATTTCGGGTATATTGATATACCCTGATGGTCCTATCTTATAGCGCGCTTGCGTGCTACTGGTTGGAGTTCAGCCATCAGGGCTTTTTTTATGTTTCACGGTTAATTGAACTCCAACCAATGAACAATCAAAACAACACTGGCAAAGTCAGGCGTAATAGCTTGATTGCCTTTTTTACCACTCTTCTTATCGCTGGCTCGATATATGGTGCCGGCATGATTCACATTTCGACACGAAATCCTGTTATTCAGGGATGTACTTGGTCGGCTCTGGTCGTCTTGGTGATTGGATTTATTACGTCTGCTAGTATCGAGACTAAAAACCGTAACCAAGAAGAATTATGATTCTGGATATGTTTTTAGGGCGGTATGGAAACGTACGGGCTTTCATCATTCGACTCCTTGTTGCCGCGGCTCTATGTGGGGCATTTCTGCTTTATCGAGGATACCAACTTTGGATATCTGGCATTAAGGCCGAAAAATCTGCTGTACTGGATTTTATGATTGTCTTCAACTTTTTATTGATGACGGCTCAGATAGCTTGTCTTATGGTTTTGTTGTGGGCTGTATTTAGGCCTAGGAAGTTGGTTCGATTATCTCCTTCGGAACTGGGGCAGGAAGATGAAGAGCTTTATCCGTGGAGCTATATGCTTGCTATGGGGTTTGATGCCAATGGCGCAGATATAGGCTCATACCGCATGGATGAAGAGCTAACAGCTAATGAAATAGTTGCCTCTTTGAGAGATTTGGCTGAGCGTTCAGATGTTCCTGTTTCTCATTGGGATATACTACTTAAGCAGAAATCAGTCAAGATGATTGACGAGGCTAGGAAGCTGTGTATTAAGCATCGGAAAAAGGCGCAAGAAAGGGAGGCTAAAAACGCTAAGCGTAGAGCGAAAAAGGAGGCTAGGAGCAAGGAAATAAACCTCTCCCCCACTGTAACCGAGATTACCTGATAAACGCCCGTTACGGGGGTACGGGTCTGGTTTTTTACTAATAGGGGAGGGGCTTGGGCGCCTTTCTAAATACTATGATCTGGCTACCCTATCTCACATTTTATTTGGCTCCGGCCGATAACACCAAAAATGGATATAACAGATGAAGGCATCAGAGTTTTCAGACCTTATGGAAGCTATTATTGCTACCGATTATATAGATATAGATCAGGCGATAGAGGAAGTAGTTTATTTCCTCTCGATGGTTATTGTTAAGGATGGGAGAGAAGGGCGGAAGCTAAAAACGATAAACGATCTTGTTGTTCTGCGATCTATAATTCGCCAATACTACAAGGAATATAAGTTGAGGCAGGAAAGAGCCAATAAGGCCCGTTTGGATTCAGCTAAACTGATTGGGTTCGATTCATTAAGCTTTCTGAAGGGGGATTGCTGTCTCAACTAAAATCCCTGCAGTAGCACCATATTGAATGCTGCGGGATCTGGCTGGTATAGAGTTGAGAAACTTGGCTTTATACTGGTTTTTACAATAAAAATTACTTCCGGTAAGTAGGAGAGAGTTTCCCCGCCGGAGGCACTGAGGGGCTATTTAGATGGATATTGGGTAATGTTGAATAAGCATATTATTCACTTATTATGCTTATCTACAAACATTTATGATTGCTTATTACAAATAATTACGTAGAAAATACTTATACTTGGACATGGATTTACCAACAAAGAGTATTAGAACAGACGACTTAACCCGTCCAAAGTCCACAATTTCTTGGAGAATTTACACGGATGTCAAGAGGGAATTAGAGCGTCAGGCGATCAGGAGGGGCCAAAATCTTTCTCAATACTTGTCTGATTTGCTCCTAGCTGATGCTTTGGATTTGGATGAAAGGTCTAAGTTGAATGATTCTGATTTGGATAGAATAGGGAGTGTTTTGGGGGATATGGTCGAGGAACGCTTAGCTATGTTCCTTGGGGACAGAAAACCATCTCTTTCGACCACTATTAAGCCCAGTGTTGGTAGCGAATATGACTGGGATCTTGCACCTGTGCTGGATTGGACTGATGGAGAAGCACTTTTGACGCAGGGGCCTGAGAAAGTAACTGGGGCACAAGCTTGGTATCCAGAAGAAGAGGGTCGCTCAGGTATTCAGCCTTTTAAGGTTCTTTGTACATTGGATGGTCCAATAGATGATCCTAGTTCTATTTTAATTGATTTGCGTCAAATGGTTAGGGATCGAGATGAAAGGATAAAGGAGTTAGAGGATTATGCTAGGGACTTAGGAAATGATGAGTTGAAAAACTCTGATAGGATACAGGCTGAATTGAATAGTGTCCTTGACAAGAAAATGAAGACTGAGAGTGATTTAGAGGCTGCAAATGTTGAGATTCTGAGACTGAAAAAGCAGATATCGAAGCTAGAGAAAAAGGTCAGCTCTTTTGAGAATGAGATCTCGGAGACGAAAAAGCTATTACCACCTGAAACGGCACTTGTAATTGATTTAGGTACTAAGGCTAAGCTCGATGCAGTGAAGAAAGGGATTGAAGCTTATGCCTCCAAAAAGAAAGTACCTGCTATCGAAATGAGTGGAAAGGTGATACCTCTTGCTTTATTGAATATTGATGAGAATGGATGGAGTGGATTTTTGGACAAAGAGACTAAAAATGTCTTCAAAAAAATGGTTAAATGAGTGCAAAAGTAGTTGGTAAAGTTCTCGTAGGTTCTAAGGGGATTAATTGGATATTTATGGCTCTAGCAATATTAATTGTAGGAGCTTGGCTTAAGCGTTCACTTTTCGAAGCCCTAGATAAAGTAAACGTTGAAAAGAAGCCTCAAACCCAAGGGGACTTGCTGAAAAATAGCTATCAAAATGGGTGGGAAAAGGCTTTTGAAACCCATTCAGTCCCTTATCCTAAAATGAGAAAAGTGGTGTAATGAGAAGAGAAACCAAAAAAGGTATTGGTGCCCTTCTCGCGTCAGGGCTCTTTGGCTTGCCAGCTTCCCTTATTGGGTATGCTATGGGAGGTGGAGAGGGCGAGGCGATAGACGGAGCCGCAGAGGCTATGTATGGCGCACATCATGGTCCTCAAGGTAATAATGGCGTGTCGGCTCGTAATGAGAGAAACACTTTGTTGTTGATGCTTATAGGGGCTATCACACTTGTTATCATCGGAAGGCTGGCAATAAGAGCTATGAAATGATAACTTCGAAAAAATAAAAGCCCGTAAGCGGGAAACTCACGGGCCAATTTTTTTCCTGCATTGATCAAAAAGGTTTGGCGACCGATCAAATGCAGTTCCGAAAGCAGATGTTCAACGCAGATTTTAAAGTCTGCACACCCTCAATATTAACTCAGCGCTCATTTGAGTCTAAGTCAACACCTATGCAAAATACGTATTTCTTTGATAAAGGATCAAAAACAGAATCGCTCCATAGGATACATGGGGGCGCATTAGATAGAAAAAACTCGTTTGGCCACTATGGCCATCGACAAGAATTGGCTCGGTGCGAAGGATTGGAAACCTGTCAAATCCGAGACTTATACGGAAGCAGCTGGAGTGTTGAGGGTCCGTCCCCTGCCAGCTCACAACATGACCAGGAGTCGTCTGCAAAGGTAATCCCTTTCGGCGCCCCTGGTTTTTTATTTGTCCCACCTACTCCATCACTTGCTTAATGTGTAAAACCTGTCATACAGCTCCTAAAGCGGGTGTTTCTGGTAAAAAGGTGCCGGAGCTTGATACGCTCGTGGAAAATGTTGCCAAAAAAGATTTTGTGCGTCCTTCTCTTAGTCAATTAAGGCGTGTTGGAGGGAGATTACTTGGAGGCCGTGAGTGTCAATGTGGGCGTGCTATAATAGGGTCTGGAAGTGCGGTTGCTCTAGTTGAAGGAAGTGATGGCACATTTTACTCAGGACTTCAGTCTTGTGGAAATGTTTGGAGTTGTCCAGTGTGCCAGTTCAAGATATTGGAGCATCGTGCTAGAACGATAAAGGGTATTGTACATAATGCTCTAGCCGATAATTGTCGAATAGGATTTGTAACACTTACCGTTCCTCATCATGCCTTTCAAAAGTTGGATGACTTAAGAGGTTTGGTTACTGATTCTATGCGAAAAATAAGGCAGTCTAGATACTATCGGAGGATGATAGGAAAGGATAGTATTGCTGGGGAGTTTGGGGTAAATGAACAAACTACATTGAAGCTAGAAAGTCGGGGGCGAGCTCGCAGCATTCCATCAGTAATTTTAAGTCGTTTCAAAGGGGATATTAGAACACTAGAAGTTACTCATGGTAAGAATGGGTGGCACCCTCATTTACACATACTTTTCTTTGCAAAATGTAGTGAAAAGCAGATGGAGGTTTTTACTAGGGAAGTCTTTAGTTTATGGGCTAAACAGGTAGAAAAGGCTGGTTTTGGTAAATGCTCTTCCAAGGCTTTTCGGTATGATGCTGTTAAAAAAGACCGAAATTTGGCAGACTATTTAGCAAAGTGGGATTTGGCTAAAGAGATGACCGGATCGGGTAGTAAACAGGCGAAAAAATCTGGGCGTACACCAATGCAGTTGCTTTGCGAAGTTGCGCAATCACGTAACGATTCACACCCATCTTCAAGGCTTTTTAGGGAGTACGCCAAGGCTTTTAAGGGCAAGCAGAAAATTACGATAAATGGCGGGTTGGAGAGAGAGTATTTGACAACGGATGCACAGCTTGAAGCAGCTATGTCGGATGAGAAAATTGCAGCGGAAAAGCAGGCTGGAAAAGTTATCGGGTACTTAGCTAAAGCTGTTTGGAGGCAGGTAATAATATCTCATTGGGAAGACTTAGTTAAGGCTCATGCGGAGAGTGGGGGAATGGAGGAAGTCACTGATGTTCTTAATGATTTAGGGGTGGAATGTTATTATGATATTTCGCTAATGATGGTTCGAGCTGGACCAGAAAAGCGGACGGTAAAACATCCGGAATTTTCCATCTGTTTACCGCCTCCATAAATCCGGAAGGTAGTCTTTCCGAAATCTCTCTAAAACGGCAAAATAGGATCACAAACCACCAAATTGACCGGAAA
>JBCCRH010000359.1:0-6465 GCA_039208045.1 Bacteroidota bacterium
ATGCTTTATGAGTGCAATGTGCCGCGCATCCCATTGAGCAAGGAGATCAAGCAGGTACATAATGTGATTGGCTTAGAGCAATTGCGCTATGGTAATCGCTTAGAAGTCAATTTCTCAGCCTCAGGGGATTATCATACTAAGCAGGTCCCACCACTAGTCTTGCTGCCTTTTATTGAGAATGCCTTCAAACATGGCATTTCCAAGAATCTAGAAAATACCTTTATCAGCATTGACCTTCAGGTAAAAGACAACCGCCTCACCTTTAGGGTAGAAAATAGCAAAACTGACGATGATCCGTACGCCGATGCTGGCTACACCAAGGGAATTGGCCTAAAAAATGTACGCCGCCGCCTCGATCTGATCTATGCCAACCGCTACGATTTGCAAGTCTTTGATGAAGAAGATACCTTTATGATTGTGCTCAAGATTGAGCTCGATACATAGCGGTACCATATGGCAACAGATAACTCCCATAAAATACGATGTTTGTTAGTAGATGATGAGCCTTTGGCTATCGATGTGATTCGTGCTTTTGTGCAGCGGGTGGAAGGCCTGGAAATTGTCGGTACTTGTATCAATGCAGTACAAGCCTTCGAACAAGTGCAAAAGGGTGGCATCGATTTAGTTTTCTTGGACATCCAAATGCCGAAGCTCAATGGCATTGAATTTTTACAAACCCTCCAAAATCCACCCAAAGTCATCTTCACCACGGCCTATCGCGACTACGCCATCGAAGCCTTCGACGTAGATGCCATCGATTACCTACTTAAACCCATCTCGTTCGGCCGCTTCCTTAAAGCCGTGCGCAAGGCCATGGAAATCCTTCAGCCCAATGCGTCCACTCCACCGATCGTACCTACTGTACAAACCGAAGAATCGCTCCCTATTGATCGACAACAGTTTATCTACGTCAAGTGCGACAAAAAAATGGTAAAAATCTACCTCCGAGCCATTTACTACATCGAAAGCCTAAAGGATTACGTCATCATTCACACCAAAGAAAAGCGGATCGTTACTAAGCAAAAAATTAGCTACCTCGAACAAAAGCTGCCCGACGATCAGTTTCTGCGCATCCACCGCTCCTTCATCATTGCCATCGAAAAAATCGAAGCTTTTAGTCCCAGCGCCATCGATATCATGCAACAGGAGCTGCCCATCGGGCGGAGCTTTAAGAGCGAAGTACAGAAGGTACTGGGTATCAATTAGAATTATTTGGGGCCTCCAGCTAAACGCTGGCGCTACGTTACGCAGCTCTCCGCTTAAGGCGGCTCGGCCCCACTCAGTCTAAGGCCTGAGTGGGTCTGTCAGCCTACGGCTGCCACTGCTCCACATCGCTAGTCCTCTAAGCTGCACCACTCATCTCCTGCACCTTCAACATCGTTTTCCAATTCCGAGTCGTAGCTTGCACCTTCAGCTTTCGCTCAAAAAAGGTATTGGTAAGCTTAGTACGCCCATAACCATTCGAGCAATGCAAATAGATAGATCGCTCTACTACCTCAAATTGGTCAGCACCAAAATCCTTCGCTTTGATCGCAGCAAGCAGATCAGCATCAGGCAATTGATCCAAAAGCGTAACATGCAGACTTTTAATCTCAGGCGTTGCATCCACTAAAAACGGGTTTGCTACGACAATACGCTCCAGCTCATTTCGCGAAAGCGTCAGCACAGGTACCTCATAGTCAAATTGTCCTTTTATGGCATCCTTTAGCTGATTAGACAAGTCAGTAGCAGGCACATCAGCATACTGAAACAGCAAATTCCCACTCTGAATGTAAGTTTTCACCGAACGATAGCCCAATGACTCCGCCAAAGCCCGTAGCTCCGCCATCGGTAATTTATTTTTCCCGCTGACATTGATGCCTCGTAGTAGTGCGATATAGGTTTCCAACTGTTGTTCTTTTTTGTGCAAGTTAGACAAAAGTAGTAAAGGATTTTGAAAATGGGAGACGCGTCTCCCGTTTTCAAAATCCTTTTAACCTGTAATCAAAAAGTTTTAATCAGTAAAAAACCTAATCAAATAATGGTTAGTCTCCATAAAAGCTAGTATCTTTCATTATAATGCTTTGATCTATGTTTAAATTTTCAATGCTAGATATGAGTCGAAAGATTGAATCCTATCAATTGCTGATTAATGAAATTGATCAGCTGCTCTTAGGCGGAAAAGAAGAAGCTATAAAAGCAATTAATCGAGCTCTGCTTGATACGTACTGGCTCTTAGGGCGAAACATTGTAGAGTTTGAACAAAAAGGTAGTAGTAAGGCCACCTACGGAGATAGTTTATTGGAAAAACTGTCAAATGATCTCACTCAAAAATACGGTAGAGGTTTTAGTCGATCTAACTTAATTTACATGAGAAAGCTTTTTCTAGCTTTTCCTGAAAGAAATTCTATCTCAAATAAATTAAGTTGGAGTCATTATCTTGAGTTATTAAAGCTAGATGATGAGCTAGAGCGTTCTTTTTATCTGAGACAAAGCGAAATCGAAAATTGGAGTGTTAGAGAGCTAAAGCGGCAAATGAAAAGTAGCCTTTTTCAAAGACTAGCTCTCAGTAAAGATAAACCAGGTGTGTTAAGCATTGCAAAAGATGGGCTTGAGATTCAACATCCCGAGGACATTATTAAAGACCCTTATGTATTTGAGTTTCTCGGCTTACCCGAGCAAGAAAAATATCTTGAAGGGGACCTTGAGGAACGCTTAATCAAAAATCTTCAAATCTTCCTACTAGAACTTGGCAAAGGCTTCGCTTTTATCAAACAACAATACCGAATCAGTATTGCCAATAGGCACTTTTATGTGGATCTAGTCTTTTACCATAGAATCTTAAAATGCTTTGTTCTTATTGAATTAAAACGTGGCGAAATCACCCATCAAGATATTGGCCAAATGAATCTGTACCTGAACTACTTCAGGAAGGAAGAAAATACAGAAGGAGATAACGAGCCTATTGGAATTGTTCTTGGCGCGTATAAGGATGACATCTTAATGGAATATGCTACAGAACATATAGCTAACCAACTATTTGTCAGCAAATATCAGCTTCATTTGCCTGATAAAAAAGAGTTAAGAAGAGCACTAGTCAAACTACTCGATTCAGAAAACTAGCCCAAGTTTTGAAAACCCACCCGCTTTAGCCATCTTTGTAGCAACAACAAACAGAACCACTATCGATGCTGCAAGTAGAAAAGTGGAAAAACATTGGCGCGCTATTTTTTGCTAGTTTATTGCTCAATTTTTGGGCATTCTACAACCGCTTTCCGCTCGTCTTCCCGGATACCGGAACGTATCTCTTTTCTGGCTTCAATAACGAGCCGCCTGCTGATCGGCCCATTTTTTATGGGTGGTTTGTGCGGCACCTCAGTTTGGCTGAAAGCCTTTATCTAGCGCTATTTTTTCAGGCGCTCATCATGGCCTACCTGATCTGGCTATGGGTGTGGTATTTTGGAGCAAAACAGTACCAGCGAGTACAATTCCTAATATTGGTTGGGATACTGACTTTTTTCACTGGAGCGTCTATTCAAACGAGTCAGCTCATTCCAGATAGTTTTGCAAGTACGAGTATCCTGGCAGTAGGGCTGTTACTATTTGCAAAAAATCTGAGCCGCTGGCATTTTTGGAGTAGTACCGTGCTGCTGATACTCAGCTTAGTTATGCACAATTCACATAACTTTATTTTGTGGAGTGCCTTTGTGCTACTCGCCATTCTTTGGTGGAAGCAAAAAGGGGCGATACGCTCAAAAGCAGTGGCCTTAAAATTAGGAGCAGTACTTGCTTGCCTACTAATTGCCCAATTCGCCATCCCCACCGCGCACTGGCTTAGCGGAGGAGGCTTTGTTACTTCAAAAGCCTCCCATGTTTTCCTCATGAATCGCATGGTTGATTGGGGCCTGGTCGATCAATACTTAGATGACCACTGCGATACCAAAGACTATAAGTTTTGCGAATATAAAGACGCCATCCCACGCGCCAACTTCCTCTGGAATTTTGACGAAAGTCCACTCTACAAAACCGGTGGTTGGGATGCCAATAAAGAAGAGTACGACGAAATTATACGAAACATTGTCACCAGTCCGCGCTATTGGGGACAGCTGATCCTGCGCTCGCTCGAAGCGACGATGGAACAGTTTTTTAGCTATACCGTGGGGGATACTACTTGGAAAAATGGAGAGAATTCCGCACCTCATGCCGCTATTAAGGCCTTCTTTCCAGAGCAAGAACGATTGTACTTTTGGGCGTTGCAGCAGCGAGAAGAATTGGAGTTTAGTATACTCGATCAACACCACCGATACTTGATAGGTATGGCACTCACACTTGCAGTGCTGATCATCTTGGGAAAAAACAACTATGGGGGCTTGCGCAACTTGACGCTATTTGTGCTAGTGATGCTATTGGCCAATGCAGCCGTCTGCGGTATACTTTCGGGTGTATTTGATCGCTATCAATGCCGGGTAGTATTTGTTATTTTGCTCCCACTCTTTTTCTTGGTCTGGAATATTAGCCCTATCGAAAACTGGATTAAAAAACTATCTAACTATGCCTGAGCAGTTTGAACTTACCGTCTTAATGCCCTGCCTCAACGAAGAGCTGACCATTGAGACTTGTATCAAAAAGGCCACTACCTACCTCCAAGAATCGAATGTGCATGGGGAAGTATTAATTGCGGATAATGGCAGTACAGATCGTTCGGTAGCATTGGCGGAAGCGGCAGGTGCGCGCGTGGTACACGTCACACAAAAAGGCTATGGTAGTGCCCTTATTGGTGGTATTAATGCCGCCAAGGGCAAGTATGTCATTATGGGTGATGCAGACGATAGCTATAATTTTTTGGGGCTACAGCCCTTTGTGGATAACTTACGTAAAGGGGCAGACTTAGTGATGGGTAATCGCTTCAAAGGGGGTATCCAAAAGGGTGCTATGCCTTTCTTACACAAGTACTTAGGCAATCCTGTACTAAGCTTTATTGGACGCTTATTTTTCAATATTCCAGTTGGTGATTTCCACTGTGGCCTGCGCGGCTTCAACCGAGAGCGTATCCTTAGCCTGGGACTCAAAACGCCGGGCATGGAGTTTGCCAGCGAGATGGTCGTCAAATCAGCACTTGCCGATTTCGATATCCAAGAGGTCCCCACTACCCTATCGCCCGATGGCCGCGACCGCCCGCCTCACCTCAATACCTGGCGTGATGGCTGGCGCCACCTCAAGTTTTTGTTGGTGTATAGCCCTGCTTGGTCCTTGCTCTATCCAGGGCTCTTTATTTTTGCATTAGGCCTCATTCTATCACTTACATTGCTTCCTGGAAGTTTGTCAGTAGGCAACCTCCGCTTTGATGTACATACCTTACTCTTAGCGTTTGCTACCTGCTTTGCAGGCTTTCAGCTCATCAGTGTTTACTTTTTTGCAAAAGCGTACGGTGTGACGAGGGGCTACCTCCCTCCTGCAGCCAAACCACCTGTATTGGACAAGCTCTTTCAATTTGAAAATAGCTTGATCATTGGTGGAGTGCTGCTGCTTCTAGGCTTAGGGCTTATTCTCTACAGTTTCATTTTTTGGCAAGGCACGGGCTTCTCCGATCTCGATCCGAGTTATACCCTACGCTTTATCATGCCTGGCGTATTTGCCATTATCTTTAGTTTACAACTGATGATAACCGGTTTTTTGAGGGAAATGCTGCGGGAGTAATCACCAAACTTCATTATTTTGAGCAGTATGAATACAAAAAGTACGTTCTACTGCCTCTTCTTAGTCCTTAGCACAGCTACTATTGGACGAAGTCAAATCGTAAACTTTCAGGATGCAGAGCTAAAGCGCTACTTCATCGAACAAGTTTGTATAGATACTGCATATAATGGAGTCTCTTTCTCCAATGACCTCCGTGTAGATACGAACGGAGATCAAATTATCCAACAGGAGGAAGCCGAAAACATACACTATCTTCAGTTAAATGATCTTAGCAATAGCTACCATATTCAGTCCCTAGCAGACTTGAATGCTTTTCCAAATTTGAAATACCTGAAAGTAATATCCTTAGATGAGCTGACTAGCATTAGTCAACTACAGCTTGACAGCTTGCACTCGCTGTGGATTAGTGATGGAGTAGCATTGAGGGTCATTGATATTTCGAACCTCCCGGGTATCACCGAAATCCTTAGAATTGAAGGGCTTACTAAGCTGGACACGTTAAACATACAGAATGGCACAGTGAGTCAGCTCTTTTCACTGTTCTATAGCTTCAACATTAAATATGCTTGTATTGATAGTATTGCTGCCGAGCTAGACCAGTTTCAGGCCACAGGAGCCATGCTACCCGGCATCGCTCCTTCTTTTGATTGCGGCTTGGTTAGCACACATTACGCCCCTAACGCACACATTCAGATTTATCCTAATCCAGCTAGCCATTGGATTCATCTCCAGGCAGCAGTACCAATCAAAGAAATTATCATACACGATCAGCTTGGGAAACTGATCTTC
>JBCCRH010000360.1:0-6456 GCA_039208045.1 Bacteroidota bacterium
TCCTTATACGGAGATCGCCAAACAGCTGTTCGTTTCAGGTGGAACTATTCATGTGAGAATGAAGAAGTTAGAGGAATCAGGGATTGTTAACGGCTATCACCTATCGGTTGATTATGGCGAATTGGGCTACGATATTAGTGCCTTTTTGGGCATCTACCTGGATAAAAGCTCGCTTTACGAAGACGTAGCTAAAGAACTAGCCTCCATTCCCGAAATTGTAGGCGCGCACTACACCACCGGGCTGTACAATATTTTTGCTAAAATAGTCTGTAGAGATACTAATCACCTGCGGGAGGTGCTGCACGATAAGATTCAGCATATCAATGGCATTCAGCGCACAGAAACCTTTATTTCTTTGGAGGAAAGTATCAACCGGCCAGTAAGTATTTTGCGCGAAGCAGAAGAAGCAAAGGGGTAGGGGAGTCGTAGTGGAGCAATAAAAAAAGGGATCGATTATCGCAAAATGCTAATCGATCCCTTTCTGTTTATAGTTCAGTAGGCTGTTACTTAATTAAGAACCCAAGTAGTTTTTCAATAGCTTACTACGGTTCGCGGAGCGAAGCTTGTTGATCGCTTTATCTTTAATTTGGCGCACCCGCTCGCGAGTCAATCCAAATTTCTCTCCGATATCCTCCAACGACATAGGGTGCTCCACACCAATACCAAAATATAGCTTAATGACATCGCATTGGCGCTCTGTTAGTGTACTGAGCGAACGCTCTATTTCGCGGCGTAGCGACTGGTTATAGTCGAGTTCTTGATCGGTTTTGGGCGTGCTACTATTTTCAAGTACATCTAGCAGTGAGTTATCTTCGCCTTCTACGAATGGCGCATCCATCGATACGTGGCGAGCTGCTACACCCAGCGTGGTTTCTACCTCTTCTGTTGGAATATCTAGCATTTCTGCCAATTCATCCGAAGAAGGTTCGCGCTCAAATTCTTGTTCGAGCTCTGAAAATGCCTTATTGATTTTGTTTAAAGAGCCTACCTTATTTAGTGGTAAGCGGACGATACGCGATTGCTCAGCAAGCGCTTGTAGGATAGACTGGCGAATCCACCATACCGCATAAGAGATAAATTTGAAACCACGTGTTTCATCAAAACGCTGTGCTGCTTTGATCAACCCTAAATTTCCTTCATTGATCAAGTCACTAAGGGACAAACCTTGATTTTGGTATTGCTTGGCAACGGAAACTACAAAACGCAAGTTGGCTTTTGTTAGTTTTTCAAGTGCTGCCTGGTCACCTTGCTTAATTCTTTTGGCGAGGTCTACTTCTTCCTCGGGAGTTAAAAGATCAACTTTTCCAATTTCTTGTAAATACTTTTCTAGCGATTGACTTTCGCGATTGGTAATTGACTTAGTGATCTTAAGTTGTCTCATCTATATTTTTTGTTTATTAAATTCGATAAGGTAGTACCTCATTTGCAACTGTGCATGACTTAAAGGGGAGAATTGCATGTGCATTTTGCAATAGTCGCATTTGATTGGTTGTGTTATGTGTTTGAGCCCCTTTACCGTTAGATTTACAGCTCACAAAAATACACCAATTTGTACTATCTGTCAAGCTTTTCACAGGTCGATCATCAGCAACGCTTGGTGTAGGTTTGGTTCAAGAGTAGGTTCACCTTTTTTTTGGTGGCTATTTAATTGATTTGCAGAATAATAGATTGAGACAAGGGGAGTAAACGAAAAAGGATGGCAAAATATTTTTTTGATATTCGCATAAAGTAATCGTTTTTTTGGAAAAATGATTTTTTTATTTTTTATTGCAGCGCGGGGATGCGTGTACATCTCTTGAATCTTAAACCCTTTTTATGGAACGAGTATCCATTGAACTTGAATTCATTTTTCGTGCTTCGCCTACCATTCTGTACAAGTTTTTCACAACGCCAGATTGTCTCATCAGATGGTTTTGTGATGAAGTGGATATTCAGGATAATGCCTATACTTTTGTCTGGGATGGTTCGGAAGAGGTTGCCCTTCTTATAGAAGATATAGAGGACGAACGGGTACGTTTCGAATGGGAAGATGCTGAAGAGGGCGAGTACCTTGATTTTTCAGTATCGCGCTCGCCAGTAACAGGGGAAACTATTTTGATCATCACTGACTATTGTGATGCCGATGAAACAGAAGATCAAACGGCACTTTGGAATAGCCAAATCAAGACGCTTCGTACAGAAACGGGGGGGTAAGCATCACCCAGAATATTCTACTAACCCCCATATCAGCATTATAACGCCACCCAGGCCAACCAAACCCGCAATAAATCCGAGAAAGCCACCCAAAATAAGTAGGGAAAGCAGCGCAATAGCAATTGCTGCTAAGATTAGCAAGAGGCCAAGCCTAAACTTGCTATTGTCCCATACATCGCCCCCTCTTCGCTGCTTACTGGTTTTCTTCTTCAGCTTATCTAGCTTCTTCTTCAGCTTCGCTCGCTTCTTCACAAAACGTTTTCGCTCCTTGGCGCTCATCTCCGCCATTTTTTCATCGGCAGTGTCGCCAAAAATAGCATCAAACGCTGCATTGGGATTAGGGCGCACCACCGCTTCCGCTGGATGCGCAAAGCTGATGAGAAATAAAATCAGTAGGGTGAAAATGGAAAACGTACTTCGCATAGTAATTAAAGGATTTAGAGTTTTTAAAAAACAAAAGTTACTATGTAACGGAAATCAGATTCGAAAATTACCTGGCTAAGAGCGAAAGAAGAGGCCTCTAAAGAAGCGTAGCTGTTTGATTTGCTTGTTTCATAGCACCTCCAACCAGAATAATGAGCAGCAGCAGTATTCCGATTAACAATGTCACTATTCCAGCAAGGCCTCCCACTTGAACAGCAGCAGCTATGAGTGCAATTACTAGGGCTAGCAAAATCAATAAGCCAATAGTAGTCCATATCTGTTTGGTTCTGTTGGGTTTGCGCTTCCCTTTCAGTTTAGCTAGTTTCTTCTTGATCTTTTTCAATTTTTTATGGAACCGCTTTTTGCGCTTCTCCTTTTTCTTTTGCTCCTTAGGGGTCATTTGCTCCATAGTAGTGTGCGCTACGCTTTTTGCAGGAGCAATAACCAACCCAAAGCTTGGGGTGCTACTCAGCAAAAACAAACTGAGTAGCGTGAAAATGGTAGTCTTAGTTTTCATAAAAGTTTTGTTAATTAGAGTATGCTAGAATTTGTTAATAATGCCTAAGCTATGACCGTCTATTTTGGCCTTAATTTTGATGACCGCGTCTATCCTGAATCAAGTATTCAAGTGCCTAAAGGCGGCATCCAATATTTTGGGCCGCAGAGCTTTTTGTACTTCTTAGAGGCCCACTTAGGCTTGATTGGCCACTCGCCGGACAATGAATACCTGCGTGTAGAACAATATCGGCAATTTTTGAGAACCTACCTTCACGAACACCCAGCTACTTTTTTCGCGAAAGCCTTCGAAGCCGATCAATTTGCAACAGCCATTGATCTGTTGCAGCGTCGAGATGAACTCTTGCTGGCAGGATGGGACTTTAGCTTCAGCAATACACTGCCTAGTCGACTACAAGTATTAGCTGCCGTCGAAGTAAGCATACGATCTTCTGAAGCTGGACAAATTGCAATGGGATGGGCCGATCGCATGCATGCGGTACTAGAGGTACTGCCAGATCGGGAGTTGCCACTTCAACGCTTGATCCATAGAGAGCCAGTAGAGCTGTTACCTCCGGTGTGGCAGCGCTTAATTACTATTTTGAAACGCAAGGGGGTACAGATCGAAGCCATAGATATATCGCATAATGTTGAGACCACTGATTTGGGGCGCTTAAAAGAAGCACTCACTAGCCCGCCTTCAGATACCCACCAAAAGCAAGCGCTGCAAGGCGATGGAAGTTTACTGCTGCTTTGCGCAAAACGCGAAACGGACCTGGCTACTTTTTTAGCTCAGCTATTTCAGCAAAACCCTTCTTTTCGGCCAGTTTGTCTAATACCTGATAAGAGCCAGACCCTCGATAATGCACTGGTACAAGAAGGATTGCCCAGCTTGGGCATAGCCCCCACTTCACTAGCACGCCCCAGCCTACAAGTCCTAAAATTGGTAACCACTTTCCTCTGGAAACCGCTGGATCCCTACAAAGTAATGGAGTTTGTCTCCTTAAGTATTAAGCCTTTAGAGGATGAGCTGAGCTATCGTATTGCGACCCAGATCGCACAAACACCAGGGCTAAAAGGAGAAGGGTGGCGAAAAATGATCGGCCGTTATTTTGGGGAGCTTAGAGAGCGAGCGGCGATCAAAAAGGGCATAGCAGTAACAGCTATACAAGAACAGTATAGCTTCTGGTTTGACCGCAATCGCTATGATATCCAGCAAAAAGCGCCCAAAACGGAAGTGTTGGGTATCTTCCAACGGCTCCGCAGTTGGGCCTTTGAGCTGTATGAAGAGCAAAATAGCGAGAATGCTTCTTTGCTAGTGCTAAGTGAGCAAGCGCGGAAAATATGCGAATTGCTACAAGCGCTACCCGAGGCAGAATTGACGCATTTAGAGCTAGAGCGGATTGTGCGTACCATTTACGAAGCAGCACCAGCACAGGTGACGCCGCCACAAAAAGGGCACTTGCCCTACGTACATCACTCCACTGCCTTTGTGCAAACCATACCCGACTTACTGTGGTGGAATTTCTCACAAGCAGAGCCCGATCACTTCTTTTCCAGGTGGTATGGCGTGGAGCGAACCTATCTAGCGCAGCAAGGGTGCGAGCTATCCACTCCGGTTTCGGAGAATGCTCTGCTTATTTGGCAGCGCAAGCAAGCTATCCTAAGCACTACGAATCGCTTGGTGCTTGTTATACCCGAGCAGGTGAATGGGCAGACGGTCTTTGCGCACCCTTTACTGAGCGATTTGGAAGCTAATTTTGAAGGATTAGAGCAGTGTGAGTGGCACTTAGACAAGCCTTCTACGCGTGCTACCTGGCAACAGCACTTTCAGCTGCCGACCAAAAAAGCACTTACCTCTTATCAATTGGGTAAACCCAAATCGTTCATCACGCTTGATGATAGCCAACGTTTGGGCGAGCGGACAGCCGAAACCTTTAGCAGCCTATCGTCTATGTTTTACTATCCGTACAAATGGGTGTTTAAGCACAAAATCCGCTTGCAAAAGTCCCCCATTTTGAGTGTGGTACCTGATCAAACTTTGATGGGCAATTTGTCGCATCGCTTCTTCGAAGGCCTGCTGCAAGAAGATATTTATACGATGAGCAAGGAAGAGGTGGCTCAGTGGATCGACTCGGTGCAGCGCCAGTTGCTAGAGCGAGAGGGGGCGGTGCTGCTGATGTATGGTCGAGAGCCCGAGCGGGTGGGTTTTATTCAACGGCTTAAATTTTCAGCATGGAGCTTGGTCGAATTGATTCAGCAAAATGGTTGGACGGTCGAAGGAGTAGAGGTGCCACTCGAAGCAACCCACTGGGGGATTACGATCAAAGCTAGGGCCGACCTTTTGCTCAAACGCGGAGAGGAGCGAGCAGTAATCGATCTGAAATGGAGAGGGGCGAGATTTCGAGAGCAGATGATTCGCAATGAGGAAGATTTACAGTTGGTGCTTTACGCAAAATTATTGGCAGGGACGAGCGACTGGGCACATACAGCCTATTTCATTATGGAAAGTGGGAAGATGATTGCGCGCAATGAGCTGGCCTTTCGTGGTATCCGATCAGTTTCTAAAGAAGTGGATCACCAAGAGGTCAACCAACGTATCTGGGATCGAATGGGCGCTACTTTTCAATGGCGGATGCAGCAGGTACGAGAGGGAGCTATCGAAATTCGTTGTACCCAAACGCAGCAAGAGCTAGATGAATTATACGGAGCAGACTTGCTCGATGTTCTAGAAATGAAAAGTGAAGATGCGCCCTTTGACGACTATCGGACGTTGATTAATTTGATAAACTAAGGTTTCACCTTACGTTTTTCCAGCACAAAATCAACCCTGCGTCGGTAATCGACAATGGCAGATTGGCGGTCTACCCCCATCCCTTTAGATTGGAGCTGAGCGGTACCTACCCCCTCTGAACGCAAAAATTGAGCGATCGACTGTGCTCTTTTTTGAGCCAGCCATCGACGGCCACGATCTTTACCTTCTGCACTATCGGCAAAGCCATTTACCGTAAGGAAATAATCGGGGTATTTCTCCAAGAAGGAAGCCACCTCTTGTAAATCTTGATAGTATTCTAATGCAATACTATAGCTATCCTTTCCAAAAAAGATTGACAGCGATTGGAAGCGGGTGAGTAGCTCTTCAGGGGCCTCGGTGAGGGGACACCCTTGTGCATCGAAATCACCGAAAACATCAGGGCATTTATCCTTGGCATCTTCAATACCATCACCATCCGTATCGGGGCAGCCTTCAAATATGGCTAAGCCAAACACACCTGGGCATTTATCAAAATTATCCAAAATACCATCCTGATCCGTATCGGCAACTGGGCAGCCACCAGCAGCTAA
>JBCCRH010000361.1:0-6451 GCA_039208045.1 Bacteroidota bacterium
CAGAAATTTGAGTATCTCAGTGTCTTTGTACCTCTCTGCTGTAATTTTTAAGTTATCAGACAGTCAATGAAGTTGTTGAAAACTTGCGAGTAAGATTTTGTTGCTCCTTTGAAGACAAAGCCCATTCCCAGGATGTAACCCATTGCTTCTTTTAGAGCTTGGTTAGATTGGAAATGTGGGTCGGTATTGATATCGGCGTGTACTTCGAGCTCTACATTGTGTTTGTCTAGCAAATCACATAGCGCGTAGGCGATTTCTACCGATTTTGCTACTTCGGCGATCATGCGCTCGCGAAGGCCCATTTTTTGCTCACTCTTGCTGTTTTGAATGAACATAAAACCACCCTTCTTTTCGCGCAAGAATACGATTACAGTAGCAAACTCGATGACGCTGCTTCGTACTTGTGAATCTGATCCGATACAGACCTTAAGACGATGGCCTGCTTCTTTTTCTCGAAGGATAGTTTGCTCTACGGCTTCTTTGATAGGAAGCTCAATGCGTTGCCCGTTTAATCTTCTCCAATTCATGTGTTTAAAATTTTTCTGCAAGCGAAGCAGGATGCAGAAAAATTTTTGCACCCATGTAACCGCTGCGCTCTCGCATAATCTTTTTTAATCATTCTCTTGCGTGATATTATGATTAAATAAGATCATGCTCGTTTCATTTTAAAAAAGTTTTGCTAAATCTAAAGAATTATACTGCCAAATCAGTTGCAACTATAAACATTTAAAGCAAAATTAATGTCAATTTAACACCCATATGACTTTTAATAAACAATGGGCTTGGAGTCCAAAACCCAAATTTTATTTATTGCTAAATTCTGTACTATTGCCTGACATTCCCTCAACGTCATACACCAAATAAAGAGTTCCCCAGATGGAAAATTATCTTTTTGTTTACGGCACCCTCATGGATGATATCCAATCGAAGATTGCCACCTTCTTGAAAGCAAATAGCGAGTTGTTGGGTCAAGCCCAAATGCAGGGATATTTGTACGATCTGGGGAGCTATCCTGGAGCGGTATTTGACCAGCATGCCGCTGACGTTGTACACGGCCATTTGTATCAACTTGAAAATCTAACTCAAGTCCTTTCCGTTCTCGATACCTATGAAGGCATTTCATCTAGTTTCCCCAAGGATAAGAATGAATATTTGCGTACATTATGCCCTGTCACGCATCGAGGTATAATCTATCAAGCATGGGTCTATGTTTTTCAGCAATCCACCCAACAGTTAGTGCAAATCACCTCTGGTGATTATCTGGCTTTTCTAAAAGATCAAGGCAATGCATCGCATCAAGCATTTATCGATAGTGTGTAATCTTTCTCTGCTTCTACTGAGCGCTTTAAGTTGTACTGCTCCCAAAACAAGCGCAGAAGACGTTTCCCCAACTTACACTAATGCCCTAGTCGATGAGAGTAGCCCTTATCTACTACAACATGCACACAATCCGGTGGATTGGTTTCCTTGGGGGCAGCAAGCACTGGAAAAAGCTAAACAAGAGGACAAACCCATTATCATTAGCGTTGGCTATGCCGCTTGCCATTGGTGCCATGTGATGGAGCACGAATCTTTTGAAGACACGACGGTCGCCAGGGTGATGAACGAGCACTTTGTGAGCATCAAAGTGGATCGGGAAGAGCGGCCAGATGTCGACAATGTATACATGACTGCTTGCCAGCTTTTATCAGAGCGTGGGTGTGGGTGGCCCCTAAATGCTATAGCACTGCCTGATGGCCGCCCAGTATGGGTTGGCACTTATTTCCCAAATAAGCAGTGGAAGGAGATTCTACAGTATTTTGTCCAAACCTACCAAGACGAAAAGGAAGAACTTACCCAATTTGCAGCCCGGGTAAATCAGGGCATTGCGGAAGCAGAACAAATCAGCCCACCTACTACAGAGCTGAGCTTTGAAAAAAGCTTACTGGATGATTTAGCTGAAAAGCTAATTAAAAGCACCGATAAGAAATATGGTGGTCGCAAAGGCGCGCCTAAATTTCCTTTGCCTAATCAGTATGAGTTTTTGCTATATTATCATCATCTCACCAAAAGTGTAGATGCGTTGGAAGTAGTGGAGCTGAGCCTGGAAAAGATGGCAAAAGGCGGCTTGTACGATCAGTTAGGGGGTGGTTTTGCCCGATATTCTACTGATAGCCGCTGGCTAGTGCCTCATTTTGAGAAAATGCTCTATGATAATGCTCAACTCATCAGTCTTTACAGCCAGGCGCATCAGCTTACGCAAAATGAATTTTACCAAACCGTAGTAGAAGAAAGCATCCAATTTGTAGAACGCGAATTGAGCGATCCCGATGGGGGCTTCTATTCCTCATTGGATGCAGATAGTGAAGGCGAAGAAGGCCTTTTTTATATCTGGAAAGCATCAACTATTGATAGTTTACTGGACGATGAACGCACCCGCGAGCTGTTTAAGAAGGTGTATGACGTTAGTAAACGTGGCAACTGGGAAGGGCACACCATTCTGAACCAGGTAATGAGCCTAGAAACTGCTGCTGCCGACTCCAAACTTTCTGTCGCTGAAGTCAAAAGTCGTTTAGCTTCCGCTAAATCCATCCTCTTCGAGGCGCGCGCCAGCAGGATTCGCCCTGGCTTGGATGATAAAATCTTGACTTCCTGGAATGCCCTGATGCTCCTAGGCTTAATTGATGCCTACAAAGCGCTGGGGAACCGAAAGTACTTAGCGCTTGCTATCAAAAATGCTACCTTCTTGGAGCGCGAAATGATGCAGCCCGATGGTAGTCTGCTACGCAACCACAAAGATGGGAAATCAGTCATCAATGCTTTTTTGGATGATTATGCTTTTCTCATCCAAGCGTTTGTAGCGCTTTACCAAGTGAGTTTTGATAGTACATGGCTGGAGAAGGCCAACCAGCTAGCCGAGCATGTACAAATCCATTTTGCTGATCCTACATCGGGCCTCTACTTTTACACCTCTGACCTTGACCCACCACTCATCACCCGAAAGATGGAGCTGACCGATAATGTGATCTCTAGCTCCAACTCAGCGATGGCTATTGCACTACAGCAGTTAGGTACTATTACCTACAATAAAACTTGGAAAGAACAGGCCCTGCGCATGGTACAAACCCTCACTCCCACCCTACGACAAACCGAGCAGCCTTCTTATTACTCCAATTGGGCGCAAGCCTATGCTACCCTGGCTTATCCCCTCTATGAGGTTGCCATTGTTGGAGCGGACTATGAGCAACTCCAAGCAGCTCTTGCAGGTGTTTTCTTACCCAATGCCCTATACCTGGGGGGTGCAACGGAAGGAGACTTGGCCCTCCTACAGGGAAAATTGCAAGTTGGAGAAACCTATATCTATGTTTGCCGCAACAATGTGTGCCAACTACCCGTACAAACCCTTGAAGCAGCACTGAAGCAGCTCCAATAAATTTTATTGACAATAAAATAATACCTCGCGGATTGCGAATCCACTAGGCACGTGCCAGGTTATTTTTTTATATTTCGCCAAAGCGACATTTTACCCTAAAAAATTTAGTCTTCTCACTTTTTTTCGGAACGAATACTAGCTGAACAGCATTATTGATTATGTAATTGTCCTATACCCCCTACAGGGCCAAAATCGATGAAACACTATGCGTTTGAATGTTATCTTGCTCCATTTGCTTGGGGCACTGCTATTTGCTTGTGAGCCGGCGGAAGAAAAAGTATATGCTCATCAGGCTGCTTTTGTTGATCCTGTTTTGGCACAGCAGGCCGACTCTGTTTTGGCTAGTCTTAGTACTACGCAAAAAATTCAGCAGTTGCTGGTTTGGCAGCCTTTGCCTACTGATTTACAGGACATCACCCATCTAGTGAAGCACAAGAAATTGCCGCTAAGTGGTGTTATTCTAGATCAGATTCCCTTAGATGACTTTATAGACGTGGTGGATCATCTGCATCGCACCAACACTATTCCTCCTTTTATTGGAGCCTCTAACCGTTACTTACTCAACAACCAATTTACAGATACCGAAGCTATGCCACAGCCGCTCACGCTTGCTGCTTATTCCGATGTGAGCCTGAAAAAAGATTTACAAGCAGTAAAAGTGGAACAGCTCAAAGCGCTTGGTATCAACTGGCAGACGAGTACGAGCCAGGGTACTTCTACATTAGATTTTGATAGTCACGAGATTTTATATACGCCTCATTTAAACGAGTTGCCACTAGACTCTAGCCATCAACTAAGGCACTATCCCAATAGTGGTTTCACCTTGACTACCAGCGACTTACTGGCCGATAGCTTACAAAATAAATCATGGGGCTACATCGCTGAAACTATCCAAGCGCATTTAGACTACGACGGCCTATTTTTGGCGAAAGCCAATGACACCACCGAGCTACGTGCTGCGCTACAAGCAGGTGTACAACTTATTGTGAGTAGCAGAGCGCCTGCTGAGCTGCTGCCACTTATCAAACACATGGTGGAGACAGAGCAATTTTCCCAAGATGATTTAGATCAGCGCGTTCAGAAAATTATTATGGCAAAATTGTGGATGCGACAGCAAGAGCAGAGTACGGCCCAAGCTCAAGGGCAACTCATTAGTACTGCGGGTAATACTACATCTGTGGATGCTAATGAACCTATTAAAGAAGCGCTAAAGACCCATTTTAATCACCCTTATTGGGAAAAGCTTAAGCGAAAATTATTCAAAGGATCGGCAGTACTGGTCAACAATCACGATAGTATTTTGCCTTTCAACTGGGTATATAAGCGCGGATTTTACATCAGTCATGTCGGCCCAGTGAGGCTAAAGAAATTTGATCAGGCTTTTGGCAAGTATGCCAACTATAAAGGCAGGCACTTCCAGATGCAAAACCAGGATGTGCTGCCAGAGCTATCCGCCCTACCACAGCATGGCTGGACGCATATTATTACCCTTAGTGGCGTAGATGTCGATGAACAACGCGATCAGGCCTTCTTAGCAAGTCTCCATCAGCTTGCTGAAAATAGCGAGGTCATTGTTATCAATTTTGGTCATACCTTTAATCTAGAACACCTCGATCCAAAGTTTACACTCGTGCAGTTCTTTGAGATCAATGCTACCACAGCCACACTGGCGCCACAGCTATTATTTGGTGGCTTTGCGCCAATGGGCACCTTACCTGTAGCTATCAATGACTACTTCCCAGAAGGTACGGGCCTCACCTTTGAGCCTACTCGATTTGAGTATGCTGAACCAGAAGAAGTAGGGATTGCTAGTGAAAAACTGTCGGGCATTGACGCCATTGCTCATACTGCCATCAAAAAACAGGCGACGCCGGGTTGTCAAATAGTCGTTGCCAAAAGTGGTAAAATCATCTATTCTAAGTCTTTTGGTCACCATACCTACGATAGGAAACAGGCTGTACGAAAGACGGATGTCTATGATATTGCTTCCATCACTAAAGTAGCGGCTACTACCCTAGCCATCATGGACTTAGCAGAGAAAAAGCAACTCAACTTAAATGATAAATTGCGTAAGCACTTGGATTTGCCGAAAGGCTCCTCCATCAGAAACCTCACCCTGAAAAAATTGCTAACTCACAAATCTGGGCTTAAGCCTCACCTCCCAGTGGTTCCCTTCCTGCTTTATCGAGATCAACCGAATGCAGCGTGTGACTCTTTCTTTTGTAAAACGGCTACGGAGGACTATACGATTCAAATTGCAGATTCCTTTTATTTTAAGAATACTTATCTGGAGCAAGTGTGGGCCGATCTAAATGCGGAGCGACTAGGAAGTCAGCGCAGACATCGCTACAGCGATGCTAACTTTTACCTGCTCCAAAAGGTCGTAGAGCAAGTAAGTGGCCTTAGCTTAGATCAGTATGTCAATCGTAAATTTTATTACCCATTGGGCCTTAGACGTCTGGGATATCGCCCGTTAGAGTGGTTCCGGGAGCAACAAATTCCACCTACGCAGCTGGATGAACGGTGGCGCCATCAGTTGGTGCAGGGCTATGTGCATGATGAATCGGCGGCCTTGATGGGAGGAGTAGCAGGCCATGCAGGTTTGTTTTCCAATGCAGAAGATCTTGCAGTCATCTTCCAGATGCTACTGGATAAGGGACAATATGGCACGCGTACTTTTTTTGCGCCAACTACCATTGAGCAGTTTACCTCTAAACCCAAAGGCAGCCAACGTGCGATTGGCTTTGATAAGCCTTACAAGCGGAGCTATACGGCCATAGCGCCCTCTGCCAGTGCAGAAAGTTTTGGCCATACAGGCTTTACCGGCACTTGCGCTTGGGTAGACCCCGAGCAGGAGCTGGTGTATATCTTTCTATCAAATCGACTGCATCCCAATATCAAAAATCGGAAACTATTCCGCGAGCGGGTGCGCGAGCGCATACAGGAAGTAGTGTATGATGCGCTAGATACCTTTACGGAGGAACCACCTAAAATTGATGTAGAATTGAGCCGAAGCTAAAGGCTACTACAGTTGAAGTA
>JBCCRH010000362.1:0-6446 GCA_039208045.1 Bacteroidota bacterium
AGAGTCAGCATATTATTCCGACCCTCTGCATCATTAAAGAAATCGGTCAGTCCAATTTCGTAGTTTGCTTTTATCGTCAGAAACCAAATATCGACCCCCACGCCGACATTACCTGCTAGCGCAAAATCGTTGAGGGCATCGCGATCAAAGCCAATATCGGATCGTTCATTTACACCAATAATATAGGAAGGTACGATGCCTGCCCGCACATGTATGGGTAAGAGGGCGTCAGAGCCTGATAGATTCAGTCCAATATTGATGGGCATTCGAACGCTCTGAATGGTGGTCTGGTCGGTCAGGCTGAGGTCTTCTTGATTGATGGGGTCTTTCACTAGATCAGCAGTAAAACTGTAGTAATGCAAACCAGGCTCAAAAAAGAAGCGCTTATCGCCACCAAATACAAAATCTACTCCGACATTCCATCCAACGCGTGCTTCTGCGTCGATGTCTTGGATTTTTGCATCCAATGCTGATATATTCGCACCAAATGATGGATTAATTTCAACTTGTGCCGTTGCAGCAGTACCGGCAAAAAGGGCAATAAAAAAGCTGCATACCAAAATAGATTGTTTCATAAGTAGGTGATTTTGGTTAAAAAATGATGTCCCTAGAACGTCCCTGGAATGACCCATCCTATAAATAAAAGCCAAAAGTTTAGTTAAAGTAATCTTATGATACACACCATCACCACTCCTAGTTTGCTACTCGATAAAGCCCGTTGTATGGACAATATTGAGCGAATGGTCGCCAAGGCTACAGCTAATCAAGTAGGCCTTCGGCCTCATTTCAAGACGCATCAAAGCCTGGAAATAGGGCGTTGGTTTCGAGAGTGTGGGGTGCAGCGGATTACCGTTTCTTCGCTACGAATGGCAGCGCATTTTGCACAGGATGGGTGGGATGACATTACCGTAGCTTTTCCAGTCAATTTTTTGGAGCTTGATCGGATTAATCAATTGGCTAGCCAAATTCAACTCAACTTAGTGGTAGAAAATAGGGAGGCCCTCCAGGCTTTAGAGAAAGGCCTCTCCCACTCCGTTCATGTATTCATCAAGGCCGATACAGGCTATCACCGTACTGGACTTTCTCCACACGCTTTTGATCAAGTAGACCAATTGATAGAGTCCATCCAGCAGTGTTCTAAGCTTACGCTAAAAGGCTTTTTAGCCCACGCTGGGCACAGCTACAAGGCCAAAGGAAAATCTGCTGTTTTGAAAGTCCACGAAGAAAGCCTCCTCCAATTTCAGTTATTCCGACTCCGCTATCAAGATAGTTTTCCTAATCTCATCTACTCTGCTGGCGACACTCCTACTTGTTCTGTAGCAAACACATTTCCGGGAGTAGATGAGCTACGCCCTGGCAATTTTGTTTTTTATGATTTATCACAATGGCAAATCGGATCTTGCGCCTTGGATCAGATTGCGGTAGCCATGGCCTGCCCAGTAGTAGCTAAGCATTATGATAGAAATGAAATTGTTGTGTATGGTGGCGGTGTCCATTTTTCAAAAGATCGAGTACAATTAGCCAATGGTGAAATCATATATGGAATGCTAGTTCAGCCACAGGGTAATAGCTGGGTAATTCCCGAAATGGTCACCCCAGTACGCTCGCTTTCGCAAGAGCATGGCATTATCAGAGGAGACCAAGCTTTATTAGATACTTTTAGCATTGGCGAACTCGCCTATATTTTGCCTGTACACTCTTGCATGACTGCCGACCTGATGAAACGGTACTTGGTTAGCGATGGCAGCGTGATCGATGATGTTTTACGCTTGGTTTAGCCTCCGATAGTTCTATAAAGTATGTCCTTGAATAGATAGTACTGGTATATTGGTATGATAGGTCAAGTCCTTCGTTCGGCTGTACTGGAAGAGTTCCTCCCAAAAACTCCGCTTGGTAGATACCGCCGCTACTAAATCAATGGCATTAGCATTTACAAAGTCCACAATCGCTTTACGCACATCCGTACCTTGGAGTACTTGGAAATTGATTGCTTGATTGTCTTGAATGCTATTTTTGAAGGCTTCCATTCGATTGGTCAATGCGCTGGTATGTGCTAAGTCTACGTTCACACAGTATAGTTCTGCATCAAATAGCTGCGCTACTTCGGCTATTTTTTGGAGGCCGACCTTCTCTATCTCACCAAGAGAAGTCATAAATGCCATTCGGTCAATCTTGCCATCAAATGTAGAGGCCTCGGGCACTGCCAATACAGGGCAATTCGCATTTTCGAGCACCTCGCCAGCATAGGTTCCCATCATCAACTCGATTAGGCCTTGCACGCCTGTGGTACCCATTATAATCATATCTACTTTATCGCGCTCCGCTACTTTTAGGATCGTTTCTACTACTTCACCTTCTTCAAGTACATGCTGCAGCTCCATACTACTAAATCCTTCTTCATCAGCCTGCTTCCGCAGTATCGGAATAGAGTCTTTATAGCTCTCAAACTCCATCAAATCAATCGATTCGTAGAATGCTGCAAGAGACAGCGGCAGGTGGGCTGTAGCTGCTAAATCTGGCTTTTGATAAGCATGTAGTGTAAGCACCTTAGCCTTATATTTTTTTGCAAAATGCAAGGCGTAGACAAATGCTTTGTGTGCAGCTTCTGAAAAATCAGTAGGGAAAAGAATCGTGTTCATATACTTAAAATTTAATTAACCTAGGCCGCTTTTTTCTGGCTAAAAAAGCCCTTAATCTCGGAAACACTGGGCACTCTACCATGGGACACAATCTGCTCATTGATAGCCAAAGCCGGAATACTGGTAATCCCAATTTCAACGAACTCCGAGATGTCCCTTTTTTCAAATACCTCTATTCGCAGCCCCAATTCCTGAGCTGCCATCTGTACACTTTTCAGCAAAATCTTATCTGACTGACTGCCCATTCCAAAAATAATCACTTGGTATTTCATATGTTTAAAATTTTTCTGCGCAGCAAACAATGCAGAAAAATTTCCGCACATATGTAACCGCTACGCTCTCGCATAATCTTTTTTAATCATTCCCTTGCGTGATATTATGATTAAATAAGATCATGCTCGTTTCATAATATATCATGCATATAGTGGCAAAATAAACCCCCTACATTTTATAGAGATGCTTCAAAAATAGACCTTCTTAAGGCGATTAACTGTAAGAATCGTCAACAATAGGTATGACTTTACTCATGTTGATAAAAGTCATTCAAATAGGCTAAGGAAGCGCACCTTTGCTGGGGGTATAAGTGTTTAAATTAGGAATACATAAATGAAGCTATCATGAAAAACATCCAATTAATACTTGTCCTTTTATTTCCCGTAGTACTTGCCGCTCAATCTACCCAACCTATTATCCCCGAGGAGGCATATACTATATATCCCACCCTAGAGCAGATGGAGGGGTATGCCTATGGAACTTATGATAATCGCCTTCTTATTCTTGGTGGCCGAATTAAGGCCGAAGTATCAGAAGAATATGCGCAGTATTTTCCTAATACCGACGTTTTGATGATTGATTTGGAAGCGAAGCGAGCGATAGCCCTTTCTGCGGGCAGCCTGGAAGGCACCCTAGCAGAACACTTGATCGCTTATGGCTATAGCTTTCACCAACGTGGGACTGACCTTTTCATTATTGGCGGCTATGGCTACAGTGAAAGTGCAGATAAATTTATCACCTTCCCGTACCTCACCGCTATTGATTTGCCGAATGCCATTCGAGCAATCGATGAGGTGGAACCCCCAGCTCCGTTCTTCTACCAATATTGTGAAGAAGATTTGGCACACTTCGATGCTCTGCTGGAATACAATGAAGAAACCTATTTCATCCTAAATGGGAAACGTGCTACCAAGCTTGATCCGTTCGAAGATCATCCGGTTTATCAAGAGGAATTGCTGGAGCAGCAAGTGCGGAGTTTTCAGCTACGAGGCAAAGCAGCAACCTTAAAGGTGAAGGATATACAAGTGTGGTACGATTTGGAGAGCATGCAGGAGTATTTGGGCCCGATTGTGCCGGAGGGGATTTTGCGGGAATGGAGGGGGAGGGGTTTGAGGGTTGAGGGGTTTGAGGGTTGAGGGGTTTGAGGGTTGAGGGGTTTGAGGGTTGAGGGGTTTGGGAGGGGGGATGGAGGATGGAGGAAAGGAGGACGGGGGGTGGAGGGAGGACGGAGGGAGGTCCAATATTGGATATTTAAGCCACGCAAGGGCCAAGTAATATCCAATATTTCGCGCGACGGGCCCAAGAAAGTAATATCCAATATTTTGCGCGACGGGCTTACTTAGATGATATGCTAAATGGATACTAGTCAGCCAATATTTTGCGCGAGGGTGAAGAAAAATTAAAAATTGTAGAGGAGAAGTTATGGAATTTTGAGGTTTTCGCGTCTTTAAGCTGTGCGGGCCCGCAAAACCTTGGACGTTGACAGGTATGTGCTAGGCAAAAACGTCCAAGGTTTGGGCTTGGGGGGACAGCTTAAGTGGGGGCCGCAGCAGCGATAGGAGCGGTACGAAGTGGGGCCAAATGGTGACGGCTGCGGGACTGGAGGAGGCTGAGTGAAGAACGAAGACTACTCCAGGCCCTGCTGGGGAGCTACCATGCAGCCGTACGATTTGGCACTGCTGAGTGGAGCGGATAGCGCGAGTGGGGCATTGCGGGAGGGGCTGCCCAAAGTCAATAGCTAGAGTGATAAAGGTCATGGCAGGAGAATAGTCGACTACATATCTTTGAATTGAAAGAAATATCATGGTCAATTGGGTGTTCAATCATTTTGAGTTACTGTCGCTCTGGAGCTTACCGGGGCGACAGTTTTTGTTGGATACATTGCTAAATCAACCATTTATCGAATCATTCGGCGGGCTTGTATATTTTTAATGATTTGCTAGAATAACATCCCAAATGTTTTAGCTAATTTCAGTGCGATTCAGAAATTATTAAACCAATTAGATCAATTTATGAAACGACTGTTTTATGCTCTGATGGGCATGCTCTTAATGCCTGCCTTCCTATCTGCACAGAGTGCCCCTTCTTTTAGCCCTGACGATATTGATATTCCTTATCAAAAGTTCGTGTTGGAGAATGGATTGCGCTTGATTGTGCATGAGGATCACAAAGCGCCGATTGCGGCGGTAAATGTGTGGTACCATGTAGGTTCCAAGAATGAAAAACCAGGAAAGAGTGGCTTTGCTCACCTGTTTGAACACTTGATGTTTAACGGAAGTGAAAACTTCAATAATGATTATTTCCAGGCACTCGAACGGATCGGTGCGACGGATTTGAATGGTACGACGAATACAGATCGTACGAATTATTTCCAGAATGTTCCTTTGGCAGCGCTTGACCAGGTATTGTGGCTAGAATCCGATAGAATGGGCCACTTGCTGGGTGCAATTGATCAAGAACGCTTGGATGAGCAGCGCGGTGTAGTACAAAATGAAAAGCGCCAGGGAGAAGATCAGCCTTATGGTATACAGTATGATTTGTTTACAAAAGCGCTATTTCCTAAGGGCCACCCCTATTCTTGGACAGTGATTGGTGAGATGGAAGATATTAGTGCTGCTTCTTTGGATGATGTTAAAGAGTGGTTCCGCGAATATTATGGTGCTGCAAATGCTGTATTGGTGGTGGCTGGTGATGTGAATCCCAAAGAGGTATATGAGAAGGTGAAGAAATACTTTGGACATATTGCCCCTGGGCCGACCTTGGCGCGCCAGTCTGTAAATATTCCAATTCGGACCTCTGACACGCGCCAAGTTTATGAAGATCGCGTGCCAGAAACGCGGGTAGCGATGGCTTGGAATGTGCCAGAATGGGGTAATAAAGAGTTTATCCACCTTGATTTGGTGACAGATGTGCTGGCACGTGGTAAGAACTCTCGCTTATACAAAAAGCTCGTCTATGAGGATCAATCGGCAAGTGGGGCTTCGGCATTTAGCTGGCCCAAAGAGATTGCAAGTAATATTTTTATCCAAGCGAATGTAAAGCCTGGTGTAGAGCTGGAAACGGTAGAAAATACAGTAAATGAGGTCTTGATGGATTTCATTAAAAATGGTCCTACAAAAGCTGAGATGGAGCGTATTAAGGCACAGTATTTCTCTTCGTTTATCAAAGGTATTGAGCGAATTGGTGGTTTTGGTGGAAAGTCAGATATTTTGGCGCAGCACGAAGTGTACGGTGGTAGCCCCGATCACTACAAGAAGATCTTGAACATGGTACATGAGGCAACAGCCGAGGATTTGCGTAAAGCAGCAGAGAAGTGGTTGTCTAAAGGCC
Source organism: Bacteroidota bacterium (assembly GCA_039208045.1). Lineage (GTDB taxonomy): Bacteria > Bacteroidota > Bacteroidia > Chitinophagales > Saprospiraceae > JBCCRH01. Next base: position 6,243 of record JBCCRH010000362.1, read on the forward strand.
GCCATACCTTGGTGTGCAATCCGTTCCCAGAGTACAGTACTTCGGAGCCTGCGGTAGATCGCTCTAAAGGGCTACCAGAAATGGGCCCTCCTGCCACCGCAAAATTCCCAACCTTGCAAAAGGCAACTTTGAAGAATGGGATGGAAGTGGTGCTAGCGAAGCGCGAAGGCGTACCCACGGTAATTATGGATATGATGTTTGATG
>JBCCRH010000363.1:0-6446 GCA_039208045.1 Bacteroidota bacterium
ATAGCAGCCAATAAGCCAGCTACCACTAGTCCTAAGACCCCCGCAGGAAGTAGTTGCATCAGTAAAACGGGGTAGGTCAAATTAGCACACTCCGACAGGTTTTCACAAACCGTTCCATCCGCAGTGAGGTAGTTTAAACCAGAAATATCAAGTTCAGAGAACACTAAGAGCGCCAATACACCTGGCACTACCATGATAAAAATGACAGGTAACTTGAGCAGCCCTGCAAATAGGGCACCCCAACGACCGTGATTTAGATCGCGCGCGCCCAGCACCCGCTGCACCATAAACTGGTTATTGGCCCAAAAGTAAAAGCCCAAGAGTGGAACTCCCGTCAGCAAGCCATACCAAGGCATAAACTCATCATCAGATGGGCGCACCATACTAAAGGCTTCTTTGGCATTGCTGGGTGCATATTGGCCAGCGGCTTTAGCTGCTTCCACACTAGCCACTTGCCCATTTTGAATCATTTCGGTAAGCGCAGCCATCATATCATTCCAACCACCACCGAACTTATCGAAAGCAAAGTAGGTAAGTAAAATCGATCCAATTACTAATAGAATAGCCTGAATAACCTCCGTTTGAATTACCGAATTTAAGCCCCCCGGAATGGTGTAAGCGGCAGCAGCTACTGCTAGAAGTATAATGATCTGCCACGAAGGTAATTCTGGGAACAGTAGTTTTAATACAATACTCCCCACATACAATCCCGCTGCTGTGTCCACCATGACATTTCCAATGATCGTGATAAACGAAAAGTAATAGCGCGACCGTCGGTCGTAGCGCCGTTCCAAAAACTCCGGCATGGTATACACCCCCGATTTGAGGTAGAAGGGTAAAAAGAAAATGGAGAAGAAAATGAGGACTACTACCGCAAACCATTCATAATTGTAGACATGCATATTGGTTTTGTAGGCATCCCCAGCAAGGCCGATAAGGGTAGAACTGGAGATATTGGCCGAAAAAAGGGCAATCCCCACAATGGGCCACGTCATTCCGCGACCGGCGAGGAAATAATCCTCAGAACTTTGTCTTTTTCCATGGTAAATACCGTAAGCAATAATTAGAACCGCATACCCAATCATAATGACCAGGTCTAATGTTGCTAACTCAAATCCTTTCATAGTCGTAGCTAGATTGTTTGTTTACATACTTTTGATAGACTTGTTTCGTCAGTCATGAATGAGCGAAAGCCCAGCAAATTTTGTTCTGAACAAGGCGAAAAACGCAGACAATGCCTTAGTATTGGCGAGGCTTTTCAACGCAGTGCAGGACAAAATTTTGCCGCTTGCAGCCATTTGATGACTGGCTAAACAAGTCTAAAACACCAAAAAAAAGAGCGAAGTCAAATTAAACGTTCGCTTCGCTCTAAAAGAAATCACCCGACTGTTATAAATCTTTATACTGTTTTACGCCTCAGGCGTATCAATTGTACCATTTAACTTTAAACCATTTTTCTCTCAACCATCATAAGCGCTTCTGAAACTATTATACGCTGTCAGGTAATATTTCGGTATAATGTTCTGCGTCAAATCTAAGGATTTATTAAGAATTCTAAAAATGAATGTTAAAAGAATCTTAATTCTTTGCCTTAGAAAGCGTATTTTTTACAATAAGTAATCCATATGTCCCTATAAATCAACCTTTAAGAAGCGACGGAAAACTAGAAAAATCATTAGCGCGATATAGATGATAGCTACGATAAACACTTCTGTCTGTCCCAAAAAGAGTGGAAATCCTTCCTTCCGCATAAACTCTTCTGCCAGATTTTGGAAGGGAAGCGGCGAAAGATCAGAGAAGGATTTGATGGGGTAGTAGTGGATGGTTTTGTTCTGTATCAGCTGAAAATGAATGCCCCAGCGCAGGATCAACTCTCCGATGGTTGCATAAGCAAAATATAAGAACAAGGCCAAGCCCGTGCGGCGCACCAGAAAACCAACCAATAGCCCAAAACTCATGTAGCCAAAGCACAATAGGAAGTAGCGTGGAATGTAGCTGGCGTTTTGCCATACCTTCCCCCAGCGGATTACATCGGTATGAAAATAGCCAATCCCCAGCGCTACCACTGTATAATAGAGCGTAGCCAATAGCGCAAGTAGTCCGAAGAGATAAATCTTACCCAAGAGAAACTGCTTGCGCGTTAGCCCAGTCATAATATTCTGGCGCACTGTTTTAAAGCTATATTCCGAAGTAACCATCACGATTGACAAAAAGCCAAACAAAAAGAAGCTCACCCAATTACCCACAAAACTGAGGTATTGCCAAACCGTAGGGAAAATAAAAAGTACTTCGGTTGTGCCAATAGGGTCTGGCAGATCCGGCAGTTGTTTGCCCAAGAGTAGGCCTGCGGGCAGCAAAATAGCATAGGCTACCATAAATATTTGGAACGCTCTGTGGCGGCGCCATTTTAACCATTCGAGTTGTAAGAGGTGCAGCATGGGGGAGTTAGTTTTGGAGTTTAAGAGTTTAAGAGTTTAGGGGTTTTGGGGTTTTGGGTTATTTCTAGGAATTCTGCTTCTAGGCTGCGCTTTTTGGCGGCTAGGTAGTGCAGGGTGAGCTGGTTTTTGAAAGCTAGCTCGTTGATAAGGCTCGGGGGGATTGCTTCTTTGAAATGGACGAGTAGGGTATTGGGTTTTTCTTCAATTTTGGTGACCATATGTTGTGATTGGAGTAGGGTGGCTAGGGCTTTATTGTCGTCGCAGGCCATTTCGATCATGGGGTCTTGGCTAAGGATAGCGCCTACACTGCCAGTGGCTAGGAGTTTTCCATTTTTCATAATGGCGACGTGGGAGCAGATGCGTTCGACTTCGTCGAGGATGTGGCTGGCCATGAGGATGGTTTTGCCACTTTGTGCGATCTGCTGGATGGTCTCGCGTACTTCGGCGATGCCTTGGGGGTCGAGGCCGTTGGTGGGTTCATCAAAGATGAGGACTTCGGGGTCGCCGAGCATAGCTGCCGCAATGGCGAGGCGTTGCTTCATGCCCAGGGAGTAGGTTTTGAAACGCGAGTGTTTTCGATGGCTTAGGTTGACCAAGTCTAGCACTTCCCCTAGGTTGGGGTGCTTTACTTTGCGGATGTGCGCAATCAGTTGGAGGTTATCGATGGCATCGAGGTAGGGGTAAAAATTGGGGGTTTCGAGTAGGGTGCCGATATGCCTTCTGGGGTTATTGCCGTATTTGCCATCGAACCATTCGTAGGTACCTGAATTGGGGGAGAGAATTCCCATGATGATGCCTAGGGTGGTCGTCTTGCCGCTCCCATTGGGGCCAAGCAAGCCATATACCATGCCACGTTCAATCTGTAGGGAAAGTTTATTGACGGCTTCGATACGGCCATACCGTTTGTACAGCTGATCAATTGCTAAAATGGACATTTGTTGGTGTTGATTTTTCGAATGATGCTGAAAATAGGCATTGCCTCAATTCAGCGATAGTAATATTGATAAAAAGTAGAAGAAGTCCGATGAACAATGGGGTTTGGCTTGCGTTAGGCAGGCACAAGATAGAAAGGGAATACTATGAAAAAGACGTACCGCACACTCCGACTAGTTCTGGGGGATCAGCTCAATGAACAGCACTCTTGGTTTTCGAAAGTAGATGATGAAACCTTATATGTGTTAATGGAGTGTTTATCCGAAACCGGCTATGTGCGCCACCATATCCAAAAGGTAGTTGGTTTCTTTGGGGCAATGCGACATTTTGCGAAAGCACTACAAAAAGGAGGGCATGAGGTGCATTATATTTACCTAAATGACGAAGCGAACAAACAGTCGATTGCAGCTAATCTTACCTATTTAGCAGAGCAATTCAAGGTAGAGCGACTAGAATATCAGCAGCCCGATGAATATCGATTAGACGAAGCACTAGCTCAGCTTGGAGAAGAGCTAGCTATACCCGTGGAAGCAGTAGATTCGGAGCATTTTCTAGCTCCTAGAAATGGCGTGGAAGAGCAGTTTAAAGGCAAAAAGCAGTACCTGCTAGAAACTTTTTATCGCAGCATGCGAAAAAAGTATAGCATCCTGATGGAAGATGATGGCGATACGCCTTATACCGGTCGCTGGAACTATGATGCAGAAAATCGGAAGAAATTACCCAAAAAAATAGAGATTCCTCCCATGATACACTTCAAGCGCGATATGAGTAGTATCGTTCAATTACTTGAAGAGATGGAGGTAGAAACCATAGGAAAGATAGAGGCTACAGCGTTTGATTGGCCGCTTACCCGACAAGAAAATCTGGAGTTGTTAGAGCATTTCTTGCAGCACCGCTTTTCTAAATTTGGAGCTTATCAAGATGCCATGACCGATCGGGATTACCTGCTTTTCCATTCTAAGCTATCTTTTGGTATGAATACCAAGCAAATTTCTCCCTTGGAGGTGGTGCAGGCAGCAGAGCGGTACTGGCGGGAACATCAAGAAGAGGTAGATATTGCTCAGGTTGAGGGCTTTATTCGACAAATATTGGGCTGGCGAGAATACATGCGTGGTATCTACTGGGCCAAAATGCCAGGCTATGCCTCCCTCAATTATTTTGAGCACCAAGCGCCTTTGCCCTCTTATTTCTGGACCGGTGACACTAAAATGAAATGTGTAGGGCATGCCGTTTCTCAATCGTTAGATTACGCCTACGCGCACCACATCCAGCGCCTAATGGTGACTGGTAATTTTGCCTTGCTTTTAGGGGTACACCCCGATGAATTAGATGCCTGGTACTTGGGCATTTACATGGATGCTATAGAATGGGTCGAAATCACCAATACTAGAGGTATGAGCCAATTCGCTGACGGAGGTATAGTGGGCACTAAACCTTATATATCTAGTGCTAACTACATCCACAAAATGGGTGATTACTGTAGCAATTGTCAATATGATAAGAAGCTGAAGTATGGCCCCAACGCTTGTCCGTTCAATAGCTTGTACTGGGATTTTTACGATCGGCATACCGAGAAACTCAGCAAGAACCCTAGGGTAGGGATGATGTACCGCGTGTGGAACAAAATGGATGGGGAGGAGCGTGAAAAGATTTTAGCGCAAGCGGCTGAATACAAAGAGCATGCGGAAAAGCTATAAAACACTACAATTACAATTCATCTCCTAGATCACTCTTAGCCTTGAGCGAGCGGAGGTGGTTGTAAATGAGCAGATTGAGCGTGCCAAAAAGGACACCAGCTAGAATCAGGGACATATTAGTAAGGCCACTGGCCGAGAAGGACAACCGGATGAGGATAGTAGAAATAACAAAGCCTGAGTTGCGCACCAGCTGACTGAATCGATCCGTGTAGAGCAGCGAGATCATCAGAATAAATACATCTACTAGAATAAGCAGCGTAAAGAATTCATCATAGAATATCTTATTAATATCATCTAGCTTATCAAGAAGGCCGCGATTGATCTGGTAGACCTCATACAGCCACGTCCCTAAGCTATGAAACGATAAAATAGCTAGCAAGGGCACCAAGACCAAGGCCACTCCCTTTTTGATAGTAATAAATGATTCAATCGGGTGTTGTGAAGGCATCTTGGGCCGCTTCTGGCTCAGTTTGTTGAACCAAAAAATGAGGAATAATAAGCCAAGAAAACCAATCATATCACCAGTCAACAGGATATTATATTTATCGTCAAACCACTGGCCAGAGAGTTCCAGGTTGGAAATATCTTTAAAAATGCGCCTAATAATAATCAGGGCAATGATCTCATATTGCTTTCCAATAGAAATGGTAAAAGACCTCGGTAGGTAATAAATAAGCTGGTAGACCTCAAAGACTAGGATAAACGAAAAGGGGGTGTAAATAGCCGAAATGGGCGATTTGAAGAATTCCTGATAGATAGGGCTAAACGTTATCCAGCCAAATTTGCTAATATATACCAAGCCCAAATGGACGAAAAAGCCCACGATTCCCAAAATTAGAATAGTCCGCTCAAAGGTATGCTTTACCTTATCTCCAAATAACAAATCAAAACCTCGCTCTATACGTGCCTTAGAGATCATATCAAGAAACGTTTACACTAAAAGAGAAAAGCTTAAAAGTTGTTCATGGAAACTATTAAACCTAGCTCTCCCGACCTCCCTTCCCTCGTCCTCCCTCCTCCGAAACGCCTAAGCTATTCTAACCACATTAGCCACTTTAGGGCACATTAGAATTCACAGCAGGGCACCCCCCAACTCCTCAACTCTCAAACTCCCAAACTCCTCCCTCCTCCGAACCGCCTAAGCTATTCTAACCACATTAGCCACTTTAGAATTCATAGCAGAGCACCCCCAAACTCCTCAACCCCTCAACCCCTCAACTCCTCAACTCTCAAACCCCCAAACTCCTCCCTCCTTCTAACCACATTAGTCACCTCAGGGCACATTAGAAAACACATTAGACCCAAAACTTGTCCCCCGTCCTTCAACCTTCCTCCGTCCCCCATCCCCCGTCCTCCCTCCAACCCCCAAACTCCTCAA
>JBCCRH010000364.1:0-6414 GCA_039208045.1 Bacteroidota bacterium
AAAATACCTGCCTCTAGGGGACTGCCGTTGCAGACGTTATCCTCGATGATAGCCGAGTTGCAACCTGAGATAAGAATACCTGATGAGGAATTGGCTCCAGTGGCTGGTACAGGTGCCCCTGTGCCATTGTTATTGCTACCGTTATTCGTTATTTGTATAGCATTGCAACCTACTCCAATGATACCATGAAAGCTATTATTAGTCACTGTGCAATTAGAGACACTTATCCCAGGAGAATCTAACATAAATATCCCATTTTCGGCATTACCATCAACTGTACAATTCACAATACTACTGCCTGCAGAAAATAATAAAGATATTCCACCTCCTTGAGAAGTGGCAGGATTACCATTAGAAATAGCAGAGCAGCCAGTAAGAGTCACACCTGTAACTGCGTTTACGAAAATACCAGCAGCGCCTTGCGCTCCCACAACCGTTAAGCCAGAAAGGGCAGAGTTATTCGCTGCTCCTGTAAAATCAATACCATTACCTGGTGCATTCGCAATAGTTATGTTGAGCGCTACAATGCTAACTTGGTCCGTGATAACAGGTAGGTTACCCATACCTGTAGACAGATCTATTGTTCCTGCAACGGAAAAGACAATATCGTCCGCTCCGGCAGCTGCATTAGCAGCATTAATGGCTTCGCGGAGGCTACAGTGTACCCCATCGCAAACATTATCATTAGTATTGTCAAGGGTATTTACCGTAAAGGTGGCACTAAATAAGCTGCCACAAAAGCAGCATAGTAGGAGTGTAGTTAAGATTGGTCTCATTCCAATCATAGTTTTTGATGGTTAAAAGTATTGATTAACTAAAAGGGAGTATTAGGCTCTATTGTGTACAATCAAATAGAGGGACGGGAATGAAGATCCTGATGGTGCTTGTAAAATGCACCGATTTGAAGTGTTTGAAGCTTTGTCCAACAAATATGTAAAATACTTGCTAGCTAGACAAATAAAATAATAATGCAACTAAGTAACAGTCAAACAATAACTTCTCGATTTATGGCTGGCTCTTTTGCTCCAATACTGCGTTGAAAAGCCTCGCCGATGCTAGGCATCGTCTGCGTTTTTCGCCTTGTCTTGCAGCAAAATCCCCTTGCCAAAATGCGGAACTTATTCTTTGGCTGTTACTAAATGAACTACACTTTTATCGGCTATTGAGCAAAACTTACCATATTTAATTGGGATTTCTGGGCAAGTACATTTGTAAATAATCTTTCAATTCTTGTTAATGCCTTGTTAATTTGGTTTTGGACTATTTTTGACTGCGCTATCTTCGTAAACAAATGAAAAACAGTACTATCACATTGGTCCTCTTCTTGGGCGCTATTATTATCTCAGGTATGATTGCGATGCAGTCGTATTGGGTGATTAGTACGTGGAATATTAATGAAGAGGAGTTCAATAAAAAAGTGCGCTACGCCCTCCATAATGCAGCGACCTCCTTGGTAGAACTCAATGGCGCTTCGCTACCCCCTAGAAATGTGATTAAGCAGCGCACCTCCAACTATTATGTGGTGAATATAGAAGCAGAGATTGATGCCAACTTCCTAGCGTATTTCCTGCAAAAGGAATTTGAGGCGCTTGCGCTAAATGTCGACTTTGAATATGCCGTATTTGACTGTACGACCGATGAGATGGTGTATGGAAACTATTATAGCTATAGCGATAAAAAGAAGGAAGATGCCAAGTCGGGCAGCCTACCCAAATACGAGGAATTCACGTACTACTTTGGGGTGAAGTTTCCCAATCGTTCTGGTTTTCTGCTAGGTAAAATGCAATTGGCTATTTTGCTTACCGCAGTACTCGTCATCACCTTTATTTTCTTTTCCTATGTAGTGTGGGTGATTTTCCGCCAAAAGCGGCTTTCTGAAATGCAGAAAGACTTTATCAACAATATGACCCATGAGTTTAAAACGCCCATTTCTACCATCAAAATTTCGGCAGATGTATTTAGCAACCATCCCACGGTGAAGCAAGATGAGCGCCTAAGTAAGTATGCTACCATTATACAAGAGCAAAATCAACGGCTCAATCGACAAGTGGAGAAAGTGCTACAGCTAGCAAAGGTAGAGCGGCAAAATTTTGAACTTAAGAAGGAAGTGGTTTCCCTTTCTGCCATCTTGCAAGGGGTAGTAGATAGTGTCTCGTTAAGAATAGAAAAGCTGGGTGGTAAGCTCGACTATCAGCTCCCGAGTTCATCCCTAGCGATCCTGGCAGATCGCCTCCACCTTACTAATATTTTACACAATTTAGTGGATAATGCTGTGAAGTACTGCAAGGGCCAGCCCAGCGTCTCTCTTACCACGAATACCCACAACCAGCAGATTGAGTTGTGCGTTAAAGATGAGGGTATTGGGATTGCAAAAGAGCATCAAAATCGTATTTTTGACAAATTCTATAGAGTTCCCACCGGAAATATTCACAACGTCAAGGGCTTCGGCCTGGGCCTATTTTATGTCAAGAGCATCTGTGATGCGCATGGCTGGCGAATCAAGCTGAAAAGTGAGCCACACTCGGGAACTTCTATTTCTATCAGTATTCCCTTAGCCGATGGCGCCAACCCAAAAACGAATTAGCATGAAGCCGCACCTACTTTATGTGGAAGATGACGAAAGCCTGAGCTTTGTCACCAAAGACAACCTTGAATTACAAGGCTACCAAATTACGCACTGCGCCAATGGGCAAGACGCCCTTAACCTCATTCAGCACATGCAGTTTGACCTCTGCATCTTAGATGTCATGCTGCCTGAAGTAGATGGCTTTACCATCGCCAAAGAAATTAGAAAACATAACGTTCAAGTTCCCATTCTATTTCTATCCGCTAAGTCCCTGAAAGAAGATAAAATACAGGGCCTTAAGCTCGGGGCTGACGATTATATTACTAAGCCTTTTAGCATAGAAGAGCTCATCTTAAAAGTTGAAATCTTTCTTAAACGCAGCAAGGTAGCCCTTCCAGAAACACCTCCTATTCTGAAAGTAGGCATGTACGAGTTTGACTATCCCAACCTAAGCCTTGCAGAAGGCCAAGAAAAAAAGCGCCTAACACAGCGCGAAGCAGACCTCTTGAAGCTCTTTTTTGATAACAAAGACCAGATTTTGAAGCGCTCTACTATCCTAAAGCAACTCTGGGGAGAAGACGACTACTTTCTGGGGCGTAGTTTGGATGTGTTTATTTCTCGATTGCGCAAATACCTCAAGAAAGATAATCGCATCAAAATTGAGAATATTCATGGTGTAGGATTTCGATTTCTTATAACTAACTCATTCTGAGTATATGGTACATTTTTTTGAAAATCCATGCAAAGCAATTACCTTTGCATGGATTTTTTAAATGCGGTTCAATTCATCAGCCTAAGGCTGATTATAAGTCGCTGTAAATCAGTACATTTAATTAATTACAACGAGATATAGTAACAATGGCATTAATCGGTAAGATTAGAAAGAACTCCTGGATACTAGTAGTGTTGGTAGGTCTGGGTTTGGCAGGATTCATCGTAATGGATATGACTTCTGGCCAGCAGAGTGTATTTGGTAGTGGCCAAACTACGCTCGCGAGTGTGGAAGGTGAAAAACTGGAATGGAACAGATTTTACAACACCGAGCAAGTACTCTACAGAGGCGCCACAGGTGATGTATATCAGCGCAGAGACGCCCTCTATAACTACTTTGTAGAAGAAGCAATAGTAAAGCAGGAAGCAGAAAAAGCTGGCTTAGGCGTGTCTCGCACTGAGCTGATGGATTTACAATTTGGCCCACAGCCAAGTTCAATTATCGTTCAGCGTTTTGGAAACCCACAAGCGCCCGGACAAGTAAATCGGGAGCAGCTGAATACCATTAAGCAGATCATTGAAGAAAATCGTATTCAAGATGCGATTGCTCAAGGACAGCTGAGCCGCGATTTTAACTTCTACTGGGCACACCAAGAAAAAGAAATTATCAAAGATCGCCTTCAGAATAAGATGAATGCGATGGTTTCGAAGGCCATGTACATGCCCAACTGGATGGTGGAAATGGAATACAAGGCACAAAATCAACAGGTTGATTTTGCTTATGTAAAAGTTCCCTACGACGAATTGGACAACACCGAAGTGACCTTGACCGAAAGCGATTATCAATCGTTTGTATCGGGAAGAGAAGCAACCTATCGTCAGGAAGAAGAAACACGTCGCTTAGATTATGTCGTTTTTGATGTCTTCCCAACAGGAGCAGATTCTGCGAAGTGGCGCAAGCAGATCGCTGATCTAACTAATGAGTTTGAGATCACGCGCGATGACTCTCTGTTTGTAGAAAATAATTTTGGTACAATCGATGCCGCTTATGTAAAAAAAGCAGCACTAGGTGGCGCTGTTTCTGATACTTTGTTTAGCATGCCGATCGGTAAGGTTTACGGGCCATATTTTGAGGCTGGTGCTTACAAAGCGGTTAAGCTGTTGGATCGCAAGGTTATTCCTGATTCAGTAGAAGTACGCCATATTTTGCGCTCTGCTCGCTCACCCATCGAATTGGTAAGCGCACAGAATACGATTGATAGTTTGAGGAACTTGATTGAAACAGGTGCTGGTCGTTTTGATTCATTGGCAGTAGCTTTTAGTCAAGATCCTGGTTCTGGTGCCAAAGGTGGTGACTTGGGTTGGTCTTATCCCAACCAAATGGTAAAGCCCTTTAATGATGTTATCTTCTTTGAGGCTGAAATTGGAAAGTTGTATACGGTTGCTTCACAGTTTGGAGTCCACCTTATTGAGGTGACAGACAAGAAGTTTATCAATAATGAGGAGGCGGTGAAGGTAGCTTACCTACAGCAAAAGATTGTACCGAGTGAAGAAACGCAAAGCCAATTGTATGACCGTGCATTGGAGTTTGTAGGCCAAAATCGCACCATGGATGCGCTGCGGAGCAGTATAAGCAATGATCCTGCGCTAAGCATTGAGACGACGAGTGCAATGAAGAAGAACGATTACAATGTAGCCACCCTTGGTGGTGGGCAAAGCTCTAGAGATATGGTTCGCTGGGCATTTGGAGCGAGCGCTGGAGAGGTTTCGCCAGAGGTTTATTCGTATCAGGATGCCGTCGACTACTTTACCAATAAGTATGTAGTGGTTGGATTAAATGATATTCAGCGCGCTGGCCTACCACCAGTAGCTGCTGTGAAGGAAGATATTGAGCAGCAGGTAATCAACCTTAAGAAAGGAGAGCAGCTGGAAGCAGCCATGAAGGGCAAGAGCTTAGCCGAGCTATCTACCCAGTATGCAGTGAAAGTGGATACCGCCAGTAATGTTAGCTTTAACGCTGCATTTGTACCGAATATCGGTGCAGAGCCTAAGGTAATGGGTGCCCTCTTCAAAATGGATCAGGATGAAGTATCACAACCCATTGTAGGAACCTCCGGCGTATACGTAGTAAAAATGATCAAGAAGCCAATTACGGCTGCTCCAACCAATATTCCGGTTTTACGCCCACAGCTATCCGCAACGACAAAGTCGCAAGCTAGTGGCAACCGAATTATTCAGGCGATTAAAAAGAATGCGGATATTTCGGATAATCGTTTTCGGTTTTATTAATGGACTTCGACTACGCTCAGTCCATAGCCGACTTCGCCTAGTCTACGATATATGTAAAAACAAAAGCAGCTAAGGGAGCTTTCCCTTAGCTGCTTTTGTTTTTAATGCATTTTTCAGCATCTTTGCAAGTGAAAATAAACAGCAAAAAACTGTATTTAGAAGCTACTAAAATATTCCCAATATGTCAGAGATACAGAACGCCGGAAGCAAAGGATATTGCTTGTTGTACGGTATTGTCGGGCTATTCTTATTTGTAATGCTTGTGCTTTATATCTACAATACGAATTTTAAATTCATCTCGTAGTTGGATTAAAACTACTTGATCCGTCCAACCTAAAAAGCGATCATTTCCACTATCGGAAATGATCGCTTTTCATATCTATGCCTTTTAGGACATCTACTTTCTAGCTATCAATTTGAGCTTTTCTTCCAGCTCGTACTCATCACCAGGATTGTAACCATTGTGGGTATACACAACATTTCCATATTTGTCCAGCACTAAGGTGTATGGTGGTGCCTGAAAGTTGAAAGCATTCTGCATCGCCGTCTGCTCTCCAGCTAACACATCATACTCCCAGCCATGCGTTTCAATAACTCCGGGTACTTTGGACAGCTGTCGGCGGGTATCAATGGTAATAGCGACCAATTCCATGTCGAACTCTTCTTGCCAATCTGGATAAATGTCGGCGATAGCATCTAGTTCTTTCCGGCAGGGGCCACACCAAGTTGCCCAAAAGCTAATAACGGTAATCTTACCATTCTTGGCATATTCTTGGATATTTTTTGATTTGCCATCTAATGTTTTGAGCGTCACATCTGGCAATTCTTTTTGCCCAAAGGCAAAAACG
>JBCCRH010000365.1:0-6403 GCA_039208045.1 Bacteroidota bacterium
CTTATAAACGTTAAGGAAAAGATAAATATCCTACAGCGGATTACAAATCCGCTGAGCACGTGCTGGCTTTTTTCGTAAAGTCTGGCCCGCGCCAAGTGGATTTGCAATCCGCGTGGTGATTTATTTTTAGCTTATAAACGTTAAGGAAAAGATAAATTTGTATTGAGCCAGTAATAGTTTTTAATCCCAATAGAATAACAGAAAAGGTTATCCATGAACGATCCAAAAATTATCCTTTGCAGCCTACTGCTGCTCGCCAGCACTGCATTCACCCATTTAGCGCAAGCGCAAAATGCAGAGCAACACTTCTCACAGATGCTAGAGGCCTTGGCCTCCAAAAAAGCAATCCACCATGCTTACCGAGTAACGACTACCGTAGAAGCAGCAGGTACTTCTCAGACCTTTTGTGGCGAAGGCCAGCTTTCGCTGCGTGCGGGCCAGCTCAAGAGCGGGCGTACGCCTCAGGGAGTCTGCCAAGTAGGAGCAGCAAGTACCCATACGTTGGGTATAAAAATGTACACGACCGGGGCCGGTAATGTGGTCGTAATGGTGCATTCGAGTGAAGATGACTGGACGCGTCGCCTGCAAAATATTGAACTTCGGGCGGCTAGTAGTGAAATGATCATTACGGGCCAGTATATTCAAGATCAAATTGTAGAGCGTTATCGTATTGCGGTGCCGCTTCCCGGTGCGCTGATGGCAAATCGATAACTACTCGTCGCAGTAATAAGACCTTACGTATAGATTAAGCAGTTGGCAAAAGCAAAGCGCTGCATTAGTTACTTTTCTTTTGTAATTTAAGAAGGAAAGAATACCCTTTAATTTATGAGATCTTTTGCTTTTGCCTGCCTTCTCTTTTTTATTGCTACTACTTCCATAATTGCTCAATCGGAAAGTGATAAACCTACACCGGAAGATTTTGTCACTAGTGGCTACACGAAGCTTACCGGTAATAACTGCTTCCAGCTCACCCCAGATCGCAACTGGACCTCTGGCTCGGTGTGGCATAAAAAAGCGATTGATTTGAATGCGCCCTTTGAGATGGAGGTAGACTTGATGTTAGGGTGTAAAGACGCCGATGGGGCTGATGGCATTGTATTTGTGTTTCATCCTAATTTCAATAAAATGGGATTTATGGGCGAGGGCATGGGTTTTGCAGGCCTCCGGCCTTCTTTAGGTATAGAGATTGATACCTGGCAGAATCACCACCTGGAGGATCCTTCTTTCGACCATCTGGCCTTGCTTCAGAATGGAAGTATGAATCATTTCTACAGCCTTACCCCTCCCGAAAAAATACCGAATATTGAAGACTGCCGGACTCATACCATGAAGGTAAAATGGCTCCCCTCGATCACCACTTTTACTATTTTTATTGATGATCGACTCTACTTGAATTATAAAGGAGATATTGTCAATCGCATTTTTAGGGGTAATGCTAAGGTATACTGGGGCGTCACAGCAGCTACCGGTGGCTTCAACAACAAACATGCCCTTTGCTTCGAAAAGCTAGTGTACGACGAAGTGACAGAAGAAGAAATGGTCTCTTTTTCTCCCATTAAGTCTATTGACTTATTAAAAGGAGAAATCCGTACGCTTGATCAGCTACAGTTTACGAGTGGTAGTGCTGGCGTAAAAAAAGAATCTTTTGGAGAACTAGAAAAGCTCTACCGCTTACTCAAAGAAAACCCAGCATATTCACTAGAGATATTTGGGCATACCGATAGTAGCGGCGACGCTGAGCGCAATAAAGTGCTTTCGCAAAATAGAGCAGAGGCCGTTGCTCAGTACCTTATCGCTCGTGGTATTGACAAGAAGCGAATAAAACCCATTGGCTACGGCGAGCTGTACCCCCTTACTTCCAACCGAACACCCGAAGGCAGGAGCCTAAACCGCAGAGTAGAAATACACCTGTTCAAACCTATTCCATAAAATAATCTACGCCCTAATCAAACAGCTCGGCCTGCCAAATGGTAATGGCTTGCTCGCCGTAATTAACCACCACAGGCAAGCTACCTTGCTGTGTAGAAGTAGACTGGATACCTACTTTGTTAAATCCCTTGAACATCCGCAATTCCTGGCGATTTCGCCAATCGGGGAAATAGCTCAGGTACTGCTCACAAACCGTCCGTACTCGATCGAAAGAAAACCAGTTATCAGCATCAAATTGATAAAAATAAAAAGCCAATTCGATGGCCCCATAGTGCTCCACATCAAAGATTTCTAAGTAGCTCTGGTAAAGCAATTGGCGCTTGGCCTCTGCTAGGGGGGCACCTAAGCCCTGCTCTTCCCAAGCTCTTTTCATCCGATAACTAACCCATTCTTTAAAAGCACTCTCATTGCCGACCAAGGCCCGAAAAGCAATTTCATCTTCAAAATGCTGCGTATAATCGCTTAGCACCCAATTATCCATAATGACGCCATTGAACATGGCTGCACGGAATGCTTCTGCGGCAGGTTTCCCAAACGAGTAGACCAGGTCATTGAATTTATCCGTACCAAAACCTGCAATGCCTTCTAGCTGTCGTACAGAGCTGAATCGGCGCCTAGATAGGCTCAATCGACGATCAATAATGCGCTGCGCTACGGTAGCTCCAATCGTAATGTTGCTAGTGCCCCCGCTATTGGGGTCATCTAGCAGCGCTGAACTTTCTATGATATCTTCGATGGCACGGGCGTTGTTAAGGAATTGCAATACGCGGGATTCCACCCAAGTAGGGACTTCAACCGTTTGAAATTGGGGCATAGAGCAGGATTATAGGTTATTAAAAGAAATAGATGCCGGATAGTCCAATCCGGTAATTGCGAAGATACAAAACAGTAGCTTCTTGTTTACCAAAGTTGACAGGCCTCGCTTCAAAGGTATCACTTCGATCAAAAAATCGATTGAGGCCATAGCTAGCCCGTATCTTCATTCCAAAATGTTCAGAAAACTGAAAGCCAAGGCCACCAATGACGCTAAACTCATTTCGATTGAAATCGTCTGAGAAATCTTCAAAGTAAATCCCACGGCTATTGGTTCCCTGCTGATCGATAGAGAAATTGATTAGGCGCGCAAAGGAAATTCCCGCTTCTATAAAATACCCCTTGGGCTCATCATTAAATTTATGCCGTATCAAAAACGGAACTTCTACATAGTTTAAGGAGATGGAATTGTTGGTTTGCTGAGCACCGCGAGAGGTCCGAAAATCTCCAAACCGACTTCCTTTACCTAAATACAGCAGCTCAATGACTAACTCTGTTTGATAGGTAAAACGAGCGGTACCATATACACCAGCTTGGAAATTGAACTTGCTAAATCCACTGTAAAGATCACCATCAATTTGTGAGATGTTGACACCTGCCAGCACTCCTGCACGAAAGCGCTGCTTGACGCGCTTGCGTCGCTTACGCTTTTGACCAAAGGCATCATCTGTAATAAATGTAATAAGGAAGAGGGTCAAAAGTAGGTAACATACTTTTTTCATAGTCGGGTTTCATATTTAGTGAGTGAATCGTATAGAGACTAAAATAACGAATGCTCTACTAAAGAGTTGGCATTCTGCCAAATATCTTTCACATTTGTAGCCTAAATGCCAATCCACTATGCAGCTCAGTATCTTAAAAGAATGGATCGAACGCTTTAAAAAATACCTAGCTAAGCCCCAAAGCCGAGCCCTACTCCACCTCTACGAATCCCAACAACTATTTGCCCAACATTGGGATACAGAAGCTGCTGACTTTGCCACCATGTACGACCAAAGCCTCCAAAACAATACCACCAAACGCCTCTGGAAGCGAGAGGCTTACGAACCCAAGCGCCTCCTGCTCGCCTTTACTACGCTAGACGCCGATTACCTACGGTTCATCTTTCGCGATCTGTTTAACGAAGCCATCGAGCCTGCCACTAGAGCTTCCCGATTTATATTCCACTGCGATGAATTGCTCCAACAATACAAAACCACCAACCCCAGATCCATCGACAACAACCACTATCACGATGACTATCAGATGGTCTGCCTCTACTTAGCCTTCCGCTATCCCAAGCAGTATACCTTGTACCATCAGGAAGCATTCCAAGCGTTCCTCCGCCTGCTCAATAGCCGCAATATTTTGGAAAGCCACGACATGGAACGCTTCTTCAAAATTATGCGTACAGTACAAAAGCTACTGCTCAAAGAGGAAGAACTTATCCAATGCCACCTAGCTCGCTTCCCCCAAGCCAACGCCGACCTACGAGAGCACCTACTCTTAGCTTATGAATTTTATCGGTTTTGTACTGCCTCGCAAGTAAAGCCCCCATTTTAAACAAAAAGACCTATTCCACTAATCCAAAGATTAGCAAAATAGGTCTTTTTATTAATGTAATCGGGGTAGTCGAGCGCAGTCGAGACTACTCCACCACTACTCGCTCCACAAACAAGCGCTCCCCAACTTTCACTACTACATTATACATCCCCGCTTCTAGTCGACTTACGTCAAAACGTTCCACCCTTACCTGCACTTCTTCAATCTGCTCGCGCCGTACGATCTGGCCCAAGGCGTTGAAGATGCGGATGTCCACTGCTTCGCCTAGGAAGCTGGATAGGTCGAGGTTGAGCTCGCCGTTGGTGGGGTTGGGGTACAACTTGAAGCCTTCCTCGCTTTCCAGGCTTAAACCTTCGCCCAAACCTTGGACCCCGATATCTATCGGGGCTCCAAGGTTGGCTAGGCCAGTCACCGATACATTCTCGAAGGTAGCGGTTACCGCATTGCCTGGCTTTTCGGTATAAGTATACAAGCCCGCTAGTACACAGTCGCCCATGATGATCACCTGAGAAAGGTAAGGCTGCCAGAAAATACCATCTGCTGAAGCAAAAGCACTGAAGGTATCACCACTTCTGACCACTCGTATCCAGAACTGATTTAAGGATAGAATCTCTGCCGCAGAGGAAGGATAGCCATCAATCACGCGGACTTCTCTGCGCAGTCGATCTATGGTGTTGGTGCCCAGGGCCATTTTCTTCGCATTAGCTACCTCTGATTCGCGCAGCATGACCCCGGCGAAGCCCGTGCCGCTGAGGCCCGTCACCCGTGCGGTAATTTCACCATCACCGCATAGCTCAGTGAACACAAAGGCGGATGCATCTTCTATGTATAGCATCGTATTAGGTGCACAGTCAGAAGTCAAGCTGAAGGTTTCCGTGCCTTGATCAAACATGGAGGTGCTAGTATTACAACCTAATCCACCATTATCTACAAATCCACAGGGCAAACCATCTACGCTGATGTCAAAGCTGCACGTGCTCGTATTACCTACCGCGTCTTCTGAATCATACGTGACCGTGAAAACGCCCAGCTCTTGGAACATGGCAGTGTACGATTCACCCGCTACCACTGTTTCGGGAGCACCACCATCTACTGAAATCGTTAGCATCACCGGATCGCAAGGGCCAGGTATGATTGTAGGATTATTGAAGGTCGCTTCCGCTAAACAGTCAAAGCTACCAGGATTGGTAATTAATGTGACCGTCTGGTTTGCTGGGCAGGCTAGCATCGTTGGTGCTACTACTTCAAAGCTGTATAAGTCAGTCGCCATACAACCCTGTACATCACTCATGACCGTTACGCCTACTGACTTTGGCCCAGCACTGGTTGTCCAGCTCCGCTTGGGCATTTGGATGGTATTGTCATCAAAACCGCCAAAGCAGGTGCCGCTGCCATCACCACTATTGTAGGCGCACCAGTCGTAGGTGTAGGTGCCTCCATCTGTGGAGGTGATTGTCGCATCGTACATCACGTCTAGCTGGCCTAAACATAGATCACCATCGGGATCGGCACTAATATCTACCGTAGGTTGTGCAAAAATGTTGATCTCAAATACTTCTGTTGTCAGCTCGCTTTCACAGCCTGTGGCTGGGTTGATCGCCTTTGCTTTAAATTGATATGTACCTACTGCTACACTCATAGCGCCTTTGATGCGCAAGCGCATGCCATTGGCATCCAAATCAGTGCGGTAGTCTGGCCCATCTACATTGGCATCTAGCACATCTCCTGCCGCAAAGCTCGCTCCTGCTGGCGCTGCTACTACTTCCCAGCTAATTTTCAAGCCGGTGCCAGGATCAAGCACGCTCACCGTAGAAGTAGAACCCACACAGGAAGCTCTAGTCAGTCGATTCACGGTTGGGATAGCTGGCGTTTCATTCACTGTGATGCTAAAACCACTCACTGGCTCGGAGCTACAGCCAGTTACACAATTCGTGATAAACGCATCAAAAGTATACGTCCCAATGGGTGCATTGGCAATATCTTGTACACGGATTACTTTAGAAGAATTTGCTACTGTCAGCTCGCCAAAGTTCTTGAATGGATCACCACAGTTGTCTGTAGTGAATTCATCATCCATTGCATAGGCAGAACCAGCTGGTGCGCTCGTTAGTACCCACAC
>JBCCRH010000366.1:0-6394 GCA_039208045.1 Bacteroidota bacterium
CCCAAATTCATCTTTGTACATGGCATAGATGTAATCTTCCGAAGAGTTGTAATGACTAGGCAGGATGCGTTCAAAATTATCTTTAATAGCATCCATCTTGCTATAGTATAATTCTGGCGAAAGCATATCAAAAGAAAAATTAGGATCATCGATAAAGATAATTCCTTCTGGATTAAAATAATCCGCAATATCTGGTGACCCCTTATAGATGGGAATGGTTCCAGTAGCAAAGCAGTCTAGAATCTTTTCTGTGAAGTAAGAGGGATAGTTGGCATTCTCGATACAGACAGAAAACATATAATCATTTAGGCCCTGCTCTTTGAGCTTAATGCGACGATACTTGATGCCATAAAGATCAAATCGGTCACGATGCTGTTCAATAAATTGGTTGCGCCAACGATGCCCGTCGTTCATCGTCTTACCTGAATTGATAGCCGAGACGAGCTTACTTTTGGGATGAATCGCTATGTCTTTGACATAGAAACCATAACTCAAAGTAAATCTGAATCGATCATCTAGCAGGAGCAATTCTTTATCGTGCGTAAAAATAGCTTCATACGTTTCAAAGAGCGCTTTGTACCTTTTCTTAGTCTGCTCATAGTTATATCTAAAAATGCCTTTCGATTCTAGCAACCAACCAAATTTGCGTTTCTCCGGATGGTCATCCACTCCTTTAAACATCTCTCCATCAATATAGAAGCTAGTGTCACTCTCATAATTGAAGTTCCACTTTATATGGACGGACTCTTTCCATCTTGTAGAGCTTCCTCCATTATTACCAGGTGATCCATCACTAAAATTGGTACCAATACAGTTCCATATCGTTTTTTTCATTCAGCTGGTTTTACTACGATATTGATAAAATTACCGCAATTATTTAAATTTATAGTTGTAATGTGTTCAATATTCATCTTGATGAATTGCTGCCATGCAGCTATCTTACTACATTCAATTTTTTAACCCATGAGTCCACTATCTCCTACTGTTGATTTCTTCTGTATTGGCGCTCAAAAAGCAGGTACTACTTGGCTCTACCGGCGACTCTTGGAGCTACCCGAATTTACGTTACCTCCTGAAAAAGAATTGCATTATTTCTCTCGTAGCTCCGAATATATTTCGTGTAACAAATTAAACGAATCCTCTCTCATAAAGCGACTGAGCAAATCCGGTTGGTTATCCAGTGCCTTACATCAATTAGATCGATCCATAGATAGGGATCGGGAAGTCGACTACCATTGGAAGCTAAAATGGTTTTTTTCCGATTATACCGATCAATGGTATTTATCGCTCTTCGACAAGATGGATGGCATTAAAGGAGACATTTCTCCTTCCTATGCTATTTTAAAAGAGCAAGACATCCGTAAAATGTTCACCTTATTCCCTGATGTCAAAATCATTTTTATTTTACGAAATCCCATTGAGCGCGCGTGGTCCCAGTATCGACATATTTCGGCAAGTAGCCGTTCCATTGATAAAAATAATCTTGATGTAAAGTCAATCACTCAATTTGTCCTTTCGGAATTCCAAGAGGCACGTTCAGACTATCTGACTACGCTGAACAGGTATCTAAAGGTGATACCGCCCCAACAATTGATGATTGCTTTTTTTGATGCCATCAAGACTGATCCTGTGCTATTCCTGATGGAGGTCGTTCATTTTCTTGGTGGTGATGCTTCTAAAGTACCTATCCATTGTAAAGCCAAAGAAAAGAATAATGTATCTCCAAAATTTAGTCCTCCACCTGAAATTACTCTACTCCTAAAACATAAATACCAGCACACTATCAAGGAACTTTCTAATACCATAGGTGGCTACAGCACCCAGTGGTATAACCAAGCTTATGACTACAATAAGCCCGTTGGCAAGCTTTTTCCTACCCTGATGCTTTAGCCATAGCAAGCAATTCATAATCTTGCTGATAAGCTTTTTTAACCTGCATCAGCAAATCCTCAGAATAGTATATATCCATCTTTTGCTGGGCGTCTGTCCTATTCACTGCATCATTAGTAAAAAATAGAGCTTGCTTGCCGTCTTTTCCCCAACCTGTACTTCCATATGGCTCCCATAGGTCCACCGATTGGAGCAATCTTTTAGTGTCTTCATATAGGTTAGAAAAATGCCCAATATAATTGATACACGGCATAAACTTATAAAGGTTCGATAGCAGATACTGAGGTTTCCAGTGAGGATCTGTTCTTTGGTGTAACCCTCTTCTACTACGCAAATCCTGATTGCTATCGATCGCAAAATCCACGAATTCCCGAAAGGGAATACTATCCAATTCCGATTTTAGAATTTTTTTCATGACATATGTCCCTTTGTTCACCTTATCAAGGTAAGCGGAGAGCAAACGCTCAGCGGGGTCGCGTAGGAAAACGGCCTTTGTCCAGTTTTTATCCTTCAAATAGGTCTCAATTGCTGCTCCTTCGAGCTTTGATAAAAGTGGCTTGCCTGCTCGGAAGTGTGGATCAGATTTCCAATCCTTCTTACCTTGTAATCGAACAAATAGTCGAATCCAATCCGTACAAGCTACTTTGGGAATCGTGAAGAAAATGAACCGGTGCGGCTTACTAATAAATACATGATGCGCAAAAGCTATTCGATCTTCTATGGTAACTGTAATCATAGCCCAACAATTGTAAATATGCTCTATCGCTTTTGCAATAGAAAAACGTAGGGATTAACACTTTTCAACAGAAACCTATGAAATGATTCCGCAGGAAGCAGTCTACAAACCGTATTCCAGAAAACCTCTCTGCCCCGTGCAATATCTTCTATCATAATCCAGCCGTTCTTTTTCAATACTGTCAATCCAAAAAGCAGCGTGTTTAGGTTAGCTGAAATGGCGTGTAGCCCATCATCAATAATAAGGTCATACTGTGGATTACCAAATCTAGCATTCATCGCTCGAAAGCTCTCTGGATTCATTTGATCTACCCATGCAGTTTGTATACGCTCCTCTGTGAAGAGTATGTCTTTATCAATATCGGCCCCAAAAATTTGTGCAGCTGGAAGAATGTCTCTCATCGCTCGAAGGCTAGCGCCAGGATTGGTGTAGCTAGGCATATGTGAAATGAGCTGTTTATTATTTGTACCTAGCCCAATTTCCAAGATATTAACCTTAGCTGTTGAGTCTATTTTTGCAAACAATTCCCCATATATGAGGTGGTAGCCATGCTGCGCTTTATCTGTTCGATAAAATTTAAATCGTTCTTTTAGGCGCTCTGCGATGTGCGTTTCCGTATTGAACCCATAGATGGAATGTTCTTCTACTACTTCCGTACTGTACTTACCTAGTTCGTCTAGGGCATAGGGAAAGCGTTCCACCCCTTTTAGTGTGATCAGAGGAAACCGATCTGCTTTCGCAGAGTTAGGCAGGAATGTCTTAATATGATCTAAGCAGTTCGTCAATGATGCTTCGGATTAAAATAAGGAAGAGGATATGATCAACTTAACGGAATATAATGGACAAACAGATTGGTAAAATAGTCTCCATTGAAGGGTTTCACCCTTCCGTGCATCAGTGTAGCACTTTCGTAGAGCACCATCTCACCGGGTGCTAGATATACTTCGTGTTCCACTCCATTATGATCATCTATCTGTAATGCCCAGGGCTCATCCACCTTTTGATCGATATTGAGAATAGCACTAATGATTCTAGTCGTATATCCATCAATGTGTTTTATAAGCTGTGCTCCACGCTTATAGCTTCGGATACCATAGCAATAGGTTCGCTCTAGCTCTTTACCGGACCAACTACTCAGCGTGTCCTGTAGCTGATCAAAGATGATGCTCTTCATCTCGTCACTAAGCCAGATCATCTCAGTAGGGTAACGCACCTCTTGACTAGAGATAAATTTATTTACCTCATCATTCCCATTGGGGTCAAACTCAGGGCGCGCCTGCTCTCTCCCCTCATAGTAGTAAAATAGTATTCTGTAATACAATGATTTAGGAATGGGCATCTTTTTGAACCCTGTAGCTGTGTAAGCAGGAATATCTTCTTTACGAGCGAATCGTGCATTGGGAACCCCATCGATATATTCTATTTTGACTTTATTAGAAAATTTATCGAGGATGAATATTCCCTGTTTGTTCGCATGATTCTTGTGGTACTGCTTGGCTAGTCGTGCATCCTCTTGAGGATTAAACTCATGCTCTCTAAACCATTTTGTTAGGATAAACTTTTTCCCTTTTAAAACAGGTCGGCCACAGTGTAAGGTAGCAGGATTGACCTCATCTTTACTATCTGCATTTTTCCAAATCACCGCCGTCCCTTTCTTAGGGGCAAATGACTTTCCTATTTCTAGAAACTCCGTGTGCCCTCCCTCTTCTACATCATTCAGATACACCATTACCGTCCAAGTACGCTGCCCACTTGATAAGCAGTGATTTACATAAGATTCCTGTGAAAAAAAATCAGTATGGTCTTTAAATTCTTGCCCTTCTTCGTATACATGCCCCGAAAGTTGCTCTGCATGTGTCACCCAACTTCCAACTTCATCAGCCATACGTTGATTAATTCGTACCACCATTTCATCATCTGTACCAAATAGCGCACTCTTACTCGTTCGAGCATCAGAATAAGTAGAATGGACGTCTCCCTCCCCCGCTACTTCTGATCGCCTTCCTTTTTGTTCTATTTTTCTACAGAAATGCGTACATTCCTCTTCGGTAAGAAAGTTGGGGATTTGGTAAATCTCAACGCCTTTATTATTGAATAAAAATTCTTTTACTAGCATAGCCTAATAGTTCACCATCTTATTCCAATTAAATATACATGACGCAAAGTGGTTTGTTTCACTGCAAACCACTTTGGTACAGTATATACTGACGATTAGCTGCTTTGCATTGTGGCAAAACAGCTAATCGTCAGTATACCTTAACGAGCAACGACTAAACGCTTACTTCGACTTTCACCATTGCCAAAACTAATTCTGACAATATACGTCCCATTCGTAGCAAGCGAAAGATCTAGGCGAAGCAAATTATTCCCTCTTTTCAATCGAGTGTTCAATTGGAAAACAAGTCTACCTGTAGCGTCGAAAATAATAATCTCTGCATCATTTGCTGCTTGAGTAATTATTTCTAAGTTGGCAAAATTTCCTGTAACTGGATTAGGATAAATATCCTTAACCGCTAGTTCTTGATCTTTTTCATAAATAAGCGCAATCACTGGCGAATATTCGAACTGTCCATCAAAATCAACCTGCCTCAAGCGATAGTAATAAACAATACTAGGACTCAGATTTCGATCTATATATTGGTAATCATGCACTTCGGTGGTTGTCCCTTGCCCAGGCACCCAATCCAATACTTTATAGTCTTTCCCATTCTCACTACGCTGTATCTCGAAGCCTCTATTATTAGTCTCTGATTCAGTACGCCACGTCAGTGTAGCCACACCATTATTCATTACTCCTTTGAAATCAGCTAATTCAACGGGCAGGATGGAAGGAGCCATAGTCGGGCTTGCCGTTGGAGAAGTGGTAGGTACCATCGTGGGGCTTGCCGTAGTTGGCAAAGGAGTAGTTGGACTTGGCGTCGGACTCGCCGTTGGAGAAGCCGTAGGTACCATCGTGGGGCTTGCCGTAGTTGGCAAAGGAGTAGTTGGACTTGGTGTCGGACTCGCCGTCGGAGAAGCCGTAGGTACCATCGTGGGGCTTGCCGTAGTTGGCAAAGGAGTAGTTGGACTTGGCGTAGGACTCGCCGTCGGAGAAGCGGTAGGGCTGAGCACTATTTGCTCACTTTGTGCTTGTGTTGTCTGAAACTGTTCTGCGAAAGAGGTGATTTCTCTACTTTGCAAATAGCTAGGATAGGCAGGTGCTTGACTGGGCATGAATGTTGGAGCAGCGGAGAAGGAGGCGTCGCTAGCCCCGCTAGCAGATAGCCCAGTATTTGGAGATGCGGGTTGTCCCCAACTTCGTGTGGTTAAGGGCATCCCAAGCAGAAAGGTGGAGGCTCCTAATAATTTTTTTATTACACTTCTCCGTCCAATTCCCGTGTCTTCTTTCTTTTGTGATGACTCTTCAGAGGAGTCATTGGGTGCATGCTTATTCTCTTCCATGTATGTAAATAGATTGTCAGGTGTTTTATGTCTTATGCAATATACTAATTTTTCCCTCAGCGGGTAACTTTCATTAGGGATTAGAGGCCATCAATTTCGATTCTCCCCCTATCAATGCACCACAACTCGTTGAATAACAACCTGATCATCAAGCCACACCTTCAACAGATAAATACCTGTCGGTAAATGCGCTACTGAGAACTCATACTGAGGCGCAGTGATCGTATGCTCTTGCCAGACTTCTTTTCCCGAAAGGGTATACAACTGTACCGCAGTAATAAGCCCTCTCTGAGAGGCTATGGTGAGCCTTTTATGGGTAGGATTAGG
>JBCCRH010000367.1:0-6355 GCA_039208045.1 Bacteroidota bacterium
GATTGAAAAAAATAGAAAAACCCTCATCTTTTCTTCTACTGCCCCATCTTCAACCACTCCTCATAAGAAACTACTCGCTTTTCTTCACTAGATTTTGGTTCACCAGGAAGTATTCCAATAAATTCAAGGTAATGGCCATCTGGATCGTTAAAATAGATAGATATGGCTGGCATCCAACAAAAAACCATTGGTTTATCGTTGGTGTCATTCAGAAAGTTCCAATAGTTCAAATGATGAGATTTCAGGAAAGCCACAGACTCATTTAATACCCATTCTGGGTCACATTCAAAGGCAAAATGTCGAGGATCAATCTCTGCTTTTGGTTTTTCCCATAGCCCCAGCATAAACTGTTTTTCATGCCCAATCCAAAAAAATGCAGCTCTGCGTTCGACGCTGTAGCGACACAGTTTTAATTCAAGGACTTTTTCATAAAATTCTACCGAACGGTCAAGATGTTCAACAAATAAGTGAGTTTCATATAGTCCTTTTATCATAAAGTAATGATTTTCAATTGATTAAACCATACGCTTGTGCCAGCTTTCGCCTAATGGTTTGCACCAAGCTTGCTCAAATTCGGCTTTGGTTTTGACGAGTGTATCGAATACCGGCGTTTCATCGGTAAGCGTTCCATTTGCGTAAAGCTCGGCAAATTTCATTCTGGGGGCGGCCTCTACCCTACCGTTTAATTCGTAGGTAAAGGTCATGCGGTCGAATAGATCGACGCCATATTCTGCTTGTAAGGCTTTCAGAAAAGCAACTGATTTATCAATGGAACAACCGCTGGCGCCAGCTTGGCTTTCATCAACCATTAGCACCACAAAGCGATTTTCGAGCAAATCGCCGTAGGCTTTTAAAGCGTTATTATGGCTTACCCAATTTACAACAAATTGTTGGATTAACTGCTTGATTTTCAGCGCTTCAGCAGCAGGGAATTCTTTGTTGGCTTGGTAAATCCAAACGCGGGTGGAGGGGGCGAGTTGGCTGTATTCGGTCATGGTATTTAGTTTAGGAGTTCTTTAGTTTAGGAGTTTAGGGGTTTGAGAGTTTGGGGGTTTTGGGTTACGGATTATGGGTTTTGGATTATGAGTTATGGGTTTTGGATTGGGGGGTTAGATGCCGTTGTTGTTGACGATGAGTTCGGCGAGGTCGTAGACCATTACTTCTTCTTGTTTGTCGGCAGCTTTGATACCGTCTTGCATCATGGTGAGGCAGAAGGGACAATTGGCGGCCACGATGGATGCGCCGGTTTCTAGGGCTTCCTCTACCCTTTCGGTATTGATGCGTTTATTACCGGGTTCGTCTTCTTTCCACATTTGGGCACCGCCTGCGCCACAGCATAGGCCTTTGGTGCGGCAGCGCTTCATTTCTACTAAATCATTGTCTAGTGCCTGTAGCACGTTTCTGGGGGCTTCATATACCCCATTCACACGGCCCAAATAGCACGAGTCGTGGTAGGTAATCTTTTTGCCTTCAAAGGCACCGCCCTCCTTCATCTTGATGCGTCCCTCATTGATGAGTTGCTGCAATAATTGGGTATGGTGAATAACATCGTAGTTTCCACCCAATTCAGGATACTCATTTTTCAGTGTATTGAAGCAATGCGGACAAGCAGTGACGATCTTTTTTACATTGTACATATTCAGTACTTCAATATTTTGTAGTGCTGAAATCTGAAATAGAAATTCGTTGCCTGCCCGGCGAGCAGGGTCGCCTGTGCAACTTTCCTCATTGCCCAAGATGGCAAACTCCATACCTACCTCATTCAATATTTTACAAAATGCAATGGTTACTTTTTGTGCTCTTGGATCAAAACTTCCTGCGCAGCCCACCCAGAATAGGATTTCTGGCTCTTTACCTTCGGCAGCATAGTCTGCCATTGTTTTTATTTGCATTCCTTACTTTGTTTCTATTGCTCTGATGACATCCATTTGCGGGTTCTGTTTTTACACCTCTTCTTTATCAAGCTGCGCCAGCTCTTTTGCCCACTTATCGCGATCATCTGGAATCGACCAGGCAGAACCACTATTCTCAATACTGTTGAACATAGGCAGCCAATCGGATGGGCCCTGTGAAAGTGTTAGTATCTCATAGCGGCGCATCTTTAGGATAGGCTCCAGTGGGTTAATTAATACGGGGCAAGCTTCTACACAAGCGTTGCAAGTGGTACAAGCGTGTAATTCCTCCTTACTGATATAATCGAATAGGGACTTACCATCATCATAGTTGTCCTTTGTTAGGGTGGCCCCCTCTCCCCTCTTTTCTTCTTGTATAAATTCGATTTTGCCACTATCTAAATTCAAGCCTACTTCTACTGCTCGATCTCGGATATCCATCATCACTTTGCGTGGTGAAAGCTTTTTGCCTGTAATGTTAGCCGGACAAACAGAAGTACACCGCCCACATTCTGTACAAGTATAGGCATCAAGTATATTTTTCCAGCTAAGGTCGAATATGTCCTTAGAACCGAACTCAGGTATTTCTTCATCCATTGGAATATCCTCCATAGCATCGGGGTTCATCATGCTTTTTACCTCTGCCGTAATGGATGGGATATTCTCCATTTTTCCACGTGATTCCAACTTGGCGTAGTAGGTGTTGGGAAAGGCTAAGAGGATGTGCAGATGCTTAGAATATGGTAGATAATTCAGAAAAGCGAATACTATAATTATATGTAACCACCAGCCAAAGCGCTCCACACCTACCAGTGCGCTTTGATCTAACCCACCAAATAAAGCAGGCCCTAGCCAGCTACTCACCGCCAATGTGCCCGTATCTGGATAGTGGGTAGGATCAAGCTGTTGCAATAATACATCCGCTCCATTCATGCTGAAGATACCCACCAACAGTAAGATTTCTGCATACAGAATTAAATTGCCATCCAGCTTGGGCCAACCCGTCATTTCATCCTTATGAAAACGTGGAATCTTGAGTAAATTACGGCGCGCCAAGAAAATAATGGTCGCTACAAATGCCAAAACGGATAGTATTTCTATAAAGCTAATAGTGAAGGTGTATAGCCCTCCTAAGATTGGCGCAAAAAAGCGATGCACACCAAACAGGCCGTCTACAAATATCTCGATCAGCTCCACTTGAGTCATTAAGAAGGCAGCATAAATGAAAAAGTGGAACACTGCTGGCAAAATACGCTTAAACATCTTTTTTTGCCCAAAGGCAATTAAAAAGACATTTTGTAATCGCTTACCGGTATCACCCTCAATAACTTCATCTTGTCCTAATAAAATGTTGCGCCGTATTTTCATGAATTGCTTTCCAGCAAAAAAGAAGGCAACACCGCTGAGTACAATGAAAACAATTTGTTGGATCATACCTTTCAGATTGATTAGCGAATTTTCGCTAAAATACAACTAGTAAGAGATTTCTGGTAGTCTGCCACTAAAATTAAGTGAAATTTGCACCACCAGCTCCTAAATTCGTAGCTTTAGCCTAACAAAAAGAGTCGCATGCAGGTTCAAATTCTCAATCATCGACAAATCCAACAGAAGATTAAGCGATTGGCTATCGAAATCTTAGAGCACAATCATGCAGAGCAGGATCTGATTCTAGCAGGTATCAATAATAATGGAGTGGGTTTTGCACAAATGCTATTGACCGAGTTGTTGCATCTGACCGATCAGGCCATCACTCTTACCCGCATTCGCCTCAACCCAGCTGACCCTATGAGTGGAGAAATCCACATAGAGATGCCTCCAGAACAGCTGAAAGACAAGGTCGTCATTATCGTTGACGATGTGGCCAATACAGGGCGTACCATATTTTATGCCTGTAAGCCTATTATGGATACCTTGCCCAAAAAGGTAGAAGTGGCCGTGCTAGTAGACCGTACCCACAAAGCATTCCCCATTAAAGTGGATTATTTTGGACTTTCCTTAGCTACTACCCTGATGGAAAATATAGATGTTAAGATTCGAGAGGTGGAGGAGTATGCTGTTTTTCTGAATTAAGTGCTCCTAGCTGCTGTTTAATTTGGGCTACGTACTCTAAGCCTGTTTTGTACCCAATTTCATATAGCTCCGTATGCTTGTTAAATTGGAAAATACTGAAGTCATTTAAGCCTTCTGGTTCTATGAGTAGATCACAATGATCGATATTGGGCATTGTATTAGCATGAATGGATAGCTCAAAACATCGAATAGCAATGCCAAAAACATTCTGGATATTCTTGTTGATGGCAAGTGCATGCGGAATCACATTCACACCTATAATATAGTCACAAGTATCCATCAAGGGAGCGACCAATAGATTATTGAGTAAGCCACCATCTACATAGAGTTGCCCTTCAATTTCTACAGGTTTAAAAACCAATGGGATAGAGCAAGACGCAGTAACTACATCAAAAACATTTCCTCTTGACCAAATCTCGTGTTCTCCTGTGTTCAAATTGACCACACCAATATGTAACTCCCGCTCTAACTTCTCGATCTTCTCTTCCGTAATGAATTTGGTTAGTCGTTCTCGCAGATAGTTGAGGTTGGTGAGCCCATCAAGTGGGAGCACCACCTTAAAAATTTTGAAGATACTGGCATCTTTTACAAAATCTAGCATCTCCTCAGGGCTACAACCTGCCGCATAAAGGGCACCAGCTATAGAACCGGCACTAGTACCTGCCACTGCATGTGGAACAATATCATTTTCCAGTAAGGCTTTCAGTATACCAATATGGGCAATACCCTTTGCGCCGCCACCCGACAGTGCAATTCCAATTCTTATTTCTTCCATATAATTGAAAAGAGCCACAGCTCCATTTTTTATTGCTGTGGCTCCTTTATGTATTTACTGCTTTACAAAACGTTCTGTCCAAGTGCGCCCCTCTTTTTTCAAGGTAATGGCGTACACTCCTGAAGAAAGCGTAGAAACATCTACCGAAAGGCGGCCATTCACCTGTTTGAATACATTCAACTGGCGGCCTAAGTAATCAGAAATGATTACTTGCTCGAAAGATTCTTTTAGTGAAACTTCCAACCACTCTCCTACTACTGGATTAGGAAATAGCTCTATTGCTTCCGCAAATGCAGGTTCTATAGTATTAGAGATGATATCAAGGTCTGGAAGATACCTAGGAATAATAGAGTAGCCTTCGGTAAGTGGCACCTCTTCATCAAACTGGGTACCAATACCTGTCACATTAAACGGGTCAGAAGGTGGGTCGGTGCCAAAAATATCTACGTCATTGTCAATCCGTACGGAATAAGTATTGATGCCATCGGTTACATCTACATTGAAGCCTGGGCCCTCATTCGTCCACTGTGCGGCGTCTACAATACTGACATTTTCTAGGCGTACAAAACGCGATTCGGTATCTTCATTTAAAGCAGTGACCGTTTGTGGCGTCAATAGGGAATTCCCTTGTGAAACCACTTCCAGTGTTTCTGGAATCACTTCTGTTAAGCCACCAAACTGGCTAATTGCTCCTTGTATAATGAGCTCATCCCCTTCTTGCATAAAATAGTCGAAGTCTTCTATAAAGCTAAAAACGGTAATACCATCCCCTGCTGCATCAATAAGCGCAAACTGCAAGCCACCAGGGCGCAAGTTCACCCCATAGGCAATACCCTGCAACTTAACTTTTAAGCCTTCTGAGTCCGTCACTCCGTCTTCATCTTCATTAGTAACTTCTCCAATAGTAAAAGAAGGATAATCGATGATACATTCAATTTCAATTACCACCAAAGCCGTATCACAGCCTATCAAGTTGCATACTTCATAGCGCAAAGAGTCGGTACCACATTCATCCTGAAAGGGACTGTATTGCAACTCATTATTAACTATAGTACCGAGGCCTATATCTCCATTGTCGACAATAACCAGGCTAGTCAGCTCACCTGGAATGAGGTCGTTTGATAGAATGTCGATAGTTATCGTTCCATTAGTTGCTACCAACCCACTGTCGTCATTAGCATTTACGAATTCTGAGCTAGTTGTGGTGTAGCTACCTATTGGAAATGGCGTAGCAGCAGTAGCGTTTGTATCTTCTCCATCCAATGCGTCTGGGCCACTAAAGTTCCAGTTCGCAATCTGCCAGTTGGAGCCGTCTGGTTCGGTACCGTCAATTCGGTAAGCCCAGCCATCCAAGTATTCCCAGGCTTCCCCACTGCCATCAGTGTCAATATCTCCAAATACATCTGCCACCATACTATTTTGGAATAATTCAACCGCATCATCTCCATTGATGCCGACAGCTGAGTTTGAGCCCTCACTTACATAGTCCGCTGAAAAGCCAAAAAAGGCCTCGAACTGCACATTGTCAGTGGTAATGTAGATAAATGATCCTTCTGCAAGGCTTACCGCTGGAAAGGTGAATTCTTCTCCATCAGAGCCCCCGCCATTATTAGCGGCA
>JBCCRH010000368.1:0-6294 GCA_039208045.1 Bacteroidota bacterium
GTGCTGGTTCTTCTGCTATTGGTTTTTCCACGACTGGCTCCTCTTCAGTTGGTTCTTCCGATGCAGGCTCTTCTAGTTCCAGTACTTCGGGTGCTGCCAACGTTTCTGCCACAGCAGCTACTTCTTCTACAAATAGCTTGGGCGTTTTCTTAGCCTTTCTGCCTCTCAGTTTTATCTGCTCACCCACTGCGGGTTCCATCTCTTCTTCCATGCGATTGCGCTCGTACAAACGCTCCAACTTTAGTCCGTATAGTTGCGAAATGGAGTACATCGTTTCACCCTTCTGTACTTTGTGCCACATTTCACGACCTCGGTAAGTATTCCGCTTGGGCTGAATAAACACCCTTGTTCCTGGCGAGATCGTACCATCCGTCAGGCCTTCATTATATTTTTGTAAATACTTAAGACTAATGGCAGTTCGCTCAGCGATAGCGGCGAGGTCTTCCTCTGAAGTAGAGACTACGTACTTAACATCATTCGTTTCTAACACCTCAAACTCTTTTAAAGGCTTGGGGCGCTCCCTTACCTCTTCGTCGACCACTATCCATTCTTCTTCAGCTGCTTCCTCTACGCTCATTCTATCATACTTGTATAGTTCGTAGCGCTCAATGAGGTCAATTAGCTTTTCGTCATAATTCTCAGCTGTGGCATAGCCTGCATCCTTGAGGCCTCTTGCCCAGCGCTTGTAGTCTTTTACTTTAAGTCGAAATAGACGGCCATAGCGAAAAGCCTTTGAAGGATTGCGCAGAAATTCGGAGTGCGCCCGATAACTTTGAGTAGCGTCTCTGTACATCCGGAAGCAAGAGGGAATCAACTCTCCTTTATCATTGTAATCATCATCATTATGATAGTAGGTTCCACCTCTCCAAGAACCCCCACATTTTATGCCAAAGTGATTATTGGCTTCGGTAGCCAGTTTACTTCGCCCTGCACTAGATTCGAGCAAGCCCTGTGCTAGCTTGATGCTCGCAGGAATACCAGCCCGTTCCATTTCTTGGATAGCAATTTCTTTGTAGGTGTCGATATAGGCTAAAAATCGAAGGTTATCTTGAGCTGTTACCAGCTGGGTCAGAAAAAGGCCCAGAATAAAAAGCTTAGTCTTCATGGCTTAAAAGGTTTGTGCAATGTGTTAATGATACGGTAGCGTTCTGTGTGACTAAGTAACGAGCTGATATTTTAAAACCTTATCATCGTTCAGAAGATTATCATTTCGTTAACGCTCTAGGTCTAAGCAAAAAGTACCCAGAGAAATAAGACAACTGTTGCCAATAGGCCAACCATAAAAATGTTGTAGGAAATCGATAAGAATCGATATTTTTTATCTAGTACTTTCCCCAAATAATACAGGTCGCGCACCATATTGCCATACAATAGCTCTCCATCGCGCAATACGGCATCCATGGCTTGTTCGTACTCTTCCAGCGGAAGCTGTACGAAGTTGCCAAAGAAGATAATATTGCGGTTCAAGTTGGCTTTATTAGGAAGGTTTTTATTGAGCATGGTCACTTTTGGCCGAGCAGAAAGGATGGCAAAAGTTAGAGAAGCTAGGCCAGTGACCAAAAAAATGATGACTGGAAGTAGGATCATCGGCTGGGTCTCTCCGATATTCTTGTACGACAAAAAGGTGATCAATACACTAATCAAGATCGTATTGACACTGATCATAATATTCGCTTTATTATCGGCGATCGCACTCAGATTGATGTGATTTCGGTAGCTAGCTCTAAAGAACGTTTGCGTTGCCCGAGTGGGTATCTTCCGCTCTAGCCCTTGAAATTTACGCAGCAGATCGTCGCCTTCTTCCCATTCATCAGGCAGTTTTCGTTTGGCTTTCGCCAATACGTCCTGCAACTGAAGAATATTTTTTGATACGACATCCTCGTATTTCATCTTCCCGTAGTGAGTATAAAATTTCACAGCACGCATCGCTTCTAGCTGACTAGCCAGCCAAACATCCAATGGGGTATTTTCACCTTCTAGCAAATGTTTTTCAAGCTGTTGCAGCGGGCTAGTATCGAAGAAAGTAGGCCCATAAGTAAGGCCATTAAACGCATCGTGTAAGATTTGGGCGACGGCAGTAGCTGGTATTTGTGTCTCTAGCACGCCAGTCATTGCCTGAACTATTTGCGAGATCGCAACTTCTGTGGTATTTTTGCCTTGCAGAAAGGTTCGGCATTCTTGCATGCTGAATGATTGAGGCGCCTCTGGCGCATGCAGATAGCCACTAAACAAAAATAAAGCACCCAATTGCGCTAGCTCTACCGTATGTTTTTGTTGCGTGGCTCGTTCTCCAATTTCCTTCACCAATGCAGCTAAGGCATTCGTGCGCTGGTAGTTATGGTAAGCTAAACGTGTATCATGCAGCGCATTATAGCGTCTTAAGATATAAATGCGAGCATCTGTCACGATTTGCTCTGGCAAGTTTATGGGTGGTATAGCTGCTCGAAATTCTTGCATCCAAAGTGCTGATTAATGGCTCAGAGCCTAATATACGAATTATATAATTTTAAGCAATCACATTGGGAAGTGTCCCACTAAATACCAAGTTTCATGATCTTCAAAAACAATCTATTTCTATTGGCGCTACTCCTACTGGGAGCAACGGCGTGCAACCCCTTTGGAGACTTCGACGACATCGAGCAGGCTCCGTATACCCCTGAATATGCCCTTTCGCTGGTAGATACCCGTTTTGCCATGAGCGATCTGCTAGAAAATGTAGAAGAAAATTCTACGCTTACTGTCGATCCCGATGGACTCATTCGTTTTAAGTATACCGGAGATGTGATCAGCAGGACTAGCGAAGATGTCTTTAATTCCATTAATGCGACACTCGAACAGTTTCCCGCCATCCCTCTGTTATTTAGTCCCATGCCCCTGCCATTTTCTCAGCCCGAAGAGCTAGAGATAGATCGCTTGGATATTAAGTCTGGCGACTTTTATATCAATATTACCAATAATACAGAGGAGGAACTAATGGTAACGATCACAGTGCCACAGGCAACTAGAAATGGTGAGGTACTTGAAATTGTAGAAACCGTTGCTGCTGGAGATTTCTTCAATAATCAGGATGATCCCATCTCTTTGGCAGATTACCGCCTAATTCCCACCGGAGGAACCGTCTTTATTGAATATACTTCTATTGCTACTGCCTCTAATGAAGAAGTCGATCCCAATCTAATATTCGTTGGGTTTGAAGGCCTCGAATTTACTTACGCAGAGGGCTATCTGGGCAACCAAGTGTATGAAGGAGGTCGCGATACCATCGAAATCGATTTCTTTGATAGCTGGATCCAGGGGGATGTCTACTTCGAAGACCCCATCATCACCTTCAACTTCGACAATTCATTTGGTATCCCGACTCGTTCGGTAGTTAATGTTTTTGATATTTTCACGGTCCGAGAAGAAGTACTGCCGCTAGAAAGTGAGTTTATTTCTGGGGGTATTGATTTCCCTTATCCAGACCTAAATGAAGTAGGGGCACTAAAGACGAGGTCTTTTGTATTTACCAAAGAAAACTCCAACATTGACGAGGTACTTGGCGCAGGCCCTGTTGCGATTGATTATGATGTAAATGCGTTGACTAATCCAGACGAACTGGTCGATATCCGGGGCTTTATCACCGACAGTAGCTTTTACCGCGTGCAGGTAGAAGTAGAACTCCCGATGTATGGTCGCGCTACGCAGTTTGTGGTAACAGACACCTTCGATCTAGCACTGGGCGATTTCGATGATGCCACTTTTGCTGAATTTAAGCTGGTTGCTGAAAATGAACTTCCCCTTTCTGTAGAGACGCAAAGCTATTTTCTTAATGATGAAGGCGTAGTTCTCGACTCTTTACTAGCTGCCCCTGAGCGGCTGATTGCAGCGGCGCCAGTTGACGCAGAAGGCAATGTAATCGGCGTAGAACGCCGAGAGACCTTCGTTACGTTTGCGGACGAGCGACTACAGCGATTGCTCAAAGCTACGAGGGTACTAGTAAATGCCACTTTTAATACCACCACTGATGGCGACCAGTCTGTACGCGTTCTGAATGAACAGGGTGTAGATGTCGGTATTGGCGTGCGCGTTGGCCTTGAAAACGAATAATTTATCCCCAACACAACAATTTCATTTATGAATAAACTATTGCTAATTCTTGGAGGTCTCCTCTTAGGAAATTCACTACTAGCTCAGCAAGAACTAGGGCTTCACTTCATGCGAGATACCTGGCAGGCGAGCTATACCAACCCTGCATTAATACCGACAACAAAATTCAATATTGGCCTATTTGGGCTTTCTAATAACTTCTTAACCGAAAATATAACTTTTGATCAAGCCATCCGAGATGGCGAAGGTGGCAAGCGGATTCTGGATGTCAATGCTGTGATTGATAATCTAGATGATAATAGCAATATTATCCGCGAGCAGCTCAATATTGAGACCCTCAATTTAGGGCTTTCTTTTGGGCGCTTTACCCTTGGTTTAGGGCATGCCATCCGATTTCATGGCTATATGGATTATCCCAAAGCATTACCACAGTTGATTTGGGAGGGCAATGCGCAGTTCATCGGCCAAGAAGTGCAGTTTGCTCCAGAAGTGCAGCTCACTGCTTACAATGAGTTTGCAGCAAGCTTGGCCCTAGAGCTTTCCCCCATGCTCACCGTTGGTGGCCGTGTAAAATTCCTTACCGGAATTGCAGATGCTTCGAGCTCTGGTAATGACCTTCGCCTACTTACGGATGATGACATTTATCAGCTTAGGCTAAATGGCAACTATGTTGTAAATTCTTCGGGAGCTATTGATTATGATGGCTTTGATGAATTCACCTTCGAACTCAATGAAGATTCCTTCGATGAGTTTTTCTCCAGTAATACTGGCTGGGCGTTTGATTTGGGGCTTAACGCCAAATTTGGCCGCCTTGATGTCGCAGTGAGCCTTTTGGATATCGGTAGCATCACTTGGGATGAAAATGTGACTAATTATCAAGTAGTTACCCCTTCCGAATTTACCGGTATCGACGTTGCTCAGGATATTTTGGATGACTCCGAAACCATTGGTTCTGTGATCGATTCGCTTCGCGATCAATACGAGGTGCTCGAAACTTCAGAAAGTTATTCCACCACACTACCGCGTCGCCTCTATCTAAGCGTGGGCTATCAGTTTTCTGATGTGTGGCACTTTGGGGGTTTGTTTTACAACGAGCGCTACCGCGAACAGCGTTTTTCTTCCTTTGCCTTGAGCGCCAACGCCCAGCTCTTAAGCTGGCTCAGGCTCGGTGCTACCTACGCTATCCGCAATGAAACCTTCGATAATTTGGGTCTAAATGCTGTGGTGAAGCTCGGCCCCGTCCAACTATTTGCCACTACTGATAATATCATCACGGCCTTCAACCTAACCGATAGCAACAGCTCGCATGGCCGTATAGGCCTCAACCTAGCTTTTGGCCGCCGCGATGGCAATCGCCGCAGAAACGACATAGATAACATCTCAGATCAGGACGCCTTTTTTAACTAAAGGCCTCCAGCTGACTTACTAATCGCTGGGTCAACAACTGCGTGATCCGGCGATTACATTCCCCTTCCTGTGTACGGTACGTCTCCCATTCTTCCAGCGTAAATTGCCCCACTACTGCACCAAATAACAGCCCTCGCATCCGCCCATCTTTACTAATACTATGCGTTAGCTGCTGCACCTTCTTCGTCTCCTCCATCTTCGCCAAATCAATTTTACGCTTCTCCAAATAATGCCGCACAATCGCTATCAACAGCTCATTCTGCAATTTCAGAATCGGCCGCAGGCACTGATTCTGAAACTGCTCCATCGCACTCGGCGATTCCATAATAGTAGGTATAGTCGGTCGTATCGTCTTTCGCTGGTCATTCATATCATTCATACTTTATCCAAAGGATAAAAAATATACCCTCCAAATTGTTGCGCCTAAGTACAATTTTACGCTATCTTTGCGTCTCCTTTTTAAGAAGCTCCGCTAATGATCGGAGTAGAGGAGATGGCGCGGCAGCTCTCCCGATAGCTATCGGGAGGTTAGAGCGCAAGCTTATACCTTAGACATTTTGGCGCGGTAGCTCAGCTGGTTAGAGCGCAGGATTCATAATCCTGAGGTCGGGAGTTCAAGTCTCCCCCGCGCTACAAAGAAATTTTAAGTCGGGAGTTCCTCCGATAGCTATACGACTTTTGCATTTTGGGAGGTTGCTAAGGCCTAAAGTTGGGCTAAAAGTGTTACATTTCCTATAAAAAGATGCATGTTCTAGTCTCCTTCCCCTCCATAGTGGAGGCATATAGTAATCATTTTGAGCA
>JBCCRH010000369.1:0-6282 GCA_039208045.1 Bacteroidota bacterium
CCCAAGTGGCCTAGCAAACCACTTTTCTATGTCTGCGCGCCTTCAGTAACAGACCCTAGCGTTGCACCAGAAGGCTGTGAAAATGTGTTCATCCTCATCCCCCTCGCACCCGACTTGGAAGACACTGATGAGTTACGCGAACGCTATTTTAACATTGTAATGGACCGCTTCGAAAATCTAACCGGCCAAGAAATTCGTAAGCATATCATATACAAGCGTTCTTTTGCACACAGAGACTTCAAAGAAGATTACCACGCCTTTAAAGGCAACGCCTACGGCTTAGCCAATACCCTAATGCAAACCGCCTTCCTAAAACCAAAACTGCGGAGCAAAAAGGTCAAAAACCTCTTTTACACCGGACAACTCACAACCCCAGGCCCCGGCGTACCGCCTTCACTAATTTCAGGACAGGTCGTCGCCAATGAAGTACAGAAGATATATAGCAATTAAGCAACACAGAAAGACAAGCCAATAAATCGTTACTAGACCATGTTAGCATTGTATGACAAAACCTGTATGGAGTGCAGCAAATTGATTACCAACCGCTACAGCACCTCCTTTTCTTTAGGTATTCGCGTTTTTGACAAACGACTCAGAGCCCCGATCTATGCAGTCTACGGATTTGTGCGATTTGCCGATGAGATAGTGGATACCTTTCACGACTACCCCAAGGCAGAGTTATTACAACGATTTCGAGAAGATACCTATCGAGCGATTGAAGAGCGAATCAGTTTGAATCCAGTATTGCAAGCATTTCAGCAGACCGTTCACAAATACAGCATCGAGCGCGAGCTAATCGATGCCTTCCTCGACAGTATGGAGATGGACTTACATTTTCATAAGTACGAGGACAGCCTGTACAAAAAATATATCTACGGCTCTGCCGAAGTAGTGGGCCTCATGTGCTTGCGTGTATTCTGTGAAGGCAACGACGAAGAATACCAGCGCCTCAAGGCACCGGCATGCAGCTTGGGCTCGGCCTTCCAAAAAATTAACTTCCTCCGCGATATGAAAAGCGATTTTGACGATCGCGGCCGAGTATATTTCCCAGGGGTCGACTTCACGCGATTCACGAATGAGGATAAATTAATGATCGAAGCGGATATCAAAAAAGACTTCGACGATGCCTACAAAGGGATTATTCAACTACCAAAAGGAGCGCGGTTTGGCGTATACTTAGCTTATGTATACTACACAAGCCTGTTTCAAAAAATCAAGAATGCACCAGCCACGCTTGTCCAACAGGAGCGCATTCGCGTAAATGATGGCCGTAAAGTCTATCTGTTATTCCGATCAGCTGTTGTCAATCGATTTAATCTATTATGATAAAAGCTCAAAAGCTCCAACTTGCACAGCAAAGTAACTACAGCGCCCTAAAATGGGTACTCGTTGCTTTGCCCATTCTTTTGGTTAGCATTCTCTGGCTGACTGATACGGTAAAAGTAGGGCAACTAGTGACAGAAGTATACCAAGTAAAGCTGCTCAGTTGGTTGGAGTCGCCCTACACGTATTTTTACTTGCATATTTTCACCTTTGTCCCTGTTTTTGCTTTAAGCTTTGATAAAAATGTGCATTACTATACCGAGTGGAAATACTTGTTGCCTGCCATAGCAATCGTTGGAGGTATCTTTATCGCATGGGATGTATTCTTTGCCGCTCAGGAGGTGTGGGGTTTTAATGAAAAATACCTCTCTGGCTGGTTTGCCTTCGGCTTACCTGTAGAAGAATGGCTGTTTTTTTTCACTGTACCCTTTGCGTGCGTATTCATTTACGAGTGCCTTAATTTTTACATAAAACAGGATGTCCTTGCGCCCATTGAACAGCCCCTTACGATTAGCCTAATCACTATCTTCCTTCTGGTAGGATTCGCCTTTTGGGGCAACATCTACACCTGCACCACTTTTCTACTATCAGGTTTCTTTTTGTTGTATCATTATCTATTTCTAGATGGTCGCTACCGTGGCCGCTTTTATTTATCGTACTTAGTGAGTTGGCTTCCCTTCATGCTCGTAAACGGCGTCCTAACGGGGGGCTACACTAACGAACCTATCGTAATTTACAATCCCGAAGAGTTCTTAGGCATCCGACTAACTTCTGTTCCATTAGATGACTCTGTATATTCCTTTTTACTTCTATTTGGGACGGTTACGCTATTCGAATACTTCCGAAAGCGCACTTAGGATTTGCGATCCGATCGCAAAAAAACTTGCTAGTAATGCCAGAATTAAATAGTTTGCCAGTATCAAATGATCAAACTATGGCAGACAATACACAGCAAAAAGCGCCCAATAGCATGCTCGCATGGATTATTTCCTTCGTGCTTACCGTTTTGGCATACTTCGCCATCCTTCAGTTTTGGCGCCCCGATTCATTATTAGCCCGTATACTTATTATTTTGGTGCTATCGTATGGTTTTCGGTACTTAGTAGATAACACCTTGCCCAGAAAGACAAATTGATGGAGCCCTCGCTTTTGAACCATATATAGTAGTGATAGGGTATCGATCTTTTCCAGATTGTTTAGTAACAGCCAAAGAATAAGTTCCGCATTTTGGCAAGGGGATTTTGCTTTAAGACAAGGCGAAAAACGCAGACGATGCCCAGCATCCTGAGTAAGCTTTTGCCAGTGGCAAAAAGTGCGCTAACGCAGTATTAGGGCAAAAGAGCCAGCCATAAATCGAGAAGTTATTCTTTGACTGTTACTTAGTTCTATCGCTATGAATGAAATCACAACCATTACCTTTCTCAAATTCGCTGGGTTTAAGAACAAGAAATGGGCGTTCACTATGATGAACAAAGCGCACAAAGGCCTAGCTCAAGTTCCAGGGCAAATTTTTTACAAACTAATGGGTAGCGGCCGAGGCCATGGGTTCAACCCTCTTCCAGATTGGTCGACTTATACCCTATTGCAGGTATGGGAAAATGAAGAACAAGCCAGCCAATTCTTGGCGCAATCCAACCTGATGGAGCAGTATAAAATGCATACGCTCAGACACTGGTCGCTATTTATGAAAACCGTAATGGCTAAAGGACAATGGTCAGGGCAAAATCCCTTCCGTAAAAGTAAAAGCCTCTCCGCTGAAATCCCCTACATCGGCGTCATCACTCGTGCCACCATCAAGCCTCGGCAGCTCCTCAATTTTTGGCGCTACGTTCCCAACTCTATGAAGCCACTCTATCAAAACCCAGGACTACTATTCACTAAAGGTATCGGAGAAGTCCCCATCCTACAAATGGCCACCTTCAGCCTATGGCAAAACAAAGAGGCACTGATGCAATTCGCCTACCACAGCAAAGCACACCGCACCGCCATCGAAAAAACCCGCACCCTAAACTGGTACAGCGAAGAACTTTTTGCACGCTTCCAACTCTACCGGTACGAAGGAGATTGGGACGGCCTATCTATTAACTTGGCGAAAAATCCTGGGTAATATCTTTGCTATCTGGGCAGCATTCACTGCTATCCGCTAAAAGTCAGCACCCTAGGCAGCTGTTCCATATAGAGCTGGCTAGTCTTCGTTCTTCCACTCAGCCGTCACCAGCTCTTATTCCACAAGCCGCCCAGTGCACTGCCTACCGCTCCTATCAGTGCTGCGCCCTACACACCCCACCCCGCCAGGTCGGATTTGCAATCCGACCCACGCCACCCACACCCCCCATTTGCAATCTCCCCCTACCTACCGTACCTTTGCAGTCTGAAATCAAGAATAGCATTAGTAAGACTATATAGAACAATGTTTGATAACCGACCAACAACAGATTGGCTGCCCACTACCAAAAAAGAGGTAGAACTATGCGGCTGGGAGGAACTAGACGTAGTGATTATCTCCGGCGACGCCTACGTAGACCACCCCGCTTTTGGCAATGCCGTGATTGGTCGAATCCTAGAGAGTGCAGGCCTCAAAGTAGCGATCGTTGCCCAGCCCAACTGGCAAGATGATCTAAGAGATTTCAAAAAACTAGGAAAACCACGCCTATTCTTTGGCATTACTTCAGGTTGCATGGACTCCATGGTCAATCATTATACCGCTTCTAAACGGAAGCGTTCTACTGATGCCTATACTCCTGGCGGAACGGCCGGTTTTCGCCCCGACTATGCAGTAACTGTTTACTCCAAGATACTCAAGCAACTTTACCCCGATGTACCAGTGCTTATCGGCGGTATCGAAGCATCCCTACGTAGAGTGACACACTACGATTACTGGGCGGATAAATTATTCCCCAACATTCTTACTATGAGTGGGGCAGATATGCTCGTATATGGAATGGGAGAAATGCCGCTGCGAGAACTGATACGCCTGTTGCAGAAAGGAGTGCCATTTGAATCTATTAGAACGATTCCCCAAACGGCCGTTTTGCAGCAGCAAGACGATAAACTAGCCAAGAACAAGAACTGGGAGGACTTCTGGCTCAACTCTCATGAAAAGTGCCTGCGCGATAAGCTGGCCTTCGCAGCAAACTTTAAGCATATTGAGCAGGAATCTAACAAAGTAAAAGCAAGGCGATTGCTGCAAAAGATAGAGGACAAAGTGCTCATCATTAATCCACCCTACCCACCGATGACTGAAAAGCAAATCGATACATCCTTCGATTTGCCCTACACGCGTACGCCACATCCTAAATACCGCAAGCGAGGCTCTATCCCCGCCTACGAGATGATTCGATTCTCTGTAAATATGCATCGCGGTTGCTTTGGAGGGTGCAGCTTTTGTACGATCTCTGCACATCAGGGAAAGTTCATTGCAAGCCGCAGTGAAAAATCCATTATGAAAGAAGTAGAGGCCATCACCCAAATGCCCGACTTCAAGGGATATATCTCTGATCTAGGAGGTCCTTCCGCCAATATGTATCGCATGAAGGGGAAAGTTCAGGAAATTTGCGACCGTTGCGTCAGCCCTTCTTGTATTCACCCCGTAGTATGCAGCAACTTAGATACCAGCCACAAGGCACTAACTAATATTTACCAAAAGGTAGATCAACACCCAGAGGTGAAAAAAGCATTCGTCAGTAGCGGTATCCGCTATGATCTCTTGGTAGATGATTATAATAAGGAGCACGATGACTCAATAGACGAGTATATGGAGCAACTCGTGACACGCCATGTTTGCGGAAGATTAAAAGTGGCTCCAGAACACACTTCCGATAATACGCTAAAAGTAATGCGGAAGCCTTCTTTCAAGCACTTTCATAGTTTTAAGAAGAAATACGATAAAATTAGTAAGAAGCACGATTTAAAGCAGCCCCTCATCCCGTACTTCATTTCCAGCCACCCAGGCTCGGAGTCAGAAGATATGGCTAACCTAGCTGCTGAGACTAAAGATATGGGCTTCAAGCTAGAGCAAGTACAGGATTTTACACCCACTCCAATGACAGTGGCTACCATTATATACTATACAGGGGTACATCCGTACACCCTTCGGCCGGTATATACTGCTAAGACAAAGCGAGAAAAGAAACAGCAACATCTATTCTTCTTTTGGCACAAGCGGGAGAATCACCATCAGATAAGAGAGAAACTCACCGAAATTGGACGGGAAGATTTGATCGAGAAATTGATAGCAGATAAAAAGAAATTTCAGAAAAAAGAATTCATCAAGAAAAAGAGAAGACGCAGTAGGGCACAGCGGAATAGACGCAAGTAGCTGATTATTAGAGGCCAGCCATGGGGTTTTCCACAAATTGTGGATAAAAGCTAACCATGGTGTGCAAAAATGTAGTTCCTTTTCTTTGAATACGGGTTGCGCCGCATACTAAAACCTTGTATCTTTACATTCGCGCCTTTTGAGAAACGAAGGCAAAGCCAAACAGGCAAAAATTCCATCCGAACAAGCAAATATTTTTTTATTTCTTTTTAGAAAGCTAAAAAGGTTTAAAATTCGCTCGCTCTGCTAGAATGGAAATATCTGTTTGAGAGCTTTTGAAAGGTTGACACATAATTTTTTGCTCGTAAAATGAGGTCTAAAAATTTATCAACTTTTTTTCTTGAAAACTTGCGCAGTATAAAAACTGCTTTTAAATTTGCAGTCCCTTAGCGAGAGAGTTAGGGGAAAAGGTTAGAAAACGAGAAATTGTTTAAGATAAGATTGGCTGGAACGGTGTAGATTGATTGGATTTGGAATGAGTTTTAGCTGATTAAAAAGTTCATTGACACTGAGGGTTATAAGATAAGGTTGAAAGACCAAAGGAATACTCGAAATTAAGAAATAGACCTAGCGGACTTTTTTAGATTTTTAGGAATTTGAGAAGGATGCAACTTTGC
This sequence comes from Bacteroidota bacterium, assembly GCA_039208045.1. Lineage (GTDB taxonomy): Bacteria > Bacteroidota > Bacteroidia > Chitinophagales > Saprospiraceae > JBCCRH01. The sequence goes on from JBCCRH010000369.1 coordinate 6,259, forward strand.
TGGTAATAAGATAGAGTACTTTAG
>JBCCRH010000370.1:0-6281 GCA_039208045.1 Bacteroidota bacterium
CCCCGCTCAAAAGTGGGCGCTTGAGTTATTGCCTTCAAGAGTTGTAAGCCTTGAGTAGGATGGTCTATGCTTGAAAAATGAGTGGAAATATAAGGTAGCGCAATATCTTTCAGCAAGTCGTTCAACTGCTCTCCCGTAGCGCCTTCAAATACCAAGCTATCAGCTCCACCCATTAGCTCTTTCAATGCTTGCTTGTTCGTGCGCACCACTGCTCCGATTTCCCAATCGTTGTTTTCTGTTTTAGCGCTTTGTATGGGGGGAAATGCTTGCAGCTGATCTTCTGGATGGAACAAAGCATCTATATGAATCGTCTCCTCTAATTGCCATTGTAAGCTTTCTAAAGGCTTGCCTTTTAGGTCTTTACGCACTTTTTCTAGCCAGTCGGCTTTGCTGGTTGGGGGGAACGTGTCGAATAGTGGTGGTTTTGGCATTGTCGATAAGTTGACTTAATATTTTACCTATTATCCACGAAATATACAGAAATAAAAACTTAAATTGCTTGTATAGTTCGCCAACCCAAGATTGGTGAACCATACATAAATATCATTACAATATTGACATGTGAAAAGTGCAACTCAATCTATTCCGGAAGTTCTAGTTTACGAAATGGTAGATGGAGTACCTATTTACTATAGAAATTACAGAGCTGCTATAAGTGGAACTTTATCAATAGACGAAATAATGGGAAGTAGCAAATTACAATCATTGATTGTGGCAGAATTGATCTTTTTACTGCGCTCTTTCTTTGGAGATGATTATTTAGTTTTCACTAATGAATTGGGCTTGCAGTTTTCAAAAAAATCATGGCGGGCAACAGATATTGCAGTAATCAAATCGGACAAGGTAGATGATTTGGATAATAAATACCTGAGTGTTGCCCCTGAGATAGTCATTGAGATTGATGCTAAAGCTGAGTTAAATGAACTAAAAAATCCACTGGGCTATTACCAAGAGAAAACAGAAGAGTTACTACAGTTTGGCGTAGAAAAAGTCATTTGGATATTTACAGACACTAGTAAGGTAATGATTGCTGAAAAAGGTCAACACTGGATTATTAGTGATTGGAGTCAAACAATTGAAGTCTATGCGGGTCTTACATTAAACGTAGAAGAGATCATAAATAAGCGAAAGAAAAATGGATAAGCTGAGCTTAACATCCATTACTCCTAAATAGTCTGTCAGACATCGGTCAAAATAATAGTATCACTACCTACCTCTCTACCCTATTTCTACAACTGATCATTGCTACTTTAGGGCGTTACACCAAATTTTTCTTCTTGAAAAGCCACCAATACTTTCATTTTATTTTGAAAAATATGAAACATTAGTTTTACCTTTATGATAGTGCTAAGAGCGCTGTTATTCTGGGGCGTTCGGCCTAGTACAAATTTGTTTTTTCCACGAACATTTTATTTTGGATTTCGTTATCTTTACAAACTATTTTGTACTTAGAATAAATCTAAATAACAAGAGCTTACAATGGAACGAAAGGTATATTTGGATAATAACGCGACAACGCCTACCGACCCTCGTGTGGTAGAGACGATGTTACCTTACTTTTATGAAAACCCAGGTAATGCTGCTAGCCGAAATCATCCCTTTGGCTGGGTAGCTGAAGAGGCCGTAGACTATGCGCGCGAGCAAATTGCAGAACTCATCAATGTGGATGCCAAAGAGATCATTTTTACCTCTGGTGCTACTGAGTCAGATAATTTAGCACTGAAGGGTGTTTTTGAGATGTATAAGCGCAAGGGTAATCACATTATCACCTTAAAAACAGAGCACAAAGCGGTGCTTGATGCTTGCGATAAGATTGAAAAGATGGGTGGTGAAGTTACCTATCTGGATGTCGATCGGGAAGGTTTGGTAGATTTGGCGGAGTTGGAAGCAGCTATAAAGCCTAGCACCATCTTGGTGTCCATCATGTGGGCAAACAACGAAACAGGTGTTATCCAGCCAATGAAAGAAATTGGTGCTATCTGTGAAAAGCACGGTGTGCTTTTTATGAGTGATGCGACGCAGGTGGTTGGTAAAATACCAGTTGATCCTAAGGCTACGGGTGTACACTTAATGGCATTTACTAGCCACAAGATGTACGGTCCTAAAGGTGTAGGTGCGCTTTTTGTAAATCGCAAGAAGCCTCGTGTAAAAGTTACTGCACAGATGGACGGTGGAGGCCATGAGCGCGGCATGCGTTCTGGTACGTTGAATGTACCTGGTATTGTGGGCTTTGGTAAGGCTGCGGAAATCGCACGCAAAGAGATGGAGCAAGACGCGGCACGCTTAAGTGTATTGCGTGATAAATTGGAAAGTGCTTTCAAAGCGAAGTTAGAGGAAGTATATGTAAATGGTAGTACGGAACACCGTATGCCACATGTCACTAACATTTCCTTTAAGCACGTGGAAGGTGAGGGTCTAATGATGACCTTTAATCAGAATATTGCAGTATCTTCTGGTTCGGCATGTACCTCTGCTTCATTGGAGCCGTCTTATGTATTGATGGCCCTTGGCTTGGGGGATGATTTGGCACACTCTTCTATCCGCTTCAGCCTAGGACGTTTCACTACAGAGGACGAAGTAGATTACGCTATCGAAGCTGTTTCGAACGGTGTGAATCATATGCGTAATTTGAGTCCAATCTGGGAAATGTACAAGGAAGGAGTAGATTTAGATAGCGTAGAGTGGGCAGAGCACTAGATTTTTAATGTTCAAACAATTTTTTCTTGAACTTGCAAGAATTCTAGCTTGTTTTTATATTTAGACAAATTATTGATAACGGAAAAAAGGACATAAAATGGCTTATTCAAATAAAGTACTGGATCACTTCAAGAATCCTCGGAACGTGGGTACCCTAGACAAGAGCAAAAAAAATGTAGGCACTGGCTTGGTAGGTGCGCCTGAGTGTGGTGATGTAATGCGCCTTCAGATCGAGGTAGATGAAACAACGAATACCATTGTGGATGCTAAATTTAAAACATTTGGCTGCGGTTCGGCTATTGCTTCTTCTTCTCTAGCTACCGAATGGCTAAAAGGTAAGTCAATTGATGAAGCAGCTGGCATCGACAACATGGATATTGTGGAGGAACTAGCGTTACCGCCGGTAAAAATCCACTGCTCCGTATTGGCAGAGGATGCTATTAAGAGTGCTATCAAAGACTATCAGGAGAAGAATGGCTTGGAAGTGACAGCAGAGCTGGTTACACACCACTAATTGTAGGACTAAAACTATAGACAACATGTTATTTGTTGCAGACAGTGCAAAGCAAAAGATACAAGAGCTGATGACAGGCGAAAACATTAGCGATGACCACTTCGTCCGTGTATCAGTGACTAGCGGTGGATGCTCAGGTCTTTCTTACAACATGGACTTTGACAATGAGTCGCAGCCCAACGACCAAATCTTTGAAGATAATGGTGTAAAGGTAGTGACTGATTTGAAGAGTTTCTTGTATCTCTGCAATACTACACTAGAGTTTTCTGGTGGCCTAGAAGGAAAAGGCTTCTACTTCAACAACCCTAATGCAGCACGTACTTGCGGTTGTGGAGAAAGCTTTGCGGTCTAGACTAACCTAAAAAAATAATTTTTTTCACGGGAATTGAGCTAAGGTTCAATTCCCGTTCGTTATTTTATAGTTCAACAACCCAAGATTTGTGAATTCTGACTTGCCCTTTTTCCGTCCTGCCGCGTTGAAAAGCCTCGCCATATCTAAGGATATGTCTACGTTTTTCGCCTTGCAGGCCAAAAAAATGCCGTCGCCATACTTTCACAAATCTTGCATCGTTGAACTATAGCCAACCTATCTCCATAACATATGATCCATATCGGCTTTGACGCCAAACGTCTTTTCAACAATTTCACTGGTTTAGGCAACTACAGCAGAACGCTTGTCAGAGACCTAGGCAACTACTTTCCTGAAAATGCCTATTTTTTATACACTCCAAAGTTGCGGCAGAATGAAGAAACCCACTTCTTTCAGAATAGCCCCATGTACCAAGTCACCCTCCCTCCCCGCTTCACCCTAAAAGCCTACTGGCGGAGTAAGGGAGTCATCCCTCAGCTTCAAAAACACCAACTTACGATCTATCATGGCCTCAGCCACGAGATTCCATTTGGTATCCAAAAGACTGGTATCAAAACAGTGGTCACCATCCACGACTTGATTTTTAAATACTACCCGAAGCAGTACGGCTGGATCGACCGAAAAATATACGACTATAAATTTCGCTACGCTTGCGAGCAAGCTGATCGGATCGTTGCGATTAGCGAGAGCACTAAAAAAGATATTGTCAAGCTCTATGATATTGATAAATCAAAAATTGATGTCGTGTATCAATCTTGCCACGAGCGCTTCCGCCAAGAGAAGTCTCGCAAAACCATTGAAGAAGTTTTACGAAAGTATAACTTACCCAGTGAATACCTATTTTATGTTGGCTCTATCGTGGAGCGGAAAAATCTTTTGACGATCATTGAGGCGATGGAGAAGCTACCCAAGAATTTTGATATTCCGCTGGTGGTAGTAGGTAATGGCGGGGCATACAAGCGGAAAGTACAAGAGTATATTAGTCAAAAGGGGATGGAAGCACGCGTCTATTTCATCCAGCCTAGCTTTGATGATCTACCGGCACTTTATCAGAATGCCGCGCTTTTCCTATACCCTTCCAAATATGAAGGCTTTGGTATTCCAATCATAGAGGCCCTTTTTAGCAAAACGCCCGTTATCACCTCTAACACTTCTTCCCTACCCGAAGCAGCAGGTAAAGACGCTTACCTTATTCAGCCCGACCAAGCGGTACAGATCGCCATAGGCATCGAGCATATTCTAACGGATAGTGCCTTTCGGCAAAAAATGGTGGAGCGTGGCTATCAGTATGCGCAACAGTTTAAGGGAGAGGTAGTTACCCGTAATATAATGGAAGTATACCGCTCACTGCTATGACCGCATCGCTTATTTCATCAAATTTTTGCACTTCTCTAGTGCTTTGCCTTTGATCAAAATATTCAGCTTTTCGAGCTCTATAATGGAGCCACAATCGTAGCAAGCAGTCAGTGGATTCTTTTCTTGAATGTGTGCCATCAGGCTGTCTAGCGGAAGCTTTGTGGGAAGTGCCGAGAACTCCTCGTAGGTGATGTCTAAGAAGGCAACATTTTTATTGATCCCTCGATTGTCAAGCCAGTAATCGCTAGCAAGAGCGGTTGGTTTGGCCAGCTTTCCTTTGTAGTACACATCTTTTGGCCTAGGGTAGGCTACAATTCTGGTTTTGTCTTCCGACAAAATGACCGGGACGTACTGGCTAAAGTCTTTTGTAGTCTGGTAGACGATGGTGGGCTTTTGCCCAAATTCAATTTGGATTGCTTGGGCTTGCTTTCGTGCGGAATTGCAGGAAAATAGGAGGCAGAGCATAAGAGTGATGGGGACTATGAGTTTCATTTTTATTAGTTTGAAATGGTTTATACGAGTACTTACAGCTTGCCCCCAAGGGGCAGGGCTAATGCACGCGCTAATACGTTACAAACAGTTTATCCATACAGGACAATTCTGTACTGACAATTATTGGTTCTCCGGTAGCTATCGGAGTGCAAGCCACTTTGCGTCATGTACATATACAGGCTGTTGAAATGTTGTCCTTTAAGGACAAACTGTCTATAATCTAGTCTGGCAACCACCAAGAGCGCTCGCCTCGGGCGAGCAGCCTTTTTATTTTAATGTGCATCAATCGGCCTGCCCAAAAACAAGCTGAGGGCAACCGCGTGATTGTCAGCCTACTTTGTTAATACCAATCGCCTACGATATTGCACCCCATCAACATCCAGTAGCAGTAGATATACGCCTGCCGCCTCACTAGTGAGATCAAAGCGGTGGCCAACTTCATTGGTTAAGCCAAAATCCCAGGTGCCCATTACTTGGCCGTTGGCGCTGAAAATATCGGCGCGGATGGGTGAAGCTATGTCCAGATTGACGGTAAGGTCAAAGTAGCGCTGGCTCGGATTGGGGCCAACAGTTACAAATGGCTCCAGGGCTGCTTGATCGATACTGGTGCTCGGAGAGCGTTGCACGTCCACTTCCAGCAAATAACTTCCTAGTGTTCCTACAAAGTAAGAGGAAACGCCAAAGGTGATCGTATTTCCACCTTCTATTACGAATGGCTCATCCATGGTGTCATCGAATAGTTCACTCCAGCCAGTGCCGTCATTGATACCAAATAGCACGTCGTTGGTGTAGGTATTGCCGTTGCCACTATCGAAAGAGTCGTGGACGCGGGCATTGATGGTATACTGGAAG
>JBCCRH010000371.1:0-6255 GCA_039208045.1 Bacteroidota bacterium
CTACTGAGAGAAATATTTGTAATTCCCAGATAGGAGGCAATGTCAGCATGTGAGATTAGGTTTTCCAGAAAGTGGTATTTTTCTCTAAAAAGAATGAGTCTCTCTTTAGCATTTAGCGAAGCGAGAGCAATTTCTTTTTCAACTTTTGCAAGGAGTTCATATTGTAAAACCTTATTTCCAAACTCGCGTATGTCAATGTGATTTATCATTAGCTGCTCAAACTTGTCAGCGTTAAAACTGGCTACGGTCAGCTTTGTAAGCGCTTGAAAGTTGAGGTGAGATATTTGATTGGCGGTTCTCGTTTTATTCGGAGAAAGTACACCGCCTTCAAGAAAATAAGATATAGTTACTTCCTCACCTTCCGGGCTTAGCAAAAAGCTCCGGCAGACACCTTCGTAAACAAAGTATTCCTTGTTATTTTTTTTTCCTCTATCGATAAACACATCTCCTTTTTTATAAACTTCAACTAAAATCAAGTCACTCATCAGATCTAACGACCCCTCCGATACAGGTGACACCCTGTTGACTATGGGTCTTGTTCGTTCTTTAATCTGTTCGAAATTCATGATTATTCTTTATTTGCGTACAACGGTATCGTATATGAGTAGTAGCGGATTTCCAGTCATAAACCTTTCGGTTTTGCACTGACCTTTGTTTTGTATTTGTACTTTCGTTTTATCACTTAAACCGCTATTACTTATACACCATGTTGTGGCTAGTTTCTCTTTCTAATTATTTTCACAATTCGGTTAATTATAATTTCTGACAAGTTCCATTCATAGCCTTCAAAATCTGTTGTGTTTATAAACTGAACTACCACAGCATCTATACCTTTATGGTATTCTGCGAGACTTTGATAGCCAATAACTAAACCACCGTGATTATATTCATACGGATATAATTCCTGTTCTCCTTTTTCAAATACAGAACCATCATTCAAAGCTCTTAGAAATGTTCCAACATCCTCTGCGGTCGCTAACATTCCAAACTCACGGGCTTTAAAATCTTCTTCAATTCCTACATAATATCCACTCATTACATCTTCCAAATCCACTTCAGTCATCGAAAAGTAGGTGTTTTTCAATTCAAGTGGAATTAATATTTTTTCTTTGATATAATCATTGTGATTGTATCCTAAAACCTTATCCAAAATCCTACGAAGCAACAAATAATTCGTGTTTGAATATTCATATCCTTTGTCTGGTTTAAAGCTAGCAGGTAAATCTAAAGCAAAATCTAAGGCATTTTTGCCATTTTCTTCTTCGTTTTCCCAAAATGCGGGATTATCTGTGAAATTTGGAATACCAGAACGGTGTTGAATCATCATTTTCAATGTGATTTCATCGGCATTCTCTATTCTTCCTTTTAGTTCAGGAAGGTAGTCCGTTAGAGTTTTATCAAAAGACAAACGCTTTTCTTTGACCAATTTCGTAGATGCTAAAGCTGTATACAACTTACTAATACTAGCAATTTTGAACAATGATTTTGGGTCGGCTGGAATTTTCTTTTCTCTATCTTTCCAACCACCAGTATAGAACTGGGGTTGTTTTCCTGCTTGGTCTACATAAACAATCATACCATCAAAACCATAACCTACTGCTTCATCTACTTGTTCTTGAACAGTATCTGGTAGCGGTAAAATCCAAGCCTTTACCAAAACCCAAGGAACAAAAAATAATGAAACTGCGGTTCCAACAAGCAATAATGCTCTTACAATCCATTTAGCTTTTTTATTTTTTATCATTTTTCTGTCTCAGTCTTCTCTTTTGGCTTGATTTTATAATTCAGGGTACTTTTTCAAAGTAGCCTCAACACTTGTACAAAGGGCTAATTCACCGTATACTCAAGCCCTAGTTTCTCGATAGACTGAATAAAAACGCTATCAGCTAATACCTTCCGATCTTTAGCAATCATTTTCATTCGTAGCTTCTGATGGTGATCGACCAGCTCCATCTTCAGGCGGTGCTTGCCTTTTTGCTTGGCGCAAAGGGCATCGAGGGCGTCCACGATTTCGGGGGTAAGCTGGTGCAAATTGAGCTTGATGGTGATGGAAGTGGTAAGGTCTTGCCCAATAGTTTCGAGCAGGCGTACTTCTTTTATTTTTAGCTCCATACTTTCGTCCCGCCAGCTTTTTTGCCAGCCCACTTTCAGGAAGAGAGCTTTACCAGGTTCTAGCAGGTGCTTAAACTTTTGGTAGTCTTCCCCAAATAATCGAAACTCTATGGAATGATTGTAATCGCTCAGCTCAAAGATGCCCCAGCCATTGCCATTTTTACTGATGCGGTGATTGGCTACAGTAATCAAGCCCCCAATATTCAGCGAAGGCCGATTTTGTGACTGCTCCACGCGCTCTAGGCTACAGGTAGTAAAATTGTCCAGCTCCATCCGGTAGTCATCAAGCGGGTGGCCGCTGATGTAGATGCCGGTGACAGCGATTTCTTTGGTGAGTTTTTCAATGAGGCTCCATGGCTCTCGACTAGGCGTCTTTGGTTCAGGGATCATCACATCCTCAGAATCACCAAACAAAGAGGTGGCTGCTTCTGCCTTTTGATGATGATAGGCGTGGCCATATTTGAGCAAGTGCTCCACAAAGGTGTCGTACTTTTCAGAAGGGGCAAAGTACTGTGCACGGTGCATATCTTCAAAGCAATCGAACCCCCCGCCTAAGGCTAAGCTCTCCATCACTTTCTTATTGACTGCACGTAAAGGTAGGCGCCGCATCATTTCAAAAACAGAAATAAATGGCCCGCCGACAGATCGCTCTTTCAGAATTTCCTCCACAGGCCCCTCTCCTACTCCTTTCAGTGCCGACATACCAAAGCGAATCTGCCCTTCTTTATTCACCGAAAAGTCCGATACTGACTCATTTACAGAAGGCCCCAACACCTTGATTCCCATCCGCTTACATTCGCGCAAGAAGAACGTAATTTTAGAAATATCACTCTTATTGTGCGTCAGCACCGAAGCCATGAACTCTGCTGGATAGTGTGCTTTCAGGTAAGCCGTTTGGAATGCTACAAAAGCGTAGCATGTCGAGTGCGACTTGTTAAAGGCGTAGGACGCAAAAGCTTCCCAGTCTTTCCAGACCTTTTCGAGCTTCTCTTTGGGGTGTCCCCGCTCCTCTCCCCCACTGATAAACTTGGGGTAGAGCATATCGATCAGCTTTTTCTTCTTCTTACCCATCCCTTTCCGCAGCATATCGGCTTGCCCCTTGGTGAAGCCCGCCAATTTTTGCGAAAGCAACATAATCTGCTCCTGGTAGACATTAATACCATAAGTCTCCTCCAGGTACTCCTGCATATCGGGCAGGTCGTAGGTTACCGGCTCGCGCCCGTGCTTGCGTGCAATAAAGTTCGGGATGTACTCCAAAGGCCCCGGGCGATACAAAGCATTCATCGCAATGAGATCTTCAAAAGTAGTAGGCACCAACTCCTTCATATACTTCTGCATCCCAGAGCTCTCATATTGGAAAATGCCAATCGTCTCCCCACGCTGGAAAAGTTCGTAGGTTTTCACATCGTCCAAGGGGACTTCCTCTGGATCAATATCCACATCGTGGGTTTCTTTGGCCAGAGCTACCGCATCTTTAATGATACTCAGCGTTTTCAGCCCCAAGAAATCCATCTTCAGCAGTCCTGCATCTTCTGCCACGGAGTTATCAAACTGCGAGACATACATGTTGGAGTCCTTATCGACCTTCACCGGAACATACTTGGTGATCTCATCTGGCGTAATCACTACTCCACAGGCATGAATTCCAGTATTCCGAATCGATCCTTCCAGTTCCTTAGCAGTCCTGATCATTTCCCCAATCTGATCCTGTCCATCCGCTAGCTCGCGAAACTTGTAGGCCTTTTCGACATCGTCTGAATTCATATTGCCCTTTAGCTTCGGATCAATATCTCCCTCCGCCAACACTTTCTTTAGGGAAGCCTTAAGATGAATAGGAAAAGTCTTTGCTACTTTATCCACTTCAGGAAGCGGAATATTCATCACCCGCCCTACATCACGCAGCGAACTTTTTGCCGCCATCGTGCCATAGGTCACAATCTGCGCCACCTGATTCTGGCCGTATTTATCGATTACATAATCGATCACTTTCTGCCGCCCCACATCATCAAAGTCAATATCAATATCGGGCATGGATACCCGCTCTGGATTCAAGAAGCGCTCAAAAAGCAGATCGTACTTGATCGGATCGACATTGGTAATCCCAATACAGTAAGCCACCGCAGAACCTGCTGCCGACCCCCTACCTGGCCCCACCGATACGCCCATCTGCCGGGCAGTATTCGTAAAATCTTGTACAATAAGGAAGTAGCCCGGATAGCCTGACTGTGCAATGACACTCAGCTCAAAATCAAGACGCTCCCTAATTTCTGGCGTGATGGTTCCATAGCGCTTCTTGGCTCCATCATACGTCATTTTGCGCAGCAGATCATCTTGCGTTTTGATGCCTTCCGGCAATGGGTAAGCGGGCAAGAGTACGTCGCGGGCCAGGGTCAGTTTTTCGATCTTGTCGAAAATTTCCATCGTGTTGTCTAGGGTTTCCGGCACATCCCCAAACAGGTTTTCCATCTCCGCCGTCGTCTTGAAGTAAAAGTCAGAACTTGGAAATTTGAAGCGCTTATCTTGCTCCAGCAAGCTGTTGGTATTGATACACAACAAAATATCGTGGGGTGCCCAGTCATCCTCTTCTACATAGTGCGAATCGTTGGTCGAGATGACCTTAACGTTATACTTTCTAGCAAGCTTGAGCAGCTCTTGATTAATGTCCTCTTGGCTGATCCCTAAACCATCGATATTCTCTAGTCCGCGATGCCGCTGTAGCTCAATGTAGTAGTCTTCGCCAAATAGGTCGAGCCACCACTCAAGTTCTTTCTCTGCTTCTTCGATCTGCCCCTTCATAATGAGCTGTGGGATAATCGCACCAATACAGCAGCTCGTTACAATAAGCCCTTCATGATATTGGACAATCAACTCCTTATCAATGCGGGGAAATTTGCTGTAAAGCCCTTCAATAAAGCCTAGCGAGCACAGGCGAGAAAGATTCTCATAGCCCTGCGCATTTTTCGCCAGCATCAATTGGTGATAGCGTTTATCAGACTCCCCACGGGCACGCGAAAAGGCTTTGCGATGCCGATCCTCTACCAAATAAAACTCACACCCAATAATAGGCTTAAGGCCATTCCGCTCCGCTTCCGCCACAAACTTAAAGGCACCAAACATATTCCCATGATCCGTCAGGGCAACGCCCTTCTGTCCATCGGCAGCGGCTTTTTGCATCATCCCGCTAATGCTGGCGGCTCCATCCAGTAGTGAATATTGTGTGTGGCAATGTAAGTGAACGAACTCTGGCATATTGTTTCCCTTCTTCTAATTTAGCTTGGCTTCTAAAGTAACCAATTTGGCAACAAGAAGATGAGTTTGTACCGAAAAGTTTTCCACACTATACTGACGATTAATTGGTTTGCCACATGCAAACCAATTAATGTGCAGTATACCACGTACCGCGGCACGCGGTATACTGTACCAAAGCGGTTTGCAATGTTGCAAACCACTTTGCGTCAAGTATAATCACTTCTTACTAGCTGCCCTCGCATCTTCAATATCTTCCTTGATATACTTCTTGTCATATCCGTACTGCTCGGCGTCCATCTCCCCTTTTTTGACTTCCAAGCTGGCCAGTGCAGCTTCATGCGCGGCAATTGCTTTGTTGAATTGTTTTTGTCGTTCGAATAGCCAGCCTTTGCTTCGGTGGGCGCGCACAAAGTGGGGGTCTAGGTCTAATACCCAGTCATACATTTGCAGGGCCTCTTCCAGCATTCCCATTTCATCAAATTCCGAACCATAGTAGTTCAGTAGGCGCATAGCAGGTGGTACGCTAAAATCCAATATCTTAGTTTCATAATATCGGCTGACCTGATCTTTGATCGGTTGCTCTTTGTTCTTGGCAAAGTCTTCGATTAGTTTTTGGTCTACACCAAAATGGCGACTCATTCGCAGTAGACCATAATTCCAAGAGGGCGCAACGACCGACCAATGATCGGTATTGGGAAAATAATCCCACTCCCAGACTAGGCTTGGCGTCGGGTATTGTCGCAAGAGCGAATCCATGTGCGTAACGTGCTGGCTAAATTCATGCTCTAAGCTCCCCACATCTCCATGGGAGTAATACAAAAATTTGTGGTAAGCCTCCCCTTTTTGCAAGTGTGCATCCGCTGCTTTCAAGACCTGAAAATCAAAATATTGCAC
>JBCCRH010000372.1:0-6242 GCA_039208045.1 Bacteroidota bacterium
CGACTTTTTGAGGATGCCCTAATTAGGAAAGTCTTGCCTACCCTGCGTCGCCCATATACTTTTTTGCGAACTTATGGCTTCTTCAAACATCTTTTTTTGGACACTCCTGCCTATAACTGCGGATACGTGCATATTGAAACGTTCTATTATTCTTACAAAAATGAATTTATCCGTGGCTAAATCTATGCAAAAATAAGACATTTAGCCACGAATAGCTAATCTTAGGTGGTGTGGTGTGCCATCCCGCAAAACCTTGGAGGTTGGCAAGTGAGGGCTTAGTAAAACCTCCAAGGTTGAGCAGCCCAGCATGCTTGTCAACCTCCAAGGTTGAGCAGACAACTTTTTCATTCACAAATGCAACTGTGTTGCATTTATTTCTTATTTTAAAGTGTTCCTATCCCAAATGGAATAGAACCTGGAAATATCGGCCTTAATGAAACCTCTTTTTACTTGGATAATTACTATCCACCTCGCTGTAGTTAATTGCTTCGCGCAAATCACTTTTGAGCCCCCAGCAGTGCCGCTGGAAGTACAGGCGGCTAGGGCATCAGAATCTATTACTATCGACGGAAAATTGGATGAGGTGAGCTGGCTCACCTCTGCCTTAGTGACTGATTTTGTGCAAAAAGATCCGGAGCAGGGGGTAGTGGCTAGCATGCCTACGGAGGCTCGGATCATGTATGATGAGGACTATTTATACGTGGGGGCAGTTTGTAAAACGGCTAATGGAAAATCGGATATTCGAACTCAGAATATGCAACGAGATTTTAATTATTTCCAAAATGATATGTTTGGGATTGCAATAGATGGATTTCTTGATAAGCGCAATGCGATGGCATTTCAGACAAATCCGCATGGGACGCAGCGAGAGATCTTGGTGATGGATGACCAGATTTTTAACCGAGAATGGTCGGGGCTTTGGAAAGTGCGAACGCAAATTTTGGACTCGGCATGGACGATTGAAATGGCCATCCCTTGGAAGACGCTTCGCTATCCTAAGGGCTGTGATAAAATGGGCATTATCCTGACTAGAAATATCAGGAGTAATAATGAATATGTTTCTTTTCCGGCAGTGCCGCGTGCCTTCAATGTGTATCGAATGCCGTATGAGGCTATTCTTACGGGTATTGAGCCGCCGCCACCTTCTGCCAATGTACAAGTCATTCCCTATGCACTTGCTAGTACCGAACGGACATCCGTTGATGGGACTGTAACAGAAGAAGGTACTGATTTTAAATTGGGGGGCGAAGTTAAGTGGGTTACGGGGCCTAATTCTGTGTTGGATTTTACTTTTAATACTGATTTTGCACAAGCTGATGTCGATCGACAAGTGGTGAATCTATCCCGCTTTTCCGTGCTATTTCCTGAGCGAAGGCAGTTTTTTCTGGAGGGAAATGAAATCTATACCATGGCGGCATGGGATCCATTGCAACCGTTTTTTAGTCGTAGGATTGGACTGGATGATAATGGCAATCCTATTCCCATTGATGCAGGAATTCGCTTTACCAATCGAAGTGAGAAACAAAGCATTGGCCTCTTAGCAATACGACAACGGGCAGATGGAGAGACTCCAGCTTCCAATTTTGCTGTTGCCAGGTATTCTGCCAATCTTTCCTCGCAGGGTCGCATTGGGGGCTTAGCTACGTTTCGATATGATGAAGCAGATGATTCCGGCCAATCCACCACGAATGCTACAGCTACTGTAGATGGCTTTTTCCGCCCTACGCAGCAAATCAGTTCCTTTTGGATGGTGTCGGGTTCTAAGACCACGGGCGGTACCGAAGATCAAGGGCTTTCGGGAGCCACTTGGACCTATTATGATAACAATTGGATTTACCTAGGCCTTGTAGAAGCTTTTATCACTTCTGAGTACAATCCTAGGGTGGGTTTTGTAGATGGCACCAATTACCTATTGACTAGCCCTGCGGTAATATTCAGGTTGCGCCCCAAATGGCTGCCTAAATTTATTCGGCAATATACGCCTGTTATCACTACCTATGCTTATAACTATCTAGATGACCTTTCCTTTAGAGAGGGATCCATTAGGGTTACGCCATTTTCTGTTGAGCTTCAGAATGGCAGTGAATTTTCCTATCAGCTAAGATCAGACTGGCAGTCTTTGCGCAATACTTTTTCGCCTGTAGGAATCGATATTCTTCCTGGCGATTATCAGTACATTAGTCATCGCTTGAGCTACGTTGGCGATTTTTCTAAAAAGTTTGCTTTTAGCACTGCCTACCGTTTTGGTGGCTACTTTGATGGAGAGCTAACAAATGTTTCCTCTTCATTGCGGTTTGCTCCTTTGCCCCATATTCAACTCACTACAGACTATGAATACAATAAGCTTTCTAGCTTGGGAGAGGCGCAGCGCACCGAAGAGACCCATTTGATAGGTACTGAATTGCGGCTTGCACTCAACCCTAGGGTACAGCTTATTTCCTTCATCCAGTATAATACGGCGTCTGAACGGACTACTATAAATAGCCGATTCGTTTGGGAGTATCAGCCGCTTTCCTACATCTACTTGGTGTATAATGATAATCGGCAGGATATATTCGATGAACAAGCGGGCTTGGTTACGGAGCAGCAGGATCAGCAGGGGATCTTTAAGGTGACGTTTTTGAAGCAGTTTTAGCGTGGTAAAACCCACCAAACACAAACGGCCTGCACCATTGGTACAAGCCGTTCTTTTCCATTAACTTAAATACGAATTGGGATATTTCTTAGCTACCGAAATCATCAAATGCGATGTTTTCTTCAGGTACGCCTAGCTCGTCCAACATCGTCATTACGGCTTGGAGCATGAGCGGCGGGCCACATAGGTAATACTCGATTTCTTCTGGTTCAGGGTGGTTCTTCAGGTATTGGTCAAACAATACTTGGTGGATGAATCCTAAGAAACCTTCCCCTTCTTGGTCTTCCAGATCGCTCTTTAACTTCCAGTTATCTACTTCTTCTGCCATCCGCTTATCAGAAAGGGCGATGTAGTATTTGAAGTTATCGAACTCGCTTTCGATGTCTCTAAAGTCTTGGGTATAGAACAGCTCTGCTCTTGAGCGACCGCCATACCAGTAGGATACTTTACGGTCTTTTGTCTTCAGCGTGTGGAATAGGTGGAAGATGTGCGAGCGCAAAGGCGCCATACCTGCACCACCACCAATGTATACCATTTCTTTCTTGGTTGGCTTGATGAAGAACTCTCCATAAGGGCCGGAAACGGTTACTTTATCGCCAGGCTTCTGTGCAAAGACATAAGAAGAACACACACCAGGGTTGACTGGCATCCAGGCATTATTCTTGCGATCCCAGGGCGGAGTAGCGATACGGATATTTAGCATCACAATATTCCCTTCTGCTGGGTGGTTTGCCATAGAATATGCACGGAATTGCTCTTCGTCGTTTTTCATTTTTAGATCCCACATCTGGAATTTATCCCAGTCTGCTTGGAATACGTCTGGCTTCTTATCTGCCATGCGTGGGTGAGAAGTAATATCAAAATCTTTGAAATCTACTTCTACCTTTGGCACGTCGATCTGTACATATCCACCAGATTCGAAATCTAGTGTTTCTCCATCTGGTAATCGTACTACAAACTCTTTAATAAAGGTAGCCACATTGTAGTTAGAAACTACTTCGCAATCCCACTTCTTGATACCGAAGATTTCTTCTGGTACGCGGATTTCCATGTCTTGGCGTACTTTCACTTGGCAAGCTAGGCGCTTGTTTTCAGCTACTTCGCGGCGCGTCAAGTGGTTCAATTCGGTAGGGAGTACATCTCCACCACCTGCATCAATGTGGCATTCGCACATAGCACAAGTACCACCACCACCGCAAGCCGATGGCAAGAAGATATTACGATCAGAAAGGGCCGACAATAGAGAGGTGCCCGGCTGCACGAGCAGTGGATTATCATCGTCGCCGTTGATGACAATCTTTACATTACCTTGAGGAACCAGGCGTCTACGTGCAGCGATGAGCATGAACGACAACGCTAGGATGACAAGGCTAAAGACAATTACAGCATAAAGAATAGTTAGCATTGGTTCTGTATTATTTTTTTCCGCCTGAGGCGGAGAACATTAGTTTACTTAAAATGCAAATTTCAAATTAGTTCGTAGCAGCAAAAGCTGCTGGATCGATACCTAACAAGCTCATGAAGGCAATACCCATTAGGCCAGTTAAGATGAACGCCATACCTAAACCTCTTAAGGCGGGCGGTACGGCAGAGTAGCGTATTTTCTCTCGGATAGCAGCAATGGCTATGATGGCCAAAAACCAGCCAAAACCACCGCCTAGACCAAAAGCTACCGATTCTGTAAGGTTATACTCCCGAGATACCATAAAGAGCGAACCCCCTAGAATGGCGCAATTCACCGTAATCAGCGGTAGGAAAATACCTAGAGCACTGTACAGAGAAGGAGAGTATTTTTCTACTACCATCTCTACGAGCTGTACCATGGAGGCAATTACAGCGATGAAGAGAATAAAGCGTAAAAAAGTCAAATCCATACCCAAAAGCCCCCCTTCGCTCAGTAGGTAGGTTTGGATCAACCAGTTGATAGGCATGGTGATACCTAGTACAAAGATTACAGCGAGGCCAAGACCAAAGGCTGTTTTTACGGTTTTAGAAACCGCTAAGTAGGAGCACATTCCCAAGAAATAGGCTAAGACCAGGTTCTCGATGAATGCTGCTTTGATAAATATATTGAAAAATTCGCCCATGATGTTCGAATTGAAATGTTTACAAAAAGGGATTAGGAAATATCAACTAACTTTTGGTTGTAGCTACGCTGAATCCAGATGAATACACCGATGATAAACATCGCTGCTGCTGGCAATACCATAAGGTTATTATTGGCGTACCAGCCAAACATCCAGCTCTCCGTCGTATTGACAAAGTATTCAGCAGTTGGCCCAATGATCTTTAATTCGATAGGGCTACCCGCAAAAAGGCTGCCTTTTCCAAAAATCTCACGGACAACACCCACCATAATGAGGATAATTCCGTAGCCTAATCCATTACCAACGCCATCTAGGAAAGCGCGCCAAGGCTTGTTTGCCATCGCAAAAGCTTCTAGGCGACCCATCACAATGCAATTGGTAATGATCAATCCGATATATACCGACAAATCCTTATAGATAGGATAGTTCAGGAATTTTAGCGAAAGCTCTACCACCGTCACTAGAGAAGCGATGATCACCAACTGTACGATCATACGTACTTGCTTGGGGATGTAGTTACGCAAAAGCGATGTGAATAGGCTTGAAAAAGCACAAACAAAGATCACCGCAATTGCCATTACCACCGATGGATAGACCAGCGAAGTAACGGCTAGTGCCGAACAAATACCCAAAACTTGGACAGTAATGGGGTTATTATCATCCAAAGGGTCGGTAATTAGCGCGCGCTCTTTTTTTCCGAAAGGAAATAAGGGTTCTGCTACTTTTTTGGTCGTTTCCTGAGCTGCTATTGTTTTCTCAGCTGTTGTTGTATCAGCCATCCTATGTTAATTTTGAATGTTCAAGTTTATATTGCTCCTTATTTCAACAAGCTACTGGTCTGATTTGCTTCCCGAATTTTGTTAAAATAGGGCTCATAGTTTTTAATTCCGTCGTATAGCATATCCGTCACTCCATCTGCTGTTACAGTGGCGCCGGAAATACCATCTACTTCATGGTCCTTGTCCTTTGCCCCTCCTTTACGCACCGTTACCGATACGTATTCTCCTTCATCGTAGATTTGCTTTCCTTTGAATTGCTTGCGGAAGCTTGGGTTGTCTTTGATTTCCGCTCCCAGACCAGGTGTTTCTCCTTTGTGATCAAAGGCAGCTCCCGTTACTGTATTGAGATCACTTTGGAGAGCGATATTTCCCCAGATTTCATCCCAAAGGCCATTTCCACGAACCGATACGATGTAAAACTTTTCCCCCTCGTCAGATGAGTAGATAAACAATGGTAGTTGACGCTCTTCTAATGGCTTTTTCTTTTCCTTGGCCATATCTACTTTATCTGCCTGAACTCCGTCGATTTCTTCGCCAGCAGCATCCAACACTTTCTGATCTACTTGCTTTTCGAACAACACCTTGACTTCGTCATCAGATAAATCACTCACCTTCTTGTCACCACCTAGATGATCCTCGACCGCTAACAAGATGGCTCGCTTATTAAACACATCCTCATTTTGAGCAGCTTGCTCTTTAGTTACCTCTCTCAGCCCAGTCAACATGATTGCTACTACTGAA
>JBCCRH010000373.1:0-6167 GCA_039208045.1 Bacteroidota bacterium
CTTCTCGATTTATGGCTGGCTCTTTTGCTCTAATACTGCGTTGAAAAGCCTCGCCGATGCTGGGCATCGTCTGCGTTTTTCGCCTTGTCTTAGAGCAAAATCCCCTTGCCAAAATGCGGAACTTATTCTTTGGCTGTTACTTATTGAAATAATTAAACTGGCACATTAGCAGTTCTACTCAGGGCACATTATACGTATGACGGATCATTCAACGCAGCTGGACACCAAGGATTCTACACAGAATGCGCTCACTATTGAGCTAAAAACACCCATCCAGACGGATCGGCCTATCTATCTAGCTGGCAACTTCAACGATTGGAATAATAGTGATCAGGCTTTTCAGCTAGAAGCGCTGGATAATGGCAACTTCCAGTATACTTTTTCTAATGCTGCCTTACAAGAATTACCCAACCCAATAGAATATAAGTATACCCTTGGTGGATGGGATTTTGTGGAATTAGATCAACAAGGGAACTATGTAGAAAATAGAAGCGCAAAGCATGAGCAGGGCTTGGTGCAGGATGTTGTGCCTCGCTGGATGAACGCCCATTTAAAGTTTGACCGGAACCTCCTACCTGATATTCGCATTCTTTCGGAATCGTTCGAAATCCCACAGCTTATCCGCACACGTCGGATTTCGGCCTTGCTCCCTCACGACTACGAGCAATCCGACAAGCGCTATCCGGTACTCTACTTACAAGATGGGCAAAACCTTTTTGACGATTACGCACCTTTCGGAAATTGGGGAGTTGATAAGAAGTTAGCTATTTTGAAAAAAGAAGGATTTGGAGATGTAATCATCATAGCCATCGATCATGCTGCGGAGAAGCGCATTGCAGAGTTTACCCCTTCTTACCGCACTCAATTGGGTAAAGGAGAAGGCAAAAAGTACGTTCGTTTCCTGGCTGACACCCTAAAACCTTACATAGATCGCACCTTCCGAACGCTACCCGATCGTATCCACACAGGCATTGGAGGAAGTAGTATGGGAGGGCTCATTTCCATCTATGCGGGCCTAATGTATCCTGAAGTATTTAGTCGGTTAATGATTTTTTCCCCTTCACTTTGGGTGGCCCCAAATATCCATTTCCACGCCATTTCTTTTGACGCGACGCAGCGTTCAAAAATTTATCTCTATGGGGGGCGCGCTGAAAGCGCTACGATGGAATCCAATATTCGCCGCTTCCAACAAGCCATGGAAGAGCAAGGCGTCAACGATAATCTAGAATTTAAGGTCGTCATCGACCCTGAAGGCACCCACAATGAGGGGCGCTGGGGACAAGAGTTTCCAGCAGCGATCAAGTGGCTGTTTTTTGACACAGAAAAATCGGAAAGCTAAACCATGAAAATTACGCTTACCAGTACATCACAGCAAACCCCAGAAACGGTTATCATTAGCATCGCGCAAGGCGAAACCTATGATTTGGCGCTGGAAGCTGTCGCAAAAGAAATAACGACTTCGCTAGCTACGCTCCAAAATGACTTTAAGGCAGAGCACGGTGAACTGTTAGTGGTCTACAATAATACCGGGCAGCGCCTTATCTTATTGGGCCTCGGAAAATACCCTGGCTTTGGAGAAATCCTAAAAGCCTATCGTAGCCTTACTTACAAGTGGCGCAACAAATTGGGCAGTACCATTGGCCTGAGTTTTTTACACCAAAACCTACCTGCTGAAGAAAATGCTACCAAATGGATAGAAGCAGCAGTGAATGGCTGCTGGCTGAGTACATATCAAATCGGACGTTTTAAGACGAAAAACGGCAAAGAGCATCCCTTCAAAGCCCCCGATGCTACGCTTACCATCTTCATTGCTGAAGATCAGCCTACTGCTACCCTCCGAAAAGCGGCAGCAGAAGGTTTGGCTATAGCCGAAACCCAAGGGCGCATCCTCGACCTCGTCAACGCTCCGGCGAACAAGAAAACGCCACAAGTGATCGGCGAATGGGCAGCTCGATCAGGCCAGACCTATGGCTACAAGGTGCAGGTGCTCGACAAACCTGCCATTGAAAAGCTTGGTCTGCACGCCTTGCTAGCCGTCAATCGGGGTAGTGAAGATCCCGCCGTGTTCATCATCATGGAATACGTGCCTGATGATATCCCGGTGGATCAGCTCAAAACAGTGGGGATGGTTGGCAAGGGAGTGACCTTCGATACAGGTGGAGTATCCATTAAGCCGTCTACCAATATGCACTTTATGAAAAGTGATATGGGCGGTGCTGCTGCGGTACTTGGCACGATGGAAACTGCTGCTAAACTGCAATTACCGGTTCACCTGATAGGGATCGTTCCTGCAACGGATAATAGCGTAGGCTCTACTGCCATTAAGCCAAGTGATGTGATTGACTCGTACAGCGGAAAAACGATTGAAATCATTGATACAGATGCAGAGGGGCGCCTAATTCTTTCTGATGGCATTGCCTACTTGAAAAAACACTTCTCGCCAGATGTAATCATCGACTTGGCGACCTTGACGGGAAGCGCCGTGCGCACCTTTGGCTATCACGCTGCAGCGCTGTTCTCTAATAATGATAGCTTGGCGCAAAAATTACTCGAAGCAGGCCATCAGACGGGGGAGCGCGCTTGGCAATTGCCGATTTGGGAAATCTATCAGGACCATCTAAAGTCTGATGTAGCAGATATTAAAAATTACAGTGGTCGACCAATCTCGGGTGCGATTGATGCCGCCAAGTTTCTACAGTTTTTTGTAGATGGGCACCCGTGCTGGGCGCATTTTGATATTGCAGGTGTGGCCTTTGCCGATCAGGAATTTAGTGGTCAAAAAAGCGCGACGGCCTTTGGCATTCGTTTGCTGACTACTTTTTTAAAAACAGCTAATCAAGTCATCTAACTACCTATAATAACTACTACTATGTCAAAGCCCCTTTCTTTCTTGTGCATCTCGTGCTATTTCAAAGGCGAAGATTTTCTGCGTGCTTGTAAAGCCGCAGGCAATACGGTTTATTTGCTTACCGCAAAAAACTTGGAACACGCCGCATGGCCCCGCGAGTCTATCGATGAGGTATTTTATCTTGAAGATGATCAAAATACGCCAGAGCGATTTAGCCAGATGGCTCAAGGCTTAGCCTTCCTTTTGCGCAGCAAAAAAATTGATCACATCGTAGCCTTAGATGACTTTGATGTAGAAAAGGCCGCTTTTCTACGGGAGAGCTTCCGCATCCCTGGCATGGGCCAAACCACGGCACGCTACTTCCGCGACAAGCTGGCCATGCGTATGCGCGCCAAGGATGCTGGTATTCCAATTCCACCCTTTACCAGCCTTTTCCACGATCAAGATATTACAGACTTTGCCAATACCGTGCCTTCCCCTTGGATTGTGAAGCCCCGAGCAGAAGCTTCTGCCACTGGTATGAAAAAGGTACATACCATGGAAGAGTTGTGGGAATTTGTACATGGCCTAGGCGACAAGCGCCATGAATACCTAGTAGAGCAGTTTAAGCCTGGTGACGTCTATCATGCCGATTCACTAAGCTATGAAGGGAAAGTCCTATTCTGCCGCAGCTCTAAGTACCTGAATACGCCTTTCGAGGTAGCGCATGGAGGCGGTATTTTCCGCTCTCAAACCATTGAGATGGGCGGTGAAGAGGATAAGGCTATTCAGCAAATGACTAAAAAGGTGATGAAAGCTTTTGGCATGCAATCCAGTGCTTCACACACCGAATTTATCCGTGCCCATGAAGATGGGCAATTTTACTTCCTCGAAACCTCTTCTCGCGTAGGCGGCGCACACCTTGCCGAGATGGTAGACTATGCCAGTGGTATCAACCTTTGGGCAGAGTGGGCCAAGTTAGAAACGGCGGTAGCAAAAGAAGAAACCTACCAGCTTCCTAAGCCTAAAACTACCCACGCAGGCATCCTCGTTTCCCTATCGCGCTTCCAGCATCCCGACGATTCCAGCTTTGCCGATCCTGAAATCGTCTGGCGTATGCGCAAAGATCATCACATTGGGATGATTGTGCAATCAGATGATCGCGATCGCATTAAGGGATTGCTAGACCACTATGCGCATCGGGTGTTCCACGAGTTTCATGCGAGTGCGCCGGCGCCGGATAAGCCCACGGCTTAGGGCTGCTCGGGCTAAGCTACTTTGCAAGCAATCGTAATCTGCACGGTTTTCCCAACGATAAAGGCGGGGAATTTACTTCCGAGCTGGTAATCCATCCGGTTGATAGAAAAGCTGCCTGTAAACGTTCCTTGCTGGAAGGTAAAGGGTATGCTTATTTCCTTTGTTGTGCCGAGCATGATAAGATTACCAGTAGCTTGGTAGCCCGTTGCCGTCTTTTCAATTGCTGTAGACTTAAAACAAATAGTCGGGTACTGCTCCACTGCAAAAAAGTCAGCATTTTTGAGGTGCTCATCGCGCTTGGCGCTTCCCGTATCTATCGTATTAGTGCTTACGCAAACGTCAAAAGCAGACGCCCCCAAGTCATCTTCTGAGAAATGAATAGCACCAGTTAGACTACTCAGTGTTCCATTGATCGTAAGCAACCCTAATTTCTTTATGCTGAAAGAAGCCTCAGAATTTGAAGTATCTACTTTCCATAATTTCGCAGTCATTCTTTTATGTTTTTTGATCAAAGAATAGTGCAAAATTATGTAAGCCAAAAAAGTGGCGCATTAATATAGGTTAATAAAAAGGCGCCTCGGAGAAAACGAAGTCCTTTGCCTTCTTATCCATATAGGGATATTGCCATTCATCATCTTGCCAATAGGATGGCCATTTATGAATTTTAGTATAATCTTTTGGCGTCAAACGATAGAGTTGTACTTCTTCTCCTAGTCCGTTCTTTAATTTGTACTGCTCAAATCGTGCCTGCATACTTTTGGCCTGGTACTTTTTGGAAATGCTACAAAAATCAGTGAACCCACCATCAGAAGATTCGTAGTAGATGATGTCAATGATATCGAATTTAGCAAGAAGATAAACATTCAGCAAGACAAAGGCCCAGAAAATAGTTAATAGTAAGAGCACTATTTTTTTCATATAACCGTGATTTATGACTATTTATCAAGATAGCTTTTTTCGAAAGATTGTAAAATAAAGTAAGGCATGTAAACCAGTGAAAATTAGCTTGCACCAGTCTGCTTGTGTGTTACAAAATGCATATATAATCCATACATATCAGAAGAATTAGGCAGGTTGATATATATAATACCTGCATCGATAACTTATTGCTTTACCATCACCACCCGAAATCCCACTCTTGGATAAAGAGGCTCAGGATTATGGATCTTTTAGACTTCGGATGATTTTGAAACTCATAGATTGCCCAGAGTCAAGTAATTCCCATACATTCCATACAATGTGGTAGGCTCTATATAAGTTTTGCATTTATTGCTTGGCCTTGTAATTATTCTTGTTTTGCTTATTTTGAGCGCCATTAGCAGATACTGCATATTGTCCCCCATCTACTGGGAAAGATTTCTCGAAGCCAAAGTTAGCATTAAAAACTTCATTGTAATCTTTGTGATCATCTAAGTCATAATTGATAGTCACAGTAAAAAGTAAATGTTCGTATTATTTTTGGGTCAGTAGGCAAAAGGCCGCATCTTCACCTGCTACCTGCTTTTTTTCTGGGTTATTTAATCCATGAAATCATTGCAATGATAAATAAGAAAGTTTACTAATCTTTGGCCGAGAGTAATGGTTTCAGCAGTACTTGTTCGATAATGTTCATTGGCAGGATAACTTCTTCTATTCTTTGAAGTTCAAATATGCTGTACTTGTCTATTCTATGAGCTTCTTCATTATACTCTAATATGTATGATGCAAGGATAATTTCGTATTCTGAATATCTACCGCCTATTTTTTTTCGAGCGATTGGAAGATATGGTATTATATTCGGATAGTTGACTTTTTTTATAAAGTCTCTTTTTGAGCAAACTAAGTGGTGCACTATTCTAGTATTTTTTTCACGAAATATGAAATTAGGAAATGATTTCTTTTCCTCTATTTTAAGGCATTTTAAGCCTTTAAAGTCTTCAAAGTCCCCATTCATTTTTTCTTCTATACTTATAACCTCATCGGCTGACCAAGAATCTTTATATGTATCCAATGGAAAAGACTTTCTAGTTTTCTCGTGAGAATTAGTGATAACAACTTCATTTTCATTGATTAAGTACAAAGTATAATGAATAGGTAAAGCTTC
>JBCCRH010000374.1:0-6161 GCA_039208045.1 Bacteroidota bacterium
CCGGGAAAAGGGCTAGTCAGAATTCACAAATCTAGGGTTGTTGAACTATACGGTTGAAAAGAAATTAAATTTTATCAGCAGCCCGATTGTAATCGGCATAATTTAAGTTTACAAAAAAATAAAGCCGATCCTTGATCGTGTTGGTACATATTTTATTTCTTAGGGGTTGATTTAAAACTCCTACTTATGATTAATCAACAGCAACTTCTTGCTTCATTTTTTTTACTTGCTGGCTTATTCTTAGCTGCCTGTAAAACAACGGAGCCAGTTACATCCAATGAACCACCTCAAAATATAATTCTTTTGATCGGTGACGGCATGGGGCTAGCCCAACTATCTTCTGTATATTATGAAGAGGATTTTGAGCCTAGTTTTTCCCGCTTTCAAACGATTGGTTTGCACCAAAATGCACCAGTAGGGGCAAAGATTACCGACTCTGCGGCTGGTGCCACCGCCTTTTCTGCTGGCATCAAATCGTATAATGGGGCTATTGCAGTCGATACGGATACCATGCCGGTTCCTACCATTTTGGAAATGGCCGCAGATCGTGGGCTATCTACTGGGGTAATAGCTACTTCCTCCATTACACATGCTACACCGGCATCCTTTTATGCCCATGTGAAAGTGCGTAAAATGCAAGAAGAAATTGCGCAGCAAATGGTGGCTGCACCCGTCGATTTCTTCGCTGGTGGGGGAATAAAATGGTTCGCTGACCGCAAAGACAAGCTGAATTACCTAGACTCCCTGACAAATAGGGGCTATCGAGTAGATACTACTCGATTGCAATCCTATAAGAACATAAAAGAAGCCGATAAATGTGGGTTCCTATTAGCGAAAGATGGGATGCCAAAGATGACGGAAGGCCGTGGGGATTTTCTTCCTGACGCTACGGCTTTAGCTTTGGACTTTTTAGACAAAAAAGAAAACGGCTTCTTCTTGATGGTAGAAGGTTCACAGATCGACTGGGGGGGGCATGCGAACGATTCGGAATATATCATTGAGGAGACGAAAGACTTTAGTAAGGCTGTTGATGTAGCATTAGATTTTGCAGTGCGCGATGGCAATACACTAGTCATTGTCACAGCAGATCACGAAACTGGGGGGTATGCGCTTTCTGCTGCTGAAGTTCGCCGCCAGCGCAACTACAAATACATTGGGCCAACCTTTTCCACTGGTGGACACACGGCTTCTTTAGTTCCCGTGTTTGCATATGGCCCAGGGGAGGAAAACTTTAAGGGGATTTACCAAAATGATGCTATTTTTGGAAAGATGCTAAAGGCCCTGGGTTGGCAAATCGTACAATAACTATGCAAAAAAGCGACATTCTCATCATTGGTGGTGGCGTATTTGGGATGACTGCCGCTATCGAACTAGCTAAACGCGCTTACCAAGTAAGCCTTATCAATCCCGACACCATTCCCCACCATCTCGCGGCCTCTACCGATGTGACTAAAGTGGTGCGTATGGAGTATGGTTCTGATACGACTTACTTCGAAATGGCAGAGCAGTCTATAGCGCTTTGGCGCAAATGGAATGATTATCTGGGGGAGCAGCTGTATCACGAGGTAGGTTTTCTAATGCTTGGTACTGCCCCTTTTGATGACCCTAGACAACGCTACGAGCAAGCGAGCATACAGCATTTACAACAAAAGCAATACCCATTCGAGCGATTGAGAGGCGCTGCTATTGCAGACCGCTTCCCCGCTTTATCCTCTGAGCAATATGAAGAAGCTAGCTTCAATCCTGTAGGAGGCTATGTGGAGTCTGCTAAGGTCATTGCAGCTTTAGCCGCTTACGCTAAACGCTTAGGAGTACATATCTATGAAGGACAAACAGCTCAGCATTTGACCGTGGAAAAGGGGCATTTGACGGAAGTCAAAACAAAAGAAGGAGCTACCTTTTCGGCAGATCATACGGTGATAGCTGCCGGTGCGCATACCCCATTGCTACTTCCAGCGCTTCAACCTTTTATGAAGCCAACAGGTCACCCCGTTTTCTTCTTACGTCCAAGTGACCCATCTAACTTTTTGGCCGAAAAACTACCTGTATTTACCGCTGATATTTCGAATACTGGTTGGTATGGCTTTCCTTACTTGCCGGAGCTTGGTATTGTAAAAGTGGCGAAACATACTACTGGCTTAGAGATTCATCCAGATAAAGACGATCGCTTGATCTATGCTACGGAAGTAGAAGACTTACGTCAATTCCTGAAGCAGACCTTCCCAGAACTAGTAGAAGCCCCTGTAGTTTATACGCGTCGGTGCTTGTATACGGATACCTTAGATGGGCATTTTTGGATTGATCAGCATCCAACAATTAAGGGGCTTAGTGTAAGTTCTGGGGGAAGTGGGCATGGCATGAAGATGGCTCCCGTTCTTGGAGCAGTCACTGCCGATATGGTAGAGGGTAAATCTAATCCTTATTTAGAGCGTTTTCGCTGGCGGGAGTTGGGCGCAGAAACCTTACAGATAGAGGAGGCTAGGTTTATTGCCCATCAAAAATTGTAGATTTTCGCTAAAATTGGCGATGTTGTGTAATTAGAGCGGCTAATTTCAGCGAATATTCGCTTCCTTTGTTGTATTTTTGGCTGCTATGAGTGCAAAAACACAGAACGAACGGATTATTTTTGGGCTTAAAGTAAAGCAGCTTCGACGCCAAAAAAGCCTCTCCTTTGCTGAGCTTTCCGAAAAATCGGGCATGTCTGTTTCTTATCTCAATGAAATAGAAAAGGGAAAGAAATTTCCAAAAGCAGCAAAACTCAAGTCGCTTGCCAAAGCACTAGAGGTACCAGAACAAGCGCTCACTTCTGGTGATTTGGATAAGGCTTTAGCTCCAGTAGGACAGTTGCTGCAATCCAATTTTCTGAACGAATTACCCTTGGATTTATTCGGGATCGAGCTGGCAAAAGTAGTCGATATCATTGCCAACGCCCCAGCGCGGGTAGGGGCGTTCATTTCTACGCTATTGGAAATATCGCGGAGTTATGCGCTCAAGGAAGAGAAGTTTTACTTCAGCGCCTTGCGTTCTTATCTGGAGCTACATCATAATTACTTTGAAGATATTGAAGAGGCGGTTAACCGGTTTTGTACGTTATACAGCGTTCCTGAAAATCGACCGCTAACCAGCAAAGACTTAAAAGCACTTTTAGAAGATCGCT
Source organism: Bacteroidota bacterium (assembly GCA_039208045.1). GTDB lineage: Bacteria > Bacteroidota > Bacteroidia > Chitinophagales > Saprospiraceae > JBCCRH01. The sequence goes on from JBCCRH010000374.1 coordinate 3,158, forward strand.
TCAAATACAAAATAGAAGAGGATGGCCTGGACAAGTTTCCAGAGTTACTTAGCTTGCGTGCTGTCTTTTTACCAAAAGGTAAACGCCTACTGCTCAATAGCCAGCTAAATGCAGTACAGCGGGGTTTCCAATTTGGGAAAGAACTAGGCTTCCAGTTTTTGGAATTAAAAGAACGAGCGCACACTTCCTCACTTTTGCGGAGCAAAGTATTTGAAGAAGTACTCAATCACTCTAAAGCTACTTACTTTTCAGTGGCCTTGCACATTCCCCGCGATCCCTTTTTGGCGCAGATGCGTGCCTTTTTTGAGCGCGCCACTTGGAATGGCGAAGCTTTTCTTCAAATTATGCAAGCCTATGATGCCACTCCAGAAATGTTCTACCATCGACTGACCAATGTGTTACCTCGCTTTTTCAACATGCGGAAACTGTTCTTCATGCGCGTAGTTCACAATCCAAAAGAAGACCACTTTGAGATCGATAGAGAACTACACTTGGATCGTCGGCACCATCCACATGGCAATGCACTTTCTGAGCATTATTGCAGGAGGTGGGTATCTCTGTCTCTACTTAAAGATTTGTATCAAATGCAGGGCCAAGGAATGCTAGTTAATACTATTGTTCGCGCGCAGCGCTCTACTTATATTGGCACGCAGGATGACTATTTGTGCTTTACGCTAGCGCGCCCTTCTTACCCTACACCTAATAAGAATGTCAGTGTGACCTTAGGCCTATTGGTGAACGAGCAGACCCGGGAGCAGATTAAATTCTTGGAAGATCCTGCTATACAAGTGCGAGCGGTAAACAATACTTGTGAGCGCTGTGCCGTCGAAAATTGTGCAGAACGAGCCGTACCGCCAGTAGTCATTAACCGAAGAGACCGCCTACAGCAGATAGAATCTCGCTTAAAAGAGCTGAGCAGCTGATGCGCGTCAAACATACCCTGCCACAAGTAGAAGCAAAATCCGTATATTTGCCACTCTTTTTCTGACCAAAAAAATTCCGATTTGTTATGATAAAACGACTAATGATGGTGTTGCCAGTGGTGCTACTTATTGCCACTTTGGGACACACCCAAACTGCTCAAAAGATTACGCTGGAGAATATCTGGAGTCAAGGTACTTTCCGAATGCAGTATGTGCCAGGCTTCACCTTCCAAAATGATGGCAAGCACTACACCCGCCTACAGCGCAATAAAATCATGCAATACGACATCACTACCGGAGAGTCTACTGCTACTATTTTCGACCCATCGGGAGTAAAAAATAAAGGAAGTTTCAATGGCCAAATTGGTAGTTATTCATTCAGTGCGGATGAATCAAAAATTTTAATCAAGACAGAGTCGGAGCGCATCTATCGCTACTCCTCACGCGCTAACTATTTTGTATACGATCGCGATACTGAAACCTTGACCGCCGTCTACGAAGAGGCAAAGCAGCGAGATGTGGCTTTTAGCCCCCAGGCTGATAAAGTAGCTTTTGTAGTAGCTAATAACATGTATTACAAAGACTTAGAAACTGGAAAGATTGCCCAAATCACAACAGATGGCAAAGAAAATGAAGTCATTAACGGCGCCACCGATTGGGTCTACGAAGAAGAATTTGGTTTTTACCGTGGCTTTGAATGGTCGCCAGATGGAAAGAAAGTTGGCTTTTATCGCTTTGATGAATCGGCGGTCAAGCAATTCACGATGACCAATTATTATGACAATTTGTATCCAGAATATGTCACCTTCAAGTATCCGAAAGTAGGAGAGAAAAATGCAGACGTAACCATCCATATCTATGATGTGAAGAGCGGTAAAACCATCGATGCTGCTATCACTAAAAACACGGATTACTACATACCACGTATTAAGTGGCTACCAGAAACGGACGATTTGTGCGTATTTAGGATGAACCGCCACCAAAATGAGTTGGAGCTAATCAAAGTAAATGCCCGCTCGGGCAAGTCTAACCTGCTTTTCAAAGAGACGAATAAGTACTATATCGACATCCACGACAACCTCACTTTCTTGGCTGATGGCAAGGGCTTCATCTGGACAAGTGAGCAGGATGGATGGAATCATATCTATCACTATGATATGAATGGCCAGATGGTAAAGCAATTGACGAAAGGAAATTGGGAGGTGACTGATTTTTATGGAGTAGATGAGAAAAATGAGAAAATTTATTTCCAAGCTGCCGCCAATTCTCCTCTTGACAGAGAGATTTACGAAGTAGGGATCAATGGAAAAGGGCGCAAAGCTATTGCCGATGATGATGGCATCAATCGGGCGCAGTTTAGCAGTACCTTCGACTACTATGTACTCAATCACTCTACCGTGAATACTCCTAATACGCATACGGTTTATGAGCGTAGCGGTAAGAAGGTTCGAGTTATTGAAGATAATGGTAAGGTCGAAGAACGCCAAGATCAGTATGGGGTGCAAGATATTGAGTTTTTTACTTTTGAAAATCGCGATGGTACGCCTCTCAATGGTTGGATGATTAAGCCTGCCAACTTTACGGCAAATAGGAAGTACCCTGTTTTTATGTATCTCTATGGAGGGCCAGGAAGTCAGCAAGTACTCAATAGCTGGCGAGGCACTAATTACTGGTGGTTCCAGATGCTAGCTCAGCAAGGATACATCATAGCTTGCGTGGATAATCGAGGGACTGGTGCTAGGGGAGAGGAGTTTAAAAAGATGACTTACTTAGATTTGGGTAAATATGAGACAATGGATCAAATTGATGCCGCTAAGTACTTGGGAGCTTTACCTTATGCCGATGAGCAGCGCATTGGTATTTTTGGTTGGAGCTATGGTGGGTACATGTCCTCTCTGTGCTTACTAAAAGGCAATGATGTCTTTAGTGCAGCGATTGCAGTAGCTCCGGTAACCAATTGGAAGTGGTATGATACCATTTATACGGAGCGCTATATGCGTACAGAGAAAGAAAATCCAGGTGGCTATAAGGATAATTCTCCTGTCTATTTTGCAGATAAGCTGAAGGGTGATTACTTGCTC
>JBCCRH010000375.1:0-6155 GCA_039208045.1 Bacteroidota bacterium
CCATCGAATTTATCAAAAAAAATAATATTTCTGAAATTGAGCACATATTCTTAAGTCATCCGCATGATGATCACTTCTCTGGGATGCTTGACTTACTAACCTACTGTGAAGCAAATAAGGTGAAAATCAACTACTTTCTACATACTTGTGTTACTACACCTGATTACCTCATGTCTGCCGTGAAATCTAGGATTTCTGAGGAATTACTTTTTAAAATTTTTTCCTATATCAGCGTAAAGGCATCGCAAGGGAGCATGAACACAGGCTATTTCATAGCTGATATTCCAATGAGTAAGTTTTCTTTATCTCCTTCCTTACGCCTAGAGATCATGTCGCCTTCATTTGCGGAAGAGCAAAAATATACAGGTAATGCAATGCCAAAATATATTGAAGAAGGCGAATCCAATAAAGCTAAGGCTAATTACCTGAGTAGCGTTTTTGAAATAAGCCATGCTTCTAACAATTGGTTTGTAATCCTTACTGCTGACGCGGACAATTCTACTTTTACTAGAATGAAAAAACATAAAACTCATGAAACCCGAAAGCTTATTTTAGCACAGATGCCACACCATGGCGCTAGAGCAAATTTCAATCAGAGTTTTTGGTACTCCAGGATAGCCAATAATAAAGGTGTTTATTTTGTGGCATCCGTTGGCAACAATGGCTATGGTCATCCAGCCAAAAAAAATATAGATTTTGTTAAACGGCACAAGGGTAAAGCGTTTTTTACGAAAAAGATGAGCATGGATGTTTCTAGTAAAACCTCTCACCTAGATTCGTTTTCTGCTATAACCGTACAACCCAACTTGATCAATCACTGTTTTGAAATCGATGAGTCTGGCAACATAACTCAGTCAACTTTTAAGTTGTAGAAGTACCATTGCTGTCACACATAGTAACTAAATAATAGGCTCAACGATTTAATTACAAAGTTCTAGATTAGCAAGGCCATTACCCCCCTACATCTTCACCACCCGATGCACTACCCCACCCGCACGCACATAATAGGCACCACTAGCCAAACCCCTCAAATCAATATTCATCGATGTTTCATTAACCTTAGACCAGTTGATAGCACCAGTGACTTCCTTGCCAAGATGATCAAATACCTGGATAGGGCTGCCTTCCTCGTGCGGAATATTTACAGAAGTCCTAGTCGGATTGGGGAAGGCTATGCCATCGGTAGTACTTGCGCTGCTTCTGTTGACTACTTCTATGGGGGAATACTCGAAAGCACCATCAAAATCGACTTGCTTTAGGCGGTAGTAGAGGGTGGTAGCGATGGGGCTAGCATCTACGGTTTCATAGGAACTGAGGCGATCGGTGGTTCCGTTACCTTGTACGACGTCGATGGCTTCCCATTGTTTGGCATCTACTGAGCGCTCCACCAAGAAATAGTCGTTATTGATTTCTGAAGCGGTCTGCCAAGTTAGCTGTACTTCCTTGTCTACTTCTTGGGCAGTAAAGTGGATGAGCTCTACGGGTAGGGCCAGAGCGGCATTGCAGGAAATGATTTGATCGGGAATGCCAGGGCCGCTGATATCAATACTGAAAGAGGTGCAGCCTAGTGATTCCACCGTAGCAGTTGCACAATCGGTATCATTATTGTAGGAATTGCTGGTAGTTACCATTTTTCCGCTGGCAGGAGCGTTGGGTAGATTGAAAAAGTTATTAGAGAAGTTATCACATCCGAAAGTACCTTGGAGTTTCCAGAGTTGATTCGGTATATTATTCCCCTTGAACGTTACCTTATAGTCGATCTCTAGGTTGAAGTTATAGCCATAAGGACAAGTAGTGGGAGCGACAATAGCTGTCGGAATAAGTTCGATCTCTACTTGATAGCCGTTGGATGAATTAACGGTAATAGAACACTGGGCGCTTGCTACTGCACATAGAGATGCCAGTACTAAGCATGTTAGTAAAATTTGTCTCATGATTTGCCTTGTTTTGTTACGATTTAATGGTTAAACGTACTTAATCGGTGAGAAAACGGTACCTTTTTATATGAATTTGTACCCTTAAGACGAGGGTACGGACAAAAGTCACAAAAAAAGCTCATTTTTCCAATGGAAAAAATGAGCTTTTTTTTACACGTATATGTGATGTTTTAATGCAATATGATCATCCGTTTGCTGGCAGTGAAATCTTTGGCCTTTAAGGTATAGATCAGCACCCCACCGCTTACCTGGTCATGCGCTTGCCAGTCGAATACAATTTCATTGAGTCCTGCTTTAAAATGATCCTCTATCTTTCGGATGAGCTTTCCGTCAATAGTAGTGATCAGTAGGACTGCGTCCATCGCTTCGGGCAGTACAAACGGAATAATAGTACGCTGCTCAAATGGATTGGGCTGGTTTTGTAGCAACTGATAGCCACTCGTGCTTGGCCTATCCGTAAAGCGTAAGCCTAAATCAAACAATCGACCATCACGGTGATAAGCTTCAGTAAATACTGGTCGATCTGCTATGCTTAGCACCTCACTCAGCCTAATAGCGTTTAGTGCTTTTATGCGTAGGCTTAATAAAGTAGTCGGTGCCTCCCCTTCATCGTCTACTTGATTAGCTGCATCCCAACTCACCGCTACAATACCATCTTCCAAAAGCAACGTATTCAAATGTTTTGGTTGAACTACATTTGGGGTAACCCCCAATAATTCGATCTGCTCCAAGTCTGCATTTAGCGAAAGCTGAAAACCCTCGAACTGCGAAAGCTGCTCCGTTGTGATGGCTACCTCCACTACTTCACCTTTCGATAACCAGCGGTCTGCTACCTCAAAATCTATCCGATCCAAGCGCCGATCTTCGATCGCTACTAAGGTATTCGCTATAGCATCTGCACTCACATCGCCAATTTTCACGCCAATAAAATCACCGTTATAGAGTTGGTCAATAACTAAATTATTTACACTTATCACCTCTGGGAACTCCTCCAACCAGGGGTTAGTCGGGTCAGGGAATTCGTAAGCGGCATCTACAAAACGCCAGCTCGTATTATTGGGAAAAGCATCATCCACCGTCAAAATAATTTTCCGCATTTGAATCAAATCGGCTACCGTAATACTTCCAGAACGATCTACATCGGCAGCGATTCGTTTGTAAGGGCTGTCTAGTGGCAGGACATTCAAGATATGCTTGGTCACCAAGATAAGATCGAAGGTGCTGACTCCGTTATCTGGATCTAAATCCAAGAGCGGCGTCACCGTATAATCCCCACCCGCTGCTACGCCAGCAAATTCATAGCTACCATCTATTCCGGTGTTGTACGCATCATTCATGGCTCCACTGATCGTCACTGTTACATTTTCGATTCCCTCATTCTCTTCTGTGTGAATCAAACCTGCCAACGAGCCCATTCCACTCGCCTCGCCACAGACTTCAAACATGTTATCCTGCACAATGATAAAGCTTTCGCAAAAAGCATAGTTGGGGCCACCCAGGGTGCTATCTGGCTGCAGGGCATACGGATTATTCGCGCTATCCCAAGCATAAATCTCCAAAATCACATTCCCTACATCTTCACAAGTCAGTACCAAAGAAGTCTGGCTCTGATTTGGCATTTCGCCCAAGCGATTCACCGAATAGCTAACTGGGGCGTTGCAGTCTTCTACCGGACTTGCTATGAAATCAGCAGCCCAGATAGTAGCGGCTCCCTCATCCAGATCTCCATACCCATCTACATCCGCTGCTGGCGATACCGGCATAATTTCAATGCTTAGCCCACTCTTACAAATGGGGCTTGGCGCCTTACAATCGACTACTTCAAAAGGAATAGTGGCCAGATTGCTATTACCACAACCATCTTCTATGGCTAGGAAAAAAGCATGAGCACCAAGCGGGAACACACCGCTTATCGTGTAGTTAGGATAGCTTCCGCTAATGGCATCACTTGTCACCAGCACGGTATCGGGTAGACCGTCACCAAAATAATCAGCTGATAGTCGGAGGGTAAGGTCATCAGGTGTGCAGCTTTCTTCTACTTGGAAAGCGATATTGACCTCCCCATCACAATCGACATTATCTAATGAGCAGAAAGGATCGGGCGACTCGAAGCTTATCTCAGGGTCAATATTATCGTATACTTTTATCGTCTGCGTATACTGCCAAAAGCCATTCGAACTAATGGTTCGTGGTGGAGTACTACTCTGATCGATGAACGTGCTTAGCCAATGTCCTGTCGGGTTAGTAAGTCCATCACATGCTTCAAGCTTGAGGAAAGCCGATGGATTTTGATTATTCTCATCCTGATCTCGATCAAAATAGACAGCTCCATTGGGCCGCACTAGAACCCAAATATCCTCATCTCCTGGCACCCCATCGCAATCCTCGTCGCGACCTACGATCACCGGATCGGCTTCGCCATCGTATTCACACCAGTTAATCACCTGATAGCGGCGGAAAATGTTATAACATTCCTCCCCAGAGGCTGCAAATTCAAGATCTTCTACGCTTACCGCTAAAAGATCACAGCCTAGCTCCCGGTACTCAATAGTATCTGCTGTTGGTACGCTACAATTGGCGGTAGCATCTTTTGGAAACTTGATCTCGTAGTTGTGCACTGCCTGGAATAATACCCGCTGCTGGCACGTATTGGTAGAGCTATTGCCAAAGGTATCGACTGCCCTAAAGCGCCGGATGAGCTGCCCTACCCCACAGTCATTAAGCTGGTCAATCGGGGTAAGTTCTTCCCAATCCGCAGTGCAATTATCCGCTGCCGAAGCTTCTCCAAATAAGGCCTGTAGCTGCTCTATATCGGTAGGATCAAAATCATACGGCACGGTATCGCAAGCGATTACCGTATTCGGTGGCGCTTCACAAATGGGTAATAGCTTGTCTTCTATCAGCACCTCCATCCAGCACACATTCGACTGATCATCTGGCCCACCAATCACTCCATCACGATTAGCATCATCCCAAACGCGTAGCTCAATGCGCACGAGCTGATTGACATCGCAGCAGCTAAATTCTATAGCGTCGGCCCATTCTGTAAAGAAAATATCCAAGGAATCACAGGTCTCCAAATCGTATTCGACCAAGCGCCGCACCTCTACCCGCACTGGCCCACAATTATCATAGCTACCTCCATCTACCGCACTCGCTTCAATGCGCGCAAAACCAGCACCACCTATCGCAATATTCAGTTCGTCATTACAAACAGCCACTGGGGCCACCTCATCAACTACCGTCACTTCTACCGAACAAGAAGAGCTGCGCCGACACTCATCCGTCGCAGTATAGGTAATAGCATGAGTGCCTATCGGCAGATTACTGAGGAAATACACCCCATTTTGTAGCGTCAGCGCCCCTGCTGAGGCATTTACCGTAAAGGTAGCCTCCGAACAAGCATCCACGATGGTAGGAATAGGCACTATCAGTGCCGCCGTACAATTGAATGGGCCAGTGCTTACATTAATAGGCGCTGGACAGTCTAGCTGTGGCCCATCAGGATCGAGCACTTGGATCACCTGCACAAACTCCCGAGGGTTAACCCCTGCCTCTACGGGCAAGCACGTATTGCGCACCTTCCACGTCCGCAAGATTTCATAGCTGCCTGGGCAAATGTCAAATCGCTCGTCAGTAAATGAATAAGACGATTGACAATAGTTGACTTCAAATAAATCTGTTCCATCAATGGTCGGATAGCCCGTTGAGTCGGGGTGTGTGAGGCTTGGATCGGCCAGCACAGCAGCGCAATTGAGGGCAGGCAGTGTTAGGTTATCAAAATTGGCGGGGAAGTGGACTTGATCCAAGTCGAAGGCGTCAATCTCGATCATCTGGACACAGGTTGCTGCATTGCCTTGGTTATCTGCTACCATCCAAGTTCGCGTGATCACCACGCGTGGATCGCCACAGTCGCCATTGTCCTGAATCGCATCTTCAAACGACACTACCCCACCGCCTGGAATACAGGAAGTGATGATAGGTTCCCCTAAAACTAGTGGATCAGTAGAAGCATTGCAGGCTACCACCGTATCGGCTGGGCAAATAAACTCAGGCGTCGTGTAGAATTCGACATTGATCTCCGTGTAGCAGCAGTCACCAGTATCTGGGTAACTAAGCTTGGAAATTTCCGTTTGTCCAACTTGGTCTAGGGTGACCACTGGGGTGGTTGGCAGCATAGGCCCATTTTCACTTTATAATAACTCTATGGTATAATCA
>JBCCRH010000376.1:0-6118 GCA_039208045.1 Bacteroidota bacterium
GATTGGATAGATGGCATTTGGCCTAACGAAAAAGTAGAGTATCGAGATAGCCCTAATGATTCTTACTGGGATAGACAAAGCAATTTAGACCGAATTGGAGCACGAGCCCTTTGGGATGTGCAAACGAATGGACTGACTGCGAATGGAGACACTATCGTAATAGCTATACTAGAGCCAAATGGTTTTTCTCCTGATCATCCCGATCTTAAAGATAATATTTGGCAAAATAATAAAGAGATTCCTGAGGATGGGTTAGACAATGATCATAATGGATATGTAGACGATCTTTATGGTTGGAATTTTGAGTATGGAGATGATAATCACAAACCGGAAAGTTATACACATGGTACACCAGTTGCAAGTTTGATAGGGGCAAGAGGGAATAATAGTATAGGAATTTCTGGGGTTTGCTGGAATATAAAACTAATGCTAATGAGTTACACAAATGAAGTTGCTGATGTAATAGAAGCATATGAATATATCCTAAACCAGCGAAAGCTGTATAATCAAACCGGGGGAAAGGAAGGTGCATTTGTAGTGGCAGCTAATACATCATTCGGAATTTCTAGAAAATTTCCAGTTGACTTTCCCTTTTGGTGCGCTATTTTTGATGAGTTGGGGGAGCAAGGTATTCTAAGCGTTTCGGCTACTGCTAATGCTGCGAGAGATGTAGCAGAGCTTGGAGATATGCCGACCCTATGTGATAGTGAATACTTAATTACTGTGACTAATTTAGATGTAAACGATGAGTTATATTACATCGCTAGTTATAATCCCAATAGTGTAGACATTGCTGCCCCAGGTGAAAATAATTATGCGGCCTATCCCAATAATCAATATGCTGAATTTGGTGGCACATCTGCAGCCACTCCTCTTGTCGCTGGTGGGATAGGGCAGCTCTACATGATGCCTTGCCTAAAGTTATTTGAAGTATACCAATGGAGTGAGCAAGCTTTATTTATCAAGTCAATCATTCTGGACGGTGTCCAAAAGTCCAATGGTCTTAACAATTTAGTTCGAGCAGGAGGATACCTTAACTTAAAGCAAAGCGGTCAATTGCTAGAATCCTTATGTATAGATTCAACAAGTGATAGTCTCGAAATAAGTGTATTTCCAAATCCAACTTCCGATTTTATCAATGTGTATCTAGCCGGTGAAAAGAGTACCTTTTCTGAAGAGAAATTTATTGGAAAATTAATCGACCAAAGCGGAAAGTTAATTTGGGAAAACCAGTTGAAGGAAATTCTATTTTCAGACTCATTACTAGCTTTAGATGTATCTAAACTGGCTTCAGGGATATATTTTTTACAAGTTAAAAGCAGCTCTAAAGTATGGACTAAAAAGATTGTTATAAGGTAAATAATTAATCATACTTCATCTGATCTAAGCTAATCCTCAGCTCCTAAAATCGCTTTTTATTCTTGTAAATTCACCTCCACCCGCCGATTGAGCTGGCGATTCCCTTCATTATCATTCTGGGCAAGCGGTACAGTGCTCCCTTTCCCGATAGTCACCATCCTTTTAGGGGCCACACCTTTTGCTGCCAAGTACGCTTTGACCGCCTCCGCCCGCTTTTGGGATAGCTCCAAATTGTAGGCAGCAGTACCTTCATTATCGGTATGGCCCGTGATGGTGATGGTAGTTGTAGGGGAGTCTTGCAGATGCTGCGCCAACTGATCTAGTTCGGGGAATGAGCTAGGTGGTAGCTCCGCTTGGTTAAATTCGAATAGTAGGTGTTCTAGCGCAAAGGGCTGCTGTGCAAACGAGTGTGTAGTGTCTGATGTCAATGGTTGGAGGAGCACATCATCTAGTAGATAGAAGCCATAGTCCAATTCCTCATGTTCATCTTCCACTGTAATCGATTGATCTTTCAAGAAATTACCGATCAACAAGAACTGATAGTTGTCATTGGCGATAAAAGTGCCGGATATTTTTTGCCACTGCTGCTGCTGTACCACTTTCGTGGAAAGGTAGGCGGGACTTACGTCAAAATGGCCGAGCACGTGCCGTTGGGTCGCATCGGTCACACTTAGGGCAATGCCAAAGCCATTAACTTTGGAGGAATTGTTTAGTGGTCGGAGCCAAAATTCGAAGTAGTATTCGCGGCCTGCTTCGAGGGTTTGGGTGAGCTTGGTTTGAATATACTCTTTGCAGTGCATGGCTTGATTGAGGCAGCCGTAGGTTTTGATGCCCAGCATAAATTTGCCGGTGCGTGGAGCATAGGTGCTGAGGTCAACATAGGGGCGCTTGGGGAGCATCTTGCCCAAATATTGGACGAATAGCAGGTCGGGAGAGCCTTGAGTCGGGGACGTCCAATCTTGTATATGTTGCTCAAAACGATAGTAGGTACTCGACCATCGATCATCTATGGCGTTCACTCTTTCAAAAGAAGGATTCGGTACTAGATTTTGGGCTCGACCCCAAAAAGGAAGGCAGCAGAGCAGGAGTGCTAAATGGGAAATTTTCATAGGGTTTTACTGAAGAACGGGGAGTATGCTAAATAGATACAATTGCTAGCGGTCAACCTATTGACGAACCCTGCAAACATTAAACCGACAGACAAATGGAATCTATGGGAAGCCTAGCATACGCGTTAAAACAGGAACCATCTTTCTCGCCACATGACGAAAAAGATGGTAAATTGTTTCCTAAACTTATGAGATTTGAGAGTCGGAAATTAATTTTCCCGTCTCTGGACTGGGCGAACTTCCACTCTTCCGTTCTCTTTGAAAATAGGACACCCCTTTGAAATCTCTACAGCCTCGTTGATGTCCTTGGCATTAACGATGAGAAAACCACCAACCATTTCTTTGGCTTCGTTGAAAGGGCCATCTGTAACAACTTTATTGTTTCCAGTTACCAGTTTGCCAGTGGTTTGAAGGGCTTCTCCCCCGTCAAGAATTCCTCTCTGACCTAGACCTCCCATCCAGGTATTCCATGATTCAAAGTATGCCTTAACTTTTTCTGAATCTTCGGCAGTGTGGATGTGAGTGTCACCACCTCTGAATAAAAACATGAATTTTTCCATTTCTATTTCGGTTTGATTTTGTTGTACAAATTTTCATTGTTATCTTTAATTGTACAAGTAGGCTGATAAAAACAAGTAAGTATGGGAAAAGATACTAATGCTGATAATCAAGAAGTTAAAGTCGAAAAAAAGATCGTTTTCGATGAATATTCTTGTCCTATAACTGCTACAATGCAAGTTTTAGGTGGAAAATGGAAGTCCATTCTCATCAATGCTATTTACCACACATCCCCTGCACGGTTTGGTGAATTGAGGCGTAGCGTAAAAGGAATTACGCAATCAATGCTTACTACTCAATTACGACAGTTAGAAAATGATGGAATAATTAGCAGAAAAATTTATGCTGAAATTCCGCCAAGAGTCGAATACACTTTGACCGAGTTTGGACTTACGTTATCGCCAATAATGCAATCAATGGCAGAATGGGGTAAACAATACAGACTTAACAATGAAAGAAAAACGGAAAAGTAAGATTTCATTAAAAAAGTGTATCTACTTGTAAAGTAAAATCCAGCGCTTTTGATGACACATTTACAATTTGCACAGACCAACAGCACAAATTAAAAATTGCAGAAGAGCTAACAAGTTAACTTACCACAGTAAAATAAATCATCAGACAACTTATTAGACGTTAACTAGGGGGAACAAAGACAAATTAATATGAACTCGCCTATAGAAACGGAATTGATTAAGCCATTTCAAGTGGAGAGGAAAACCTATCAAAAGGGACAGCTATTAGAGGCTAGCGGTGTGTTTTCAAAGTATTTGTATTATATCAATGCTGGGGCGTGCAAGCAATACCGAATCAACAAACAAGGGGATTCAGTTATCTTTAGGTTAATGAGCGAAGGAGCGTTTTGTGCTGCTGCGTATTCGCTAATCACAGGGAACAAATCTTTCGATTTTATCGAGTGTTGTGAAGATTCAGATATTACTGTTTATAACTACCATATGATTCTTGCTCAGTATGATAACAATATAGCCTTGTCCAATCTTTCCAGACGGATAGTGGAGCAGTATTTTATTGAAGAGCAAGAGCGAGCAATCACCCTTGCCAATTTTTCACCCACAGCACGCTACGACAAATTTTGTCAGGAGAAGGGAACATTCTTACAGCGTTTCAATCTTGGCGATATTGCTTCCTACTTAGGAATGAGAAGAGAAACGTTAAGCCGCATTAGAAGCAAACGATTTTGATTTTGGTCAAAGTAATTGTCCCCTTAAGGATTGATCTTTGTCTAGAATTTTAAATGATAACGTTTGTACTTAAAATCTTATGGAAAACTACAAAAAATCAAGCCTAATTCTAGGTTTTTCAATATGGCTAGGTGCCACCCTTGTGTTTCGTTTGGCCGGTCAATATTTCTTTCTAGTAGACCAGGTTGCCATTCTCCTGATCCTTTATCTGAGTGTTGTGCCTGTATTGATGACTGTCGCTCATTTTTTCTTTAAAAGGTTTCAACTTACGGGAAACCAACCAGTTCTATCCGCAGCATTATTGGTGCTACCTGGCATGTTGCTGGACACTTTTGTCATTCTCTTTTTTAGTTATGCCTTGCCCAATATGCCTGCTCATGCAGATGCTGAATTTGGGTCATGGCTAATGTGGGCATATAGTTCAGTGTTGGTATATGGTGTAGTTAAGAGTAAATAGGGCCACGGAGATTGCAAACCTGCCCGTTCCGCAGGCGGGTCCACTGGGCGCGTGCCAGGTTTGTTACAAATAAAAATTGAAATGAGAACCATTCTATATGCTTTTTTATGGCTTGTTTGTGGAATATATAGCTCCTGCGCGCAAGATGATACTCCTGCACCTACACCGGAGTCAACTAGCCCTGAAACAGCCACCTACTTATCTCAGGTTTACAGCAACCAACAAGGCTCACTCCCTTATCGAATTATGTATCCAGAAGGATATGATGGAGAGCAAAAATTTCCAATTCTTTTCTTCTTACATGGTGCTGGAGAGCGGGGCAATAATAATTCTAGCCAGCTTACTCATGGAGGTTCTTTATTTTTGAATGCGGTAAAGCAATACCCTTGCATTGTAGTCTTTCCACAATGTGCAAGTAATGACTGGTGGGCCAATAATTCCAGTGGTGCGATCTTGTCCAATGGATTCCCTCCATTCCAAAATATTCCATTAGATCCGCCCAATCCATCGATGGGGCTATTAGAGCAGTTAATCGACAGTCTAACCCATACAGCTGCTGTTGATACATCCAGAGTGTACATTGCCGGTCTTTCTATGGGAGGAATGGGTACGGCTCAGTTATTAGCTAAAAAGCCAACACTTTTTGCGGCAGGCGTCGTGATAGCTGGAATAGCACCACTGGACTTTACAGATGAACTTTCGCAGACCCCTACTTGGATTTTTCATGGGTCAAATGACAGTGTAGTCGCTTTTTCTCATGGACAAGCGTATTTTGACGCTATAGATGATGGCATGGGGACGCATCGATTCACCGTATACCCTGGTGTAGGACATTTATCTTGGGATGCTGCATTTGCAGAGCCGGATTTTTTAAGTTGGATTTTTTCTAAAAGCAACTAGTTATCGTGTATCAAAAATAAGTTTTAGGGCCATATTCGTATCCAAGAGTAAATCCATACCTTAATCTAAACTCTGCAATAAGTCTTCTACGGATACTTCCCAATCAATGCTTTCAACAATTTCCCTTATTTCTGGATAGGTGATTTGATCGATGTTCTGTTCTTCTACAATTTTATCCAATGTCCAGCCCTTTCTGACAGTTATAATTGCAGCTTCTATATCATTAGGTATATTGTTACCTATGTCCTTCTTGTTTTTAAGAATAATATCCTTAATCGAACTTAATGTACCTAGGTCATCAATATGCTTGATTTCGCTGATTAAGCTATGTCGAATCGCTTCTATTTCACTCATCTAAGTTATTTTACAATTAAGTTAGGTCTTTTTTTGCGAAAAAGCCAAGCTCGAAATTTCTATTAACTTTTACTGAAGAACGGGGAACTAGCCGGATAGACACAATCGTTAGGCAAAACAAAAACATGAAACGAGCATGATCTTATTTAATCATAATATCACGCAAGGGAATGATTAAAAAA
>JBCCRH010000377.1:0-6108 GCA_039208045.1 Bacteroidota bacterium
CAAACAAAAAGCAAAGAAATTTATGCACAGATTCTTACTCGTTCTCTCTATAATCTACCTTACCTTCTCTACACAAGCCCAGGGCTGGTACGAAGAATTTGGCACATCCGACAGCGACTACCCACAAAAAATCCTTCCGCAAGCGGACAGCTCCATGATCGTATTCTATAAGGTGGACGAACTAGAAACCAGCCTTTTTTTGCAATACGAATTAGCAAAAATTAGTAAGGATGGAGCGCTGCTTTGGCAACGTACGCTAGAGGAGGTCGGCGAGCATTTTGTGGCAGATGTAGAGCAGTTACCGGACGGAGGCTTTGCGGTGCTGAGCAATAGCCATAGTACTACTACCGACCTTCAGCAAATGCAGTTGATGAAGCTAGATGAACATGGAGCGACGGCCTGGCTAAGGCGCTTTGGGGATACGATGGAGCTAAATGCCAATGATTTACTCATCACCAGCGACGAGGGCTTTTTAATCAGCGGGTACTGTGTAAAAGAAGACGTAGGGGTGCCTGTTTGGGAAGATCAGGACTACTACTTGCTAAAGCTAGACAGCTTAGGCGTAGAAGAATGGACGCATAGCGGTGGACTAGCTGGGACGAGCAGGCAAGAAGAAGCCATTTCTACTTATGAAACCGATAGCTTTTACCATGTACTGACCGACTGGGAAATTTCTACCCCAGTAGATTTGCGAGCACTTCGACTGGATAAAAATGGCAATGCCACAGGACTCCACGCCTTACAGGAAGGCTGGTTTATGAAGGGTTTTAGAGATAGGGATGGAAATTATATCAGCTACTATATTAGTGAGAATAGCGTTACTCCCTTTTTCTTGGAATATATCATCAGTAAGCATAGTCCAGATGGTGAACTGCTGTGGCGGCGAAGCTATGATTTCCAAGGTTCCACCATTCGTGGCTGGTCACTCTATATGGTGCAAAGCCCTGACGGGGGCTACCTGTTGGCACATGATGGCATCAAAACACTAGCGCCAAGCAGTTCCCTTTACTTGCTCAAAATGAACGCGAATGGGCAGACTGAGTGGACCCGAGAGCTCGAAACGGGCGATGTGGCTTCCCTATTGGGAGTTCGACGGAGTACAGAGGGAGGTTATCTTCTATTCGGCACTCCAAATATCTATGAAACACTGGATCAGCGAAGTGATTATTTCGTGATGAAGCTGGATGAATTGGGGTATCGCTATGGTAATTTTATCAAGCTTCGAGTCGCTGCCGAGCAGGATAGCTGCTTCATCATTCCAGGGATGGGAAGTATTGAAAATCAACTGATTGAGCTTAGTGGAGCGACTACTCAGCGAGTCTATACGGATACAGCTGGCTGTTATCTTGCTAATGTGGATACCGGTACCTATCGTATTCAACTGCCGTTGAATAATGATTATTGGGCACCTTGTGAGGAAGCATATATTGTGGAGGTGCATCTGAGAGATAGTGCTGTTATTGACATTTCGCTCCGAGCGGTAGTAGACTGCCCTTATCTGACGATCGATGTTGCTACTCCTTTTTTGCGGCGCTGTTTTAATAACTATTATGTGGTGCATTATTGTAATCAGGGAACAATAGAAGCAGAAGATGCTCACGTACAAATTCAGCTAGATGAATCGATGGTACTCGAAAGTGCTAGTTTGCCTTATTTGGACAATGGAGGGCAGCTTTTCACTTTTTCGGTGGGTGATATAGCGCCTGGTGCGTGTGGGAGCTTTCGACTCGACTTTAACCTTTCCTGTACTACGATGCTCGGCGAAGAGCACTGCGTAACTGCTCAAATTTATCCGGACACCTTGTGTACAGATGCTGCTATTCCTAGATTCTTTGTAGAAAACTGTCAGGAAAATATAGGCTCTTGGGATCCCAATGACAAGCACGCCTTTCCAGAAGGAGTGGGTGAGCGGCATGTCATAGCACCCGGCACAACGATTGATTACCGCATTCGCTTCCAGAATACGGGTACCGATACGGCCTTTCAAGTGGCTATTTTAGATACGCTATCACCGCATATAGACTTGCATAGTATTCAGTTTGGGGCAGCGAGCCATCCCTATCAAGTAGGATGGAGCTCTGAACGAACCCTGCTGTTTCTTTTTAACAACGCTAACTTGCCGGATAGTACCACTAATCTAGCTGCTTCTATGGGGTTTGTCACCTTTGAAGCTACGGTGAAGGAAGAAACGCCATTGGAGTCCGTCATTGAGAATAGCGCAGCTATTTACTTTGACTTTAATGAGCCGATTTTCACTAATGAAGTTTTCCATACGGTTGATGTCATTTCTAATACGGTATCTGCTCCAAGCGCCACCCCTATTCAGGTGTACCCAAATCCTACTACACAGGCCATTACATTTGAATTAGATCGATCCTATCCTACGATTCAGGTGGTCTTGTATGATTTGCAGGGACGTAGGGTACACAACGCGCATTTTTCAGGGCGTAGTTTTCAGCTGGCAAAGCCAGAAAGACTGAATAGCGGCTCGTATATCTTTCAGCTTCAAGCAGGTAGCCAAATATTAGGTGCAGGAAAGCTTATCTTTAAGTAAGCTAAGACCTTTTTAAAAACTAAAAACAAACAAAAAATCATGCGATTCACCACCACTTTCCTTTTGATCCTTTTTTGCTCAATATTTGGCCTTTCCCAAACTACGGTCACCTTTGTAGTGGAAGATATTCCAGCACATGAAGGCAGACAAGTTGGCCTGCGTGGTAATATGCCGCCTCTGAGCTGGGAGACTTCGGTTCCTATGCAACTGGTGGGGGAGCATTATCAGACGCAACTTGATTTCGCAGCAGATATAAGCGAGATCGAGTTCAAATTTGTGCTTTTCGACAAGAAAGATGAGGCCAATTGGGAAACCAATTCAAATCGGGTACTATCCCTACAAGAAAACAACCAACTAACAACCGTGCATCAATGGGATGTAGAACAACTCATTGATATAAGCACCCTTCCACTACTTCAGCCCAATCAGCTACTCCAAGATTTTGAACTAATACAAACGATGGTACTCCAAGCGCATCCAGGTACCTACCGCTACAATGATGAAGCGAGCATACAAGCGGCATTGGATGAACTGAAGGAAAAATTTCAGCAACCTATGACTTACGGAGCGGCTTATCTAGCTATGTCGAAGCTGACTTCTCAACTCAAATGTGGGCACACCTGGGTGGGCCTGTATAACCAAAATGCTACCATTAATTCCATTATCCATCGGCAAGCCGATAAGCTCCCTTTTGCTTTTACTTGGGTAGAGGATAAAATGATTGTGCTGCATAATGCCTCGGAGGCAGAAGCTTTAGTGCAAGGCGCAGAAGTGCTCAGTATTAATGGTGTAGCAGCCAGTAGGATTCAGCAACAGATGTTGCCTTATATTCCGATAGATGGAACGAGCCTGGAAAGTCGGCAGGCTATGATGTCAGTAGGGGGCTATGATTTTGAGTATTACCCTTTTGATGTATTTTATCCGTTGCTCTTTCCAGCTGCTGACCAGCAATTGGAGGTAGTATTTAAACCTTACGGAGCTGATCAGCCTCAAACGGTGACCGTTACCCCACTCACCAGAGCAGAACGGGCAGAAAAGCTGGTTGCGCGCTATGCAGACTTTCCCAAGACAGTGGATGATTTATGGAATTTTGAAATCACAGCCGATAAGATTGGTATTCTAACTCTCAACTCTTTTACTCTGTATGGATTAGATCACCTGACAGTAGACTATAAAGATTTTTTTAAAACGGTATTCAAGCAACTGAAGAAGCAAAAGGTGAAGCACCTAATTGTGGATATTAGAGAAAACTATGGCGGGAATGATGAAATCAAACACGAGCTTTTCACCTATTTCAATATTGATAAGAAAGCCAAAGACGTAGGCATGGTAGGCAAGACGCGCTATACTTCCTTCCCCAAAGCGCTGCGACCCTATATACAAACCTGGGGCGATGATCCTTGGTACTACGAGCTCGAACCAGATGCAGTAGAGGAGGAGCATGGTTATTCTGTTTTTAAAAATGCTTTTGAGTCGACCGAACTGCGCAAAAAGAAAGACGCTTTTAAGGGCGAGCTCTATCTTTTGACGAGTCCGCTTAATGCCTCTTTAGCCTTTTACTTAGCGGGAGATTTTCAGCAAAAAAAGCTGGGTACCATCATTGGGCAGACCACTGCTGGGAATCAACGGGGCATTAATGGGGGGCAAATTTTGTTCTTACGTCTTCCGCATTCAGAAATAGAAATTGACTTTCCCGTAATGGGGGGCTTTACCCTAGGCAAGCGACCTGATCGAGGTATTGAGCCAGCTGTAGCAGTGCAGCCCACCCAAGCCGCTATTGCCAATGGGCAGGATTTGGTGCTAGAGGCAGCGATGGAGCTGATTAAGGAATAAGTTGCGGTAACGCCCTTTTTTTGGAGAATTATGCTTAGCTTTTTTTGATAGCTCGCGGAATGTGGTGTAAATTGTATACATTCCGCGAGCTATCCAAAATGATTTTAGCATAATGAGACTAATCGGCCGCAAAAAAGAGCAAGGTATACTAGCAGAAGCGTTGGCTTCTGATGAGCCAGAAATGCTTGCTGTGATTGGACGCAGGAGGGTAGGAAAGACTTTTTTGATCCGATCCTTTTTTGGAGATCAGATTGATATGGAATTTACGGGGGTTCAAAATGCCAGTCGGCAAGAACAGTTAGCTTCCTTTCATTTTCTATTGAGCCAGTATAGCGACCAAGGGCCAGTAGACTTACCCAAGAATTGGCTAGAAGCTTTTCACCAACTTATCACCGTATTAACCAAGAAGAAGGATGACCAGAAAAAGCGTATTCTTTTCTTTGATGAACTTCCCTGGCTCGCTTCCAAAAAATCGGGTTTCCTAAAAGCCCTAGGCTTTTTCTGGAATAATTGGGCCTCCAAAAACAACATTCTAGTCATTATTTGTGGCTCTGCTGCTTCCTGGATGATCCAGAAGGTCGTACAAGATAAAGGTGGTCTGCACAATAGAATTACCAGGCGAATCAACTTAAAGCCATTCAATTTAGCAGAAACAGAAGCATTTCTGAATAGTAAGCACCTAAAGCTCAACCGCTATCAGGTGGTGCTGCTCTACATGATCATGGGCGGTATTCCACATTACTTAAAGGAGGTAAAAGCAGGGAAAAGTGCTATTCAAAACATTGAGGATATTTGTTTTTCGGAAGAAGGGCTACTAACAGATGAATTTTCAAGGCTCTATCCTGCCTTATTTGAACGTGCCGAAAACCATATTCTAGTCATCAAAGCCTTAGCTGAAAAATGGAAAGGCTTGACCCGAAAAGAGATTATAAAAATAGCTAAGTTACCCGATGGAGGAGGCACTACTAAAATCTTGAACGAGCTGATGCACTCTGGTTTTATTTCTTCTTATTACCCTTTCGGGAAAAAGCGAAAAGATATGCTCTATCGCTTGACCGACGAATACTCGCTGTTTTATCTCAAGTTTATAGCGACTCGAAGGAGAAATGAGCGTGGGGCATGGCAAGCATTAAGTCAAACTGCTACCTTTAAAAGCTGGACGGGTTATGCTTTTGAAAGTCTCTGCCTCAAGCATATTGATGCTATTAAAAGAGCGCTTGAAATAGGAGGAATCTACTCAGAAGCATCTAGTTTTTTGTTTAGAGGGAATGACAGCTTGCCCGGTATTCAGATTGATTTGCTCATTGACAGGAACGATCAAGTAATCAATATAGTAGAGATCAAATTTAAAAAGGAACCCTTTCCTATCACTAAAGCTTATGCGGAGCAACTGCAAGCCAAAATAGCCGTGTTTAAAGCAGTGAGCCAAACGTCCAAACAAATTTTTCTCACTATGATTAGCTCTTTTGGCATTATTGAAAATAAGCATAGTATTGGCTTGGTAGATAATAGTCTGACCTTGGATACGCTATTTGAAAAGTAGCATAACAAGCCTTCCGGTACCCTACCAAAAGTAGAAGTGGTAGCATAGTGATAATCGCATCCTCCCTACTTTTGTTGCTCGAATTTTCCACTATAAAACCACCCAACATGCAAGTGCAAGATATTCTGTTCAATGAGCACCATAGCTATTACAAGAGATACCTGGACAAGCTGTCACC
>JBCCRH010000378.1:0-6093 GCA_039208045.1 Bacteroidota bacterium
CGTCAGCCGCCTCGACCTCAGCATCAACTGCCGCCCGCGCTTCAAGCAGACACCCCTCAACGCTGAATTCGGCCTCACCAGTATCAACCGGCTCAATCAAGAGAATGTCTTTTCCAGAGATTTTTTCCTTGATGATATAGATGACCATGCGCTTCGAGTGGGTATTTTGGTGGCGGAGAAAAGATGATTGGAGCTTACGCCGCTATTGCTGGAGCGGGTGGTGAAGGGGGGGCGTTGATAGAGCTACCAATACACCCGCACCAGCAATTGCGGTGTAAGCTCTAGTGATCTTTTCTCCGCCACCAAAATACCCACCGGCAACGCCTGGTCATCTACATCATCAAGGAAAAAATCTCTAGAGAAGACATTCTCTTGATTGAGCAGGTTGATAATGGTGAGGCCAAATTCAGCTTTGAGGGCAGTCTGCTTGAAGCGCGGGCGGAAGTTGATGCTGAGGTCGAGGCGGCTGAAGTTGGGAAGTCGGGCTTCGTTGAGGGCTTCGTAGTCGATGAAATAGAAAAAATTATCCTCTTCCTCCTCATCGGACACTTCGTTGATGCCGGTAGGGATGGAGTAGGGGAGGCCGGATCGGATTTGCCAATTGAGGGAAAAATGCCAGTTCTGCAAGTGGTAGCTACCGATGATGCCAAGGTTGTGGACGATATTGTTGGAGGCAGTAAAAGGAGTAGGGGAATAATCTTTGAAGAGATAGGTAGAAGCATTGTAAGAATAATTAAGCCAAAGGCTAAAGTCATTCCAGTTTTTCTTGATTAGTAGATCGATGCCACTAGACTCGCTACTGCCCGAAAGGAAAATATCGCTGATAGATTGTTGGCGGAATAGGGGGGCAGAAGTGTTGAGGCCTGTGGTGTTGGTATAGTACACTTCAGCATCAACCAGCCAGCCCTTATTGTGGAAAATAAGGCCAGCTGCTAGTTTATCGGAGCGGAGCGAAGACTCGGTCTCTGGCTGGCTCAGCACCCACACGGGGCTGCTTACCCCCAAGTCGGCCTCCCCAAATTCGCGCAGCTGACTCACGTACTGGTGAAAAATACCAGCAGAAGCCTTGAGCTTCCAGTGGCGATTAAAGGCATATTGCAGATTAAAGCGCGGCGAGAAGTCCCAGCTTTGTAGGTCTTGGTAATAAATGGCTCGAAAACCTGTATTGACTAATAGATTGGATTGCTCAAAATCGACCGTGGCAAAGACATTGTGAAAAGCCCCTTGCATTTCGTTAATGTCCACATAGTTTTGCTCAAAGGCTGCATTGTATTGCACACTAAATTCTACGTCTTTAAAATTATAATCGTAGCCCAAGCCGAGCTTCCAGTTGGGAGTGAGCTGGTAGGCATTATTGAGGGTAATCGTTTGGTCGCTGATGCTATTGGAGGTCTGCTGCTCCGCATTAAGCAGCTCATCGGCCACTTCTTGGAATAAGAATTGGTAGTTATAGCTATACTCCGACTGGGCGTAACTCATCGTAGTTTGCCATTTGCCGGAAGGCCTAAACTGCAAGCTCACCGATGCTGCATTCGACCGCGTACGAACCTGGTCAAAGGTGCGGAGTTCATTATCTAAAAAGCGAAATTCATAATCGAAATTATTGATGCTATTGAAAAAACTAGCTTTCAAAAGCAACTTATCGGAAGGCTGAAAAAGAACCTTGGCATTCCAATCGTAATAATCGAGTACCTGCTCAATATTCGCTTCTTCCTCATCAAAATTTTGCTGCTGATCATCCACTTTAGTGAGTTGAAAAACCTTTTGCGCAAAGTTGTTGATAGGAGGAGAGTCGTATAGCCCATTCAGACTATAACGCCCCGATAGCATGACCGAGAGGTGTTCTTTAATAAGCGGGGCCTTCAAAAAAGCATGTGCTTCGGAAAGGGTAGAACCCAGCCCGCCCTGCCAGCGCTGCACCAACGAATCACTTAAAGACATGTCGATAATGCCCCCCACTCGATTAGCATAAGATGGATCAAATACACCTTTGAGCACTTTTACCTCATTAACTACAAATGGGTTAATGGCCGAAATCATACCAAATAAATGACCAGGATCATACAAAGGAACCCCCTCCCACAGCACCAAATTCTGATCCGCAGTATTGCCCCGTATCAGCAAATTTACAGCACTTTCGTCCACACTCGTAATACCGGGGAGCAGCTGTACTGTCTTCAAAATATCTTGCTCCACCGTCGCATGAGAAGCGGACAGTTGGTCATAATCCATCTGTATAGAGCTGTAGGCTGCGCCCTCTTCAATACCATCCAATAGGTAATCGGTAATGATGATCTCGTCGCCAAATAAGTCGGCATCCAGCTGTAGGGCATAGGTCGGGCAGCTAGGGTCGTTTGCCTGTAGTACCGTGTATGCCTGATCCTGATAGCCGATATAGCTGAGGCGCAATTGTTGATTTTTAGTGGCTTTGATAGTAAGGTCAAAGTAACCTTGGGCATCGGTTTGGGTACCGCTAAGGTAATCGTCCAAGTAGACATTCGCTAAGGCCAAGGGTGCTTTGCTCACTGCATCAATAAGGTAGCCACAGAGCTGGTAGCTGGTCTTTTCTTGCCGAAAGAGCAGTACCGTCGTTTCGCTTACGCTAAAATCGATGGGAGTCGCTGCCAGGAGGGTGGAAAGGATATTTTGGACGGAAGTCCCCTCCAACTGACCCGTGAAGGTGTAAGGAGCCAGCAAGGTAGGGGAGTAGTTGAAGATGAGGTGGTGGTCAGCCTCCAACTGCTTTAGGATAGTTTCAATCGGCTCATTTTCGAAGGATAGGTTAGAGGATTGTCCCCAAGCTACAGCCGGAAATAACCCACACCAAAAGAAGCCTAAACATAAAATGCGCATGCACTAATTGATTTCTACCACCTGCTGATCCTCAGCAATTTGAAAGCTCAAACCTAAAGGTATACAAATTTGCTGTAGCGCCTCCTCCAAGTCGCCATGTGTAAATACGCCAGAGAAGGAATCAGCAGCCTTTGCCTTGTTGCGCACCCGAACAGCAAACTGCCGCTCTAGCTCATCAAATACCTCCTGCGCACTGGCCTGATAAAACCGAGAAGTGCCCTCCTCCCAGAGCGGCCGCGCATGATCCAAGCTCCCTGCCTGCGCGAGCTTGCTACCCACCAACTGCGCCGCCTGGTTCGCCCTTAGCTCCAGGCTTTGATCCTGAGCAGTCACCAATACGCGCCCCTCGTAGCATTCCACACGCAGGCCCTTTCCCCAGGCACGTACATTAAAGCGTGTGCCTAGCACCTGTACCATACCATTGGGGGTACTTACGTAAAATGCCTGCCCTTTTTCGACTTCGAAATAGGCTTCGCCTGTTAGCTTGGTGCGCCGCTCCTCTTCCCACTCTGCTTCTTTGTAGCGCAGTGCGGAGCCATCGTTGAGTAATACCTTGGAGCCATCCTGAAAAGTAAAAGCCACCGTATTTTGTGCCGTCGCAGTGATCTGCTGATCAGAACGGATAAAGAATCCGATGCCTGCAACAAGGAGGAGCAACACAGCAGCGGCGGCAGCCCAAGCCCAATTAGGGCGCAACGGCCGAACCTTGGCTGTGGATGTAGTACGGTTTGCTTTGAGTTTTGCGAAAGCGCCTTCTGCATCATACTTCCCCATAGTGAGCTGATCCGTAGTGTCGATAATCTTCTGTAAATCATCGAGTGTACCATCGGCTTCTAGCTCTGATTGTTCTTGTTCGTTGAGTTGCCCGTTCAGCCATCGGGCGTAGCGGGTGTCTTCTTCATTTTCTGCCATTTTGCATCATTTTCTTAGGATAGACCATCTTTCTATACAACAGCTCAGACTCCTTCTGCCCTACACCTTTTTCGTTATTTTTCGCAAGGCAACCAGTGCCTTGTGCATGCGTTTTTCAATAGCTTTTACGCTTACTCCCAGCGCTTCGGCAATTTCTTTATAGGTCATTTGATCGATTCGATTCATCAGAAATACCTCGCGTTGTGTTTCGGGTAAATTACTGATGGCCTCCATCAAGCGCTGCTTAAATTCTGCTTCTTCGAGCAAAAAAGCAGGGTCTTCGTTGGTACGTTGGGTATGGCCTTGTTGCTCAAATTTAAGTACTACTTTTTGGTGGGCGACTTGGTTGAGAAAAGCGTTATTTGCCACCGTGAAAACAAACGACTTCGCCTTTTCCAGCTGCACCTTGGCGCAGTTTTCCCAAAGCTTGCCAAAGGCATCCTGCACGAGATCTTCTGCTTGCTGCACATTTCCGGTTTTGTAATACAAGAAGTTGCGCAGGCGTTCCGCATGCGTCAAAAAGATCGTTTTGAAGGTTTGTTCTTCGCAAAGAGGAGTCGACATAAGTTGGGTTAATCTACCAAAAGCGAATTTAATAAAAGCGCTGCAAAACCTTGGAGGTTGACAAGCATGAACTAGAAAAAACCTCCAAGGTTTCAGCGAAAACTAATCTTCGCCCCCATCCCACAAAAAATCGTCTCATACGCTTGAAAGGCCAATCGCGTAGTGGACTGATAATTACTCAGCCGCCGAATCGCCTGAACATTGACGAACAGCTCGGCGCGCTCATGGAGGCTGTAGCTCACCCGTGCCGAATTTCGGAAATAGAAATAGCGGAGTGGGAGCTTGTGTGCACCTAGTAGCAGCTTGGGGAAGCGTTTGTAATGCGCACTAGCACGCACTTGAACGGCCCACCGCTTGTGTTCCCATTGCAAACTCGCTCCTAAGCCTGCGCTATACCAGTTCTGCTGGGGGCGCTTGGAATGACGCCCAGCCACCTGCAAAAATGGACGAAATTGCCAGCTGGGATCAAATTCAAAATAGGTGCGGAAGGTGGCATCTAGGTATTGCATGGGAGTGGTTCGCAAGGTGTTCGTTTCGGAGCTGAAAGCTCCCGTTTGCCAGTAGCGCTGCTGAAAGCGTAGTTGGAGTTCCAACTTGCGGAGGCGCTGCCCTTTGGAGTAGCGGCGTTGTGTATGTAGTATGGTCTCTGCCGCATCGTAGTGATTTTGAGTGCCCGCTTGTTTTTCAAATTGCTGTCGCAAATAGGCGAGTTCTAGCTTGAAGTGCCATTGCTTATTGAGCTTAAGCTGCGCGCCTATCGCCGGGCGGTAGCGCTGGTAGGAGCGGGGGATAGTGAACACTTCAGCCGTTGGGTCGTCGCCATTTCGCTGGTTGGTTCGGAAGAGGAAATTTTGATAGAACTGCCATTGCTTATTCCGTTTGAAGGTTAAATCTTGTTTCAGGTCTCCTCTTAGATAATTAGCCAGCTCAAAGTTGGGATAGTACTGAAATTGGAGCTTGGGGCGGATGCGCAGCTTGGTATTGCCCCACTGCTGCTCGAAGCTGAGGTAGAGCTTGGAGTAGGAAGCGAAAAGTTGTGGGGTATAGTCGATACTGTCCGATGCTAAGCTGGGGTTGCGCAAGGGGTTATGGGCGACGCCTAGCTGCTGGGAGGCATAGCCGTTCCAGATGAATTGGGCTTGCGCCAATGTGGGGAGGTATAAGATGATGATGAAGAGTATGGGGCGTGGGCGTGGGATTGCAAATCCTGCTTGACGTTGTTTGATTAGTTTTTTCATGAATTCCTTTTTGATATTTGAGCGCGGGATTGCAAATCCCGCTTGACAATGCTTTACTTGGTTTTACTGGACTAATGCTGCGGTGGATGGTGCTGGGGCTTCTACTGGAATTTCAATAGCGGTGCGTTCCGCTTGCGATTCGAGTAGGTAGTCTGCAAGTGGGATGCCAATTACAAGCAAGAGCAAAAGCACTAAAAAGGGAATAATAGATTGTTGGACTTTCATAAGAATGAGTTTAAATACTTGCTAATTTGAAGGATGGAATGACCAGTTTGTCTGGGCCAGTAGTTGCTTTCGCAAAATCAAGTTCTTGGAGTACTTCCCGTAAGCCCTTTTGATTGGCGAGTTGGATGCCTAGCCCAGGGCGTACATTGATTTCCATGACTAGAGGCCCCAAGCTTTTATCTATCACAATGTCGATACCCAGATAGGCTAGGGGAAAAGCTTTCGCAGTTTGGATGGCAAGGC
This sequence comes from Bacteroidota bacterium, assembly GCA_039208045.1. Taxonomy (GTDB): domain Bacteria; phylum Bacteroidota; class Bacteroidia; order Chitinophagales; family Saprospiraceae; genus JBCCRH01. The sequence goes on from JBCCRH010000378.1 coordinate 6,036, forward strand.
TAACCTGCATCAAGGAGGACTAGGTATTGGTATTGATCTAGATACTGGCACCTTACAG
>JBCCRH010000379.1:0-6065 GCA_039208045.1 Bacteroidota bacterium
CATTTCCAAACAGAAGTACAAGGCAGCAATGCCAATACCACTGCCTTTGAAGCCAACCCCAGTCAGCATCGACAGGGCCTAGTGGGCACCTACCGTTGGCACCCCATTTCATCGCCCCTACAGATACAACTGGGGGCACGCCAAGATTGGCAGGACGGACAACGCAGTCCTTTTCTACCCGAGCTAAAGATACAGTGGAACCAGCGCACGATGCGTGCTTTTGCCCACATCAGCCGCAGTTTTCGCTGGCCTACGCTCAATGATCGTTTCTGGGAACCAGGGGGCAACCCCAATCTACTGCCAGAGCAAGGCTGGAGTCAGGAAGTTGGGTCGAAGTGGTACTTTCAGCATAAAACATGGAGCTACCAAATGGGCTTCAATGCCTTTGCGCGCCAGAGTGACAACTGGATTATTTGGGTGCCAGAAGGGCTATTTTTTAGTCCCCAAAATGTGCGTACTGTCAACCATTGGGGCATATCCCCAAGCTTTAGTACAAGCTATTCTATAAATTCTTGGCGGATACAGCTCAAGAGCAATTACCATTGGCTGAGCGCCGTCAATAGCCAGAGTAATATCCCTAATGATCAATCCGAAGGCAAGCAATTGATCTATGTACCAACGCATCAAGCCGATGCGCAGCTTCAGCTAGACTATGCAGCTTGGCAGCTTAGCTACGTCCATCAATGGATGGGGCAAATATATACGTTGGGCGATCATTCGCAGTCCATTCCCGCTTTTCAGCTTGCCTTTTTGGGCCTTTCCAAAAAGTGGAGATTTGGCCAACAGCAGCTGCATACTTACTTACAAATCAGAAATATATGGAATACGGACTATGAATTTGTTATTCAGCGTCCGATGCCGGGGCGGCACTGCCGCGTGGGCGTCGCTTATACTTTGTCATCACTAAAAAACAATTAATATGCAACGAATTTTTACCCAACTGTTAGTTACCTTTTTGCTTTTTGCCGGCTGGCAGAATAGCTCATTACAAGCCCAAATGACGATTATCGATTTGGAAGAATTCAATCTACAACAGGATACTTTCTTAAACGGTAGTGACCTTTTGGGAGGCTACGCTTCGCAAGATGTTTTCTTCCCTAATACCTTTCTTGATGGTGACTTCGGCGCCTTTTGGCTTGGTGGATGGGCTATTTCTACCATGACGGACAGTGTGACTTCAGGCTTCACCAATTTGTACAGTGCTAAACCGGCTGCTGGTTTTGACGAAAGTCTAACCTACGTGGTGGGTCAGCAAGGTGCTATCCTCAACCTAGAGGGCGACTTGGCAGGCGGCGTAGTCGATGGCGCCTACTTTACCAATGGCACTTACGCACACAACAATATGCGCGATGGCGATGCCCAGTTTTCGAAGAAATTTGGTGGTGATGATGGCACTGATCCAGATACTTTTATGCTGAGCATCCAAGCCTTTTTTGGAGGAGAGCTCTCTGAGGAGAAAGTAGATTTCTTTTTAGCTGATTTCCGCTTCGAGGATAGCAGCGAAGACTACATTGTTGATACTTGGGAGTGGGTTGATCTGTCATCGCTTGGAAATGTCGATAGCCTATTATTCACGCTGACTTCTTCGGATACCAGCATTATTAATGGTCAAGTTTTTCTGAATACTCCTGCTTTCTTCTGTATGGATAATCTTACGATCACTACCACTAGTAATGTGGAGCAGCTTGCCGTTAGCAATACTCTAAAAGTGTTTCCCAATCCCACCCAGCACTTTCTGAATATCCAACTAGAGGGCGTTCCGACTGCTCCTATCCAAATCGTTTCGCTGGAAGGTAAAATATTGCACCAGCAGGAACTCCAGCAGAACAATATCGCCTTGCCCGTCCAGCATTTCCCAAAAGGGCAGTACTTTATACGCGCCTTTATCGATAATCGCTGGCAGGTTCAGGCCTGGATAAAACAGTAATGATGCAGCTTTTACGAAACCTTTCCGTCCTATTGTGTCTGTGTATTTGGCTTTCGCCAAATGCACAGGCGCAGTTTGCTCCTGGCGCTGGCCTGCCGGGTACTACTGCTATACCCACTGATAGCTCGATCTTTGTTGGTTGGGCAACGGGGGTGTCGATCGAGCGGGGCCCACAACGTATTGATGATCCTTCGCTAGGCTTGGCTGATTTTGGCTTGCCCGAAGCAGCCCTGGGCATGGCCAATAACGAGGTCGTCAGCCTGGGCGATAGTGGTGTGGCTACCCTCTCTTTTGAACATCCCATTCGGGATGGTGAGGGCTGGGATTTTGCCATTTTTGAAAATGGCTTTAATACGCCAACCGGCTATTTTTTGGAGCTGGGCTTGGTAGAAGTCAGCTCTGACGGCATACATTTCTTTCGCTACCCCGCCACGTCCCTAACGGACACTACGACTCAAGTCAGTAGCTTTGGTACGCTCGATCCTACTAGATTGGATGGCCTTGCCGGCAAATATGAAACCGGCTTTGGCGTTCCTTTTGACCTGGCAGCAATTCCAGACCAAGCGAACTTTGATCGCGAACAGGTCACCCATATCCGCATCATCGACGTCATCGGCACGATTAATCCTACTTTCTCCAGCCGAGATACCGAGGGCTACCCCATCAACGATCCCTGGCCCACCCCTTTTCCGTCTGGCGGTTTTGATTTAGATGCAGTAGGAGTGATTCATCAAAATGTGGAGACGTCTACCAATCTTCCTCCTACTTCCTCCCCTCTTTTTAGGCTTTCGCCAAACCCCGTACAGCAGGGGCGAGTGGTGCAGGTGCAGCTTTATCCGTCCATTACTCGTGGGATCATTTTGGATACGCGGGGGCAGGTGGTGTGGGAGGCACAGGCAGGGCAATTGGATACTGAGCTTCAAATCCCTGCCACCTGGCCCAAGGGCATGTATTTTTTTGTTGCGGAGGCGATTGGTGGGCAAGCGCAGGTGAGGTTGTTTGTGGTGCTTTAGCTGGAAGGCGCGTGCGTCTCACGGATTGCAAATCCGTTAAGCGCGGGCCGGGCTATATGAGCCATGCACGTGCCGCTCGGATTTGTAATCCGAGCAGGTATATTTCTATTACAAATCCGTTGAGCGCGGGCCAGGCATTATATCCCTACAAATCCAATCCCACTCATAGGTTCAATTATATTCACGTCCAATATTCCACGGCCTAAGACATAGTTTGAAGCACTGCTGTACACATAATGCTCCGCTCTCACTACATATCCTGCCCGCACTGGATTGATATGCACATAGTTTAACTTTTGCTCAATGAAAGGAGGGCTGTATAATTCTTTAGGATGGTTGCCTGCTTGCCAGACTGCAATGTTTTTCTTTCCAGGTGTCTTGTTTGCATACGATTTTAGCAATGGATACATCCAATTTCTGCGACTTTCCTTATTGGTTTTCAAGAATTGCACGAGTGCTTTGGACGTATATTTTTTATAGTCACGCATAATATCTCCCAGGCGCGTCGGTGCTTTTGCTTGAGCAATCAGATGAACGTGGTTACTCATGATTACATAGGCATAGACAATAAGTCCTTTATGTTCTTGGCAATAAGCCAAGCTTTCCAGAAGAATGTCTTTACATGCTTTTCGACTGAAAATATCAACCCAACCTACGGTTGTAAAGGTCATAAAGTAGGCTTCGTATGGCTTGTGAATTCTTAAGGCACTCATGGGGATGAACATTTACTGATGATTTTTTGTCGAATGCCTATGGTCGAGCTTGCTATATTAAACGGAAGAGGTTTGGTTTTATTATTTCACCCATCCCACCAGGCACGGGCCGCTTGGTCCATCACGGATTGCAAATCCGTTAAGCGCGGGCCAGGCTTTTTCCTTACCCCATAACGCCCGGCACGAGCCGCTTGGATTTGTAATCCGAGCAAGTGTATTGCTAATATGAGTTATGATTTAGAACGTTATCCATCACGGATTGCAAATCCGTTGGGCGCGGGCCAGGATTTTTGACAAATCCGCTAGGTACAGGCCAGGCTTTTTCCTCAACCCATAACGCCCGGCACGAGCCGCTTGGATTTGTAATCCGAGCAGGTGTATTGCTAATACGAGTTATGATTTAGAACGTTATCCATCACGGATTGCAAATCCGTTGAGCACGGGCCAGGATTTTTGACAAATCCGTTAAGCGCGGGCCGGGTTATATGAGCCAGGCGCAGGCTGAGCCTTTGTGGCTTGTTCGTTTTTTTGTTTTAAAAAATTAAAACTTAAAACAAAAATAATTAGTTTTGTGTAGAAGCATGAAAAAAGCACGCACATGGTATTTCAGAATTTAGAAAGTCCAGTCAATATGTCGCTGCGCGACGACTTCCCGCCAGCTGGTTCCGATCATATGGGGGGTACGAGTGATGGCTATGAATATCGTACTGTCTTTTCAGGTTCAAAATTGGAGTATACCTATGAAATGATCAAGCAGTTTTTGATAGAAGAAGGCTATCAGGATATTCCTGTACCCAAGAATGTAGAAGAACTAAGCTATTTTCGCCTACCCACCCGCAATAAGCAGATTTTATTATTCGAGGATAATGGGTATGTACACAATCCTATTAAGATTCTCTTCCCGACCGATCGCCGTAAGAAATCGACGCTCATCCTATGCCTGTATAACGAACAAGACCCGATGCACTTGTTAAAGTTTCATCGGGTCTTAGACCGCAAGCAGTGAGCTACTGCCTTTTTATTTGCTCGTCAGCTTTTTCCATTTTATTTGCTCAAAGGCTTTCTTGAAGTCATCTTCGTCTATGTTTCGCGCTTCCATCGTTACAATAAACCGATCATTAACGAGTACATTATACTCCCCACGCTGAGTCTTAGCATCGTACTTTTCGAAGGCTTTGTGGCCATCAATAGTAGTAGTGCGCTCGTAGCCGTCTTCGGATTCACGATCTATTTCTATCGTTGACCAAGCAGCCATTGAGGAGATAGCCGCACCAAAGCCTGCAATATCATTAATCGAGACTTCAATGCGCTTGTCATCTTCTTTGTACGTTGCTTGGGCGGTAGAAATGTTGAAGCCCATCATGCCCGCCTTTTGTCCTTCGTGAGCGGTACGCTCCAAACCTACCAATTTTTCTGGCATGAGTTTCTTCAATTCTCTAAAATCAATTACTTCCGACGCATCACCCCCACCAATATTGATATTTACTTTTTCATCCTCGTTCTCCACAGAGATCGATAAACCACCACTCTTTGATGCGTCTGTATCACTGTTGATATTTACTGTTGTATTCTCTGTATCATCGGAGGCACTGTCGCTATCATTAGAGGAACAGGCTAGAAAGACTAGGCCGTATACGGTAAGTACGACCGTTAATAGTTGGAATAGTTTCATTATCGTTAAGTTGATTTCTCCGCAAAGTTAATTGAAAAAAGGCATAGTAGCGCTATGCTATTCTACCCTTCGCTGTTCTCCGGCTTCATCTGTGGGAAGAACAACACCTCTTGGATAGAGTGCTGATTGGTCAGCATCATCGTCAGGCGATCAATTCCAATTCCTAGACCAGAGGTCGGAGGCATTCCATACTCTAGTGCACGTAGGAAATCTTCATCCAGTACCATTGCTTCTTCGTCGCCACGCTTGCCTAGCTCCAACTGATCTTCAAAACGCTCCCGCTGATCAATCGGGTCATTCAACTCCGAGTAGGCATTGGCGATTTCTTTGCCATTGACAAACAGCTCAAAACGCTCCACTAGCCCTTCTTTCGAGCGGTGCTTCTTCGCGAGTGGGGTCATTTCAATAGGGTAATCTGTCAGAAAAGTGGGCTGAATCAAGTGTGCTTCTACCTTCTCCCCAAATATTTCATCAATCAACTTGCCCTTACCCATCGATTGGTCTACCTCAATATGCAGCTCTTTACAGACCTTCCGAAGCTCAGCTTCATCCATCTCAGAGATGTCGATTCCTGTGTATTTCTTGATAGAGTCATACATCGAAATCCGCTCGTAAGGCCCACCAAAATTGATCATTTTACCATCATACTCTACACTAGTGGAGCCGAGCACCTCCTTGGTAATATACCCCAAGCACTCCTCCACCATATCCATCATCCAGTTGTAGTCTTTATAGGCTAC
>JBCCRH010000380.1:0-6051 GCA_039208045.1 Bacteroidota bacterium
ACCAAAGTAAATTCAGTATCTGTTACCGTGTAGTACAACTCCCCTACTTCTATAGATTGCGCAACTATATCGGCTTCCGGAAAGCTTGCACCGAAATTGCCTTGGCCAGCACTTTTGTAAACAGTTTGTCTGGTAAATGGAGCTTGGAGGGTAGTAAAATCCCAGGTTTGATCGCCACCGGCTGGCGTAATGGTGATTCCAGAAGGAAGGTTATCTACAGCAGAATAGAGCGTATCCCCAGCTGCTGGGAAAAAATCATTGCTAATAGAAATTTGTGCTGTCAGGCTACATACTAGGCTCAGAAAAATAACAAAGGGTACTGTTTGCTTCATCTTTATGGCGTTTACTTCTTACCAAAATCTATACGATTAAGGCGCTCAATGGGATTACGGGTCGACACAAATTTAGCTTTTTAAACGGTATGGCGCTAGCTTTTATATGCTAGCAACCCCTTTTAACATCGTAGTACCTTCCCCATCCGCTCCATGCGCCTACTATTATTTTGGTTTTAAACCAAATGGTAAAATAATAGTTGTTTATCCTTTCCTTTTAGACGAAAAAATAGCCCAGTTGGATACTAATTACATATGTTAAAAAAGCTTAAAACACTCAAAAGGCCTGAAGTTCTACCAGCTTCTGGTATTCTCCTCCTTTTTCGAGTAGTTGCAAATGATCACCGCGCTCAATAATTACTCCATTACGCATCACGATAATTTCATCCGCATGCTGAATGGTAGATAACCGGTGGGCAATAACGATGGACGTTCGGTTTTGCATGAGTTTTACGAGGGCTTCTTGAACCAATTTTTCCGATTCAGAATCCAGAGCAGAAGTAGCTTCGTCCAAAATGAGGATGGGCGGATTAGCCAAAATCGCGCGCGCGATGGTAAGGCGTTGCCGCTGCCCGCCACTAAGCTTGCTCCCTCGATCGCCAATATTAGTTTGATAGCCTCGTTCCGTCCCCACTATAAATTCGTGGGCATTCGCAATTCGCGCAGCGCGCTCTACATCTTCCTGCGTCACGCCTTTCTTACCAAAAACGATATTATTATAGATAGTATCATTGAATAAAATCGCTTCCTGGGAGACAATACCCATCAACCCCCTCAAATCTTCCAACTTATAATCTCGAATATCTACACCATCAATACAAATAGCACCTCCCGTCACATCATAAAAACGCGGCAGCAGATCGACCAGAGTCGTTTTCCCAGCACCAGACGATCCCACCAGTGCAACTACTTTTCCTTTCGGAATACTCAGGTCGATCCCTTTCAGGACGTCGCCCTCTATAGCTTGGTAAGCGAAGGTGACGGCTTGGTATTCGATACTTTGCGTAAATGCTGGCAATGGCTTGGCGTCCGCCTTATCGTGTATAGAAACCGGCGCATCCATCAAATGCTCGACCCGCTGCATCGCAGCGATCCCCTTCTGAATATTGTAAGACGCTTTTGAAAGCGATTTGGCAGGATCAATTACATTGTAAAAGGCAAAAATGAAGCCCAAGAAGGTCTCAGGATCCAATTGATTGGAAAAGACCAAACGAGAGCCATACCACAACAGAACCGCAACCACCGCTATACCCAAAAATTCTGATAAAGGCGAAGATAAATCACGACGCCATAACAAGCGCGTGAGTGACCAACGGTAGCCATTATTTTCAGTGGCAAATTTGCTCTGCTGGTACGCTTCTGCATTAAAACCCTTCACAATACGAAGCCCCGATAGTGTTTCTTCTACTAGCGCCACAATATTTCCCAGCCGCTCCTGCACTTCAGTAGAAGTGCGCTTCAGTGTTCGTCCAATACCGCCAATCACTACTCCTGTAAAAATCATCAAGCCAAACACAAATACGGTCAGAGAAGGGCTGATAAACAGCATAATTCCAAGCGTGCTAACGATAATCAAAGGCTCCCGAAACACTGCTTCGAGCGTATTCAGAATACTCCATTCTACTTCTTGCACATCAGCCGTAATGCGCGACATCAAGTCTCCTTTACGTTCTTCGGAGAAATAGGCCAAAGGAAGCGTTAGCACCTTATCGTAGAGTTGCGCTCGAATATCGCGCACAATACCATTCCGCACCGGCGCCATGAAGAATAGCGACAAGTAGCGGAAGAGATTTTTAAAGAAAAAAACAGTGAGGATACTGCTGCATACAAATACCAGGGCGGATTCTTTTCCCTCTTCAATGATGATTTGACTTAGATAAAAGTTAATGTGTTCTAAGATGCTATCCCTAGTATATTCAAAAGGCTGCACCTCGTATACCAAATCTGTTCGATCAAAGAGTATTTCCAGAAATGGAATCAGCAGAGGAATGCTAATAGCAGTGAACAAGGCTACTAGCACGTTGCTCACTATATTGAGCACCACATTGGTTTTATACTTGCGTAAATACCCCAGTAATCGCCAAAAGCTCTGCATCAATTACCTTTTAAATGATTGATTTCACCTTGTACTTCTAGCAAAGCACTATCCGCTGCCATAAGGTTTCGACCATAAATATTTTTCACGACCTCCTTAAACATCTTATTGGTACGAATCAGATTTTTGAAATGGTTTGCTCTTAATTCAGCGATAAGCTTTTCTGGTTGCTCCTCCACCAAGCTACTCATATCTGCCCAGGCACTGTAAGGAAAATGGCTGTCTATATACGGTATGACTCGCTCTAGTATATGCTGACTATCTATTTTATTCCACTCCTCTGAGAAATTGTACGAAAAGGTGTAGAGTTGAATAATCTGCTTTAGCAATTTTTTATTGCGAATCAAATAAGAGCCCCCTGTTTGCTTCATTTCTTCATACCCAGTATTTACAGGTACAAATTTGGTATAAGAAATCATATGATCCATCTGCATAGCAAACTTACTAGTATCGATGGATGTAATTTCTTGTATATCCAAAAGCGCTTCGTAAGATTCCAGCCAACTTTCGATAGCTCCAATATTGCGATGAAAGGACGCAGTATCTAGTTGCAAATTGGATTCCATCTGCTCCAATAAGTCAATAGCTAAAGCCTTATTCTCTTGCTTTATGCGCCATTCATTAATCGTAAACGACAGCAGTACCGCTGTGAGAATAGTAATAAACTCAAAGGCGAAACGTCGGAAGAGCTGCGGAATCTTCATTAGCGATTAATCACATTTTTGAAGCGCGGACGGCGGGGCTGTACGTCCCCTAAGCGCTCCTTCTTTGCTGCTTCAAACTGTGAATAATTACCTTCGAAGAACACCACTTCTGCATCATCTTCATAAGATAAAATGTGCGTTGCCAAGCGGTCGATAAACCAACGGTCGTGCGAAATAACCAGCACACAGCCCGCAAAATTATCGATAGCGTCCTCTAATGCTCGCAGGGTATTCACGTCAATATCGTTGGTAGGCTCATCCAATAGCAGCACGTTCCCACCTTCTTTGAGTGTCATGGCCAGCTGTACGCGATTGCGCTCGCCACCAGAAATTACGCCGATCTTTTTCTGCTGATCACCACCACTGAAGTTAAATTTGCTGATATATGCCCGAGCATTTACGGTAGCGTTACCGATCTCTAGTAAATCATTTCCTTCCGAAATGACATCGTAGATCGTCTTGCTCTTATCCTGTAGTTTTTCGTGCTTCTGATCGACATAGGAGAGGTCTACTGTATCGCCCACCGTAATCGACCCACTATCCGGCTTTTCTTGCCCCATAATCATCCGGAACAAAGTACTCTTACCTACCCCGTTAGGCCCGATGATCCCTACAATGGCATTTTTAGGAATTTCCAAATCTAAATTTTCGATCAATACGCGATCCCCATAGCTTTTGGTGATTCCTTTTAGGTTGATCACTACATCCCCCAGGCGCGGCCCAGGCGGGATGAATAGTTCGAGCTTCGCTTCGCGCTCTTTGGTCTCTTGATCTGCTAGCTTCTCATAGGCATTCAAGCGCGCTTTGCCTTTGGACTGCTTTGCTTTTGGAGACATCCGCACCCACTCCAGCTCCCGCTCTAAGGTCTTCCGTCGCTTCGATTCTGATTTTTCTTCTTGCTCCAAGCGCTTCGCTTTTTGCTCTAGCCAAGAGGAATAGTTGCCTTTCCAAGGAATTCCCTCGCCCCGATCCAGTTCCAAAATCCAGCCTGCCACGTTGTCCAAGAAGTAACGGTCGTGTGTTACCGCAATGACAGTACCAGGAAAGTTTTGCAAGTACTGCTCCAACCAATGCACCGACTCGGCATCCAAGTGGTTGGTAGGCTCATCCAACAGCAAAATATCAGGATTGCTCAGCAACAACCTAGCCAAGGCCACCCGACGACGCTCTCCACCAGATAACACACTTATTTTCGCATCTTCAGGCGGGCAGCGCAAAGCTTCCATCGCTGTATTTAGCTTATTATCCAGCTCCCAAGCATCTGCATGATCTAGCGCATCCATCAACTCGCCCTGCCGCTCAATCACCTTCATCATTTCATCATTATCCATCGGCTCTGCCAATTTAAGATTGATGGCATCGTATTCTGCCAACATATCTACAATAGGCTGTACCCCTTCCTTTACAATATCGATGACTGTCTTGCTCTCATCAAGCATCGGCTCTTGCTCCAAGTAGCCAATTTTATAGTTGTCTTTATCAAAGGAAATCTTGCCTTCGTAATTGCTATCGAGGCCTGCAATAATTTTAAGTAGCGTGGACTTACCGGAGCCATTCAGACCCAGCACTCCAATTTTGGCACCATAAAAAAAGCTCAGCCAAATATTCTTAATAACCGGTTTACTAGCATTTGGAAAGGTCTTGGTCACCCCTTCCATCGAAAAAATTATCTTCTGATCGGACATAGACGATTGTAGGTTTACTGAAATGTTGCGCAAAGATCAGAAAAATCAAGGAAAAATGTAGCGTTCATCGCAAATGGAACTTCACTCCTACCTTTTGCAACATACGTCCACGCCCACAGCCACCAATGCCCTTACCTTTGAATCATCAACAAAACAATTACTACCACCTTAAATTCAAATATCATGTTAGCTTTCTTAATCGTTTTACAAGCAGCCGGGTTAATCTACGAAATCAGAAAATACCGAATGGTCAACAACTAGTACACTACTTCAATGCAAACAAACGACCATTCACCACTGCATACTTTACTTGCTTCCCCTTTTTCAAAATCAGTGAAGTACGCTCCCCAGGCGCTACCCCTGTGTCTACCCCCTTCGAAGTAGCAATGATATGCAAAGGATAATCCCGATAGCGCCCACCCTGCGGCACTTCCTCCATTCTTACCGTAGTAATCCCCTGGCGAAGCAACTGCATCGGATTTAATCGCTCCAGCGCTTTTGCATCTTTCAACGTTTTGGAATAGACCTTCCCAGCATAAGCCCGCAGACCAGTCCCTTGTAACTCCTCATAACCATAATATACCGACAAATCACCTACATCCGTAATCTCCCCTATCTGGTAAAAATCACGACCATCTCGCGTGTCCACTTCGTATTGCTTAAACGCAATATCCAGCGTATACCAGTTCCCATTATTTTCGACTTCTACTTCTCGGAGAATAAGATCATGAAAATTATTGTAGTCATTGAAGGGTATACTTTCGTAAATGTCACGGCTCACCTGCTCGTACGAGCGATCCGCGATGGCCTCCAGCCCTTTCAGAAACAGCATAAAGTGTAGCTTACGCAAATATTGCTTCTCCAGGTCATCTTTTAGTCCACCCACTTCAATTAAAACCGTCCGTGTGCCCCACTTCTGGATGTTATCACCAAAAGCACGCGGTTCAAAGTCGTCATTATAGCGCCCTACATTTCCCGGAAGATGCGGCTGCAACAAGTTATCAAGCACGCCAATCAACTGCATCGCATCTTCGCGCGAAGGGTTCACCTCTTTCTCGTAGTTGTAGGCTGGCGCCAAAAAGGAAAAAGCGGCCGTTTTAGGATGTTGCCCTGCGCTGTAATAGCGGCTCTGGTCGTGTAGGTTAAAGCCCCAGTCCGCATCCAACTCATCGCGCTGCTGCTTTAGCAGTTTAGCTTCTGGCGACTGTAGTCGAATGGCATCGCGGTTCAGGTCT
>JBCCRH010000381.1:0-6048 GCA_039208045.1 Bacteroidota bacterium
CAGAAACACTCAAGCGAGTCCATCCTGCTACCACACTCTTTATGATTGCCTCAAAAACCTTCACGACCCAGGAAACGATGACTAACGCCTTCACGGCCAGGAGCTGGTTTTTAGCGGAAGCGAAAGAAGAATCAGAAGTAGCCAAGCACTTCGTAGCTATTTCTACCAACGCAGCAGGTGTTCAGAAATTTGGTATCGCAGAAGAAAATATGTTTGGATTCTGGGATTGGGTAGGGGGGCGCTACTCGCTAAGCTCCGCTATTGGTTTGCCTATCGCTTCAGTGATTGGTTTCGAAGCATTTGAAGAGCTTTTAGAGGGTTTCCATAGCATGGACGAGCATTTTAGAACTGCGCCACTACCAGAAAATATGCCCGTGCTACTGGCCCTCATTGGTATTTGGTACAACAATTTCTTTGGCGCAGAGACGGAAGCGATTCTACCCTACGATCAGTACTTACACCGTTTTCCAGCTTATTTCCAACAGGGCAATATGGAAAGCAATGGAAAATACGTCGACCGCAGTGGCCAGAAGGTGAGCTACGAAACTGGGCCCATCCTTTGGGGCGAGCCGGGTACCAATGGGCAGCACGCTTTCTACCAATTAATTCACCAAGGCACCAAGCTCATCCCTTGCGATTTTATCACAGCCGCCGTTAGCCACAACCCCATAGGTGAGCATCACCCCATCTTACTATCCAACTTTTTCGCCCAAACCGAAGCTCTCATGAAGGGTAAAACCGAAGAAGAAGTCCGCGCTGAACTAGCTGCCGCCGGAAAAGACGAAGCCGCCATCGAACGCCTCTTACCCTTTAAAGTATTTGAGGGCAATCGACCTACCAACTCTATCATCGTCAAGCAGTTAACTCCTCGCGCCTTAGGCCAGCTCATTGCCCTATATGAGCACAAGATATTCGTTCAAGGCGCCATCTGGAACATCTTCAGCTTCGACCAATGGGGCGTAGAGTTGGGCAAACAATTAGCCAAAAACATCCAACCCGAACTAGCAGGCGACGCCCCAGTCACCACCCACGATAGCTCCACCAATGGGCTGATTAATGCGTATAAGGAGATGAGATAGCGGGCAGGAGCGGGGGAGATAGTAGGCAGTGGGCAGTAGTCAGTAAGCAGTGCATGGTAGGTAGTCAGTAGGCGGTGGGCAGTGGTCAGTCAGTAGTCGGTAGTCAGTGGTCAGTAGGTAGTGCATAGTAGATAGGCGGTAGGTAGGTACAGAAGTGCTGTGACTTGAGCCTTCGGCTCTTTAAATCACCGCCCACCGCTACTGCTCAATGCCCACCGCCCACTGCACTGTCCCCGCTACTGCCTACTGTCCACTGCTCACCGCACTGTCCCCGCTACCGCCCACTGCCCACTGACTACTATCTCCTATCTGCTAACCACAATCCGCTGTGCTCCTACCAGTACCTTCCCATCGTAGATATTAAAGATATAGGTGCCTTCTTGGAGGAAAGAGACATTAAAGGTATCCCCATCGATGATGGTAGGAGGCTGGATGAGGGTGCCGTTGACGGCATAGATCTGTAGTTTGGGTGCTTGGAGCACTCGCTCGGAAGAGATTTTTAGGATGTAATCGGTTGGATTGGGACTGAGGCGCACTTGCTGGATGGCTGGGCCAGCAGAGGTGATGCTGGTGACTTGGTCGAATAGCCATTCGTAGGCGGCGGGGAACTCTCGGCGCCAGTACCATTCGCTGTGGGCACCATCTGCATGGGTGAGAAAGAACAATTCTTCTGCACTAAAGCCCGCATTGATGCAGGTATTGTACATCGCTTGCATATTGGGCACCATCGTTGCACTTTCTGATTGGCCCGCCACAAAATAAATGCGTACATCTGCTTCTTTACCTATGCTGCTTACATGGCTGTAAGCTTCTGGTGCAAACCAAAAGGCAGGGGAGAATATGCCCGCTTTGCTGAACACGTCTTGGTGTTCTATTAGCGCATACATACTGATCAGCCCACCCATGGAAGAGCCTGCTATACCAGTAGATTCCCGATCTGGGTTGGTACGGTAATTAGCATCAATATGTGGCTTTAGCGTTTCGACTATAAAATCAATATACTCATCGCCTTGGCCGCCGCCATAAGTTGAGTTTACCCAAGGGCTGTATTCATTCAATCGATTGGCACCGCCATTATCGATAGCTACCACAATAGCCCCATTATCCCCATTCTCGAATAAATCATTTAGGGATTCGTCTACTTCCCACTCTCCTGAAAAACTAGTAGAAGCATCAAAGACATTCTGGCCATCATGCATATACAAAACTGGATAGGTCAGATCAGAAGTGTAATAATTGGGTGGCAGATAAATCCATACCTTGCGGTTGCGATCTAGCTGTGGCATGTAGAAATCGGTAGAAAGTACGGATACATTGTCGGAGGCAGTAGAATTATCGCCTCCCTGGTCTTCCCATGATTGGATGACGATATTCACCTCTTGCATTCCTCCATTGTAGTTGAGCGTTCGATTTGGGCGAAAGCCCCCATTTGCGCCTCCTTCTACGGTGGCCCAGCTTCCTCTGGTAAATTTGAACTCTAGTAGACCGGGGCTAGGCGTGAGGGTGAGGGTGAAGGAGCCATCACTTTGTGCTACCAATTCATAGGCAGAAGCACCTGCATTCCAATTATTAAAATTACCAGCTACAAAGATGGAGGGATTAGCAGGGGTATTTGCCGGAAGGCTCGTTACTCTGAGGCTAAGCTGCGCAGCCAGGAACAGTGGTAAGCACAAAAAGAGAAAAAGCAATAGCTTTTTTAGCATGTTTTCAAATTTGGTGAAAAAAATAAAAATGTACCCAACCCTTTTTTAACAGTCGCTGTCTAGCTTTCTGTAAAAGGAATGAAGTATCTTTCCTTGCAAAAGAAAGAAAAAAATTATCGATAAAACGAAACTCTTATGAAATACTGGAAACAATTTAGCTCTTTTTCGCTGACCTTAATTATTGCGTTAAGCTTATCAAGCTGTCTGAAGGATGAATGCGAATCGACCCGCTATTACAGCATTTGGGAACCCGTTTTTATGACGGCGGAAGAAATCAGACAAGACATCACAATACAGGCTCCGCAGGAGTTGCAATCCCCCGGCAAGATTTACTATTACCAAGATTATTTGCTCATTAATGAGAGAGGAAAAGGCATCCATATCTTGGATAATAGCAACCCTGCCAGCCCTATAGCGCTTTCATTTATTGCTATTCCAGGTAATAATGATATGGCTGTTCGTAATAACTTACTGTATGCAGATAACTATATTGATCTGATTACGCTAAATATTTCTAATCCGCAAAATCCCGTCTACTTGACCAGAACAGAAGATGTTTTTCCTGCTCACCGGTTTGAAGAGGAGCGAGGATATGTGGTAGACTACGTAGAGACGGGACAGGTGGAAAAGGTGCCTTGTGATCGATACGATGATGATATTGCATTTGAAAACGAGTTTGTTTTGATAGATAATAGTATGGCGGGTAATCCTGCATTTGATCCGCTATCAAGCATCGTTAATACAACAGGTGTTGGGGGCTCTATGGCACGATTTGCCATTATGGGGCCTTATCTATATGCAATTGACAATTACTCTATGGACTTATTCGACTTGTCGAATGCTACTCAGCCTGCATTGGCAGGAACTGTAGACATAGGGTGGGGAATCGAAACTATTTTCCCGTATAACGACTACCTGTTTATTGGCTCTATGAGCGGTATGTTTATTATGGATAATACCGACCCGTTGAACCCTACCCAGGTAGGCGTTTTTCAGCATGCACAGGCGTGCGATCCAGTTTTTGTGGATGGTAATATCGCATATGTAACGCTTCGCGATGGAAACGAATGCCAGAATTTTATTAATCAGTTAGATGTAGTAGACGTGACGGATGTAACCAACCCTGAATTGCTAGCGACTTATCAGATGCATAACCCACACGGTTTGTCAGTAGCCAAGGATCATCTGTATATTTGTGAAAACGATCAAGGCTTAAAGGTCTTTGATGCCAGTGAATGGCAAAAAATCGCAGAGCGCATGGTGGCGCACGTCAAAGGATTTCAGGCGTATGATATTATAGCACTAGGGAATAAGAACCTAGCTATGGTGATTGGAAGTGATGGCTTGTATCAATTTGATATTACTGATCCAGCGGCTCCAAAGGAGCTGAGTGTGCTTTCAAAAAGCAATTAAAAAACCTGTTTATATGACTACTTTTCGCATCTCTTTACTATTGTTTTGTATTTCATTATTTGTTAGCGTTGCTCATGCACAAACGATTGATCCGGTTCAAATTGTGGATCGAGTATACCTAAAAAATGGCAGCGTATTTCAAGGGAAACTCTTGGATTTTGAATATGGGAAGACGGTGAGGCTAGAATTATCCAATGGGGAAGTGCTGGAGTTCTTGGATGAAGAAATTAC
This sequence comes from Bacteroidota bacterium, assembly GCA_039208045.1. Classification (GTDB taxonomy): domain Bacteria; phylum Bacteroidota; class Bacteroidia; order Chitinophagales; family Saprospiraceae; genus JBCCRH01. The sequence goes on from JBCCRH010000381.1 coordinate 4,427, forward strand.
CAAGGTGGTTCAAGAAATTGAGACTGGAAATGTAGCACTCCCTTTTAATGAAGAGGCCATACAAGAGTCGATTGATGATAAAAAAGGGATACTGAAAAAGGAGAAAGTCTATGCTTTTAAAGAAAAAGGAATATACAATGTTACCTATTTCGCCAACTTGAATGGGCGTAATGAGGGGGGCATTCAGGTAGGCTTTGGGGCACATCATGTGCTGGGCTATCAGTTTAATCGTCTGGTTGGCGTAGGTGTAGGCTTTGGAGTAGATACCTACTCTTTTGGAGATGGCGAAACGGTTTATCCACTCAGTATTGAATATCGATCGTACTTAGCGAAAAAGCGGCTGAGTCCTTATGTATCCGTTAGTGCGGGTTACGGTTTTGCCTTTGCAAGTGAGGAAGACGGAATCGATGAGGCACAGGGAGGATGGATGATTCATCCTGCTATAGGCTATCGCTTAGGAGCGTCGAAAGGGGCCAATGTGGTGATTGATCTAGGCTACCGCTTTCAAGATGCTACCTTCACTTTCGTCAATGAATTTAACGATAGTAGGGAAGTGCGGGAGCAGCTGTATAAGCGGTTGACGCTCCGGCTTGGCCTATTGTTCTAAAATCAGAAGATGGCGGCATCCATGACGTATTCGGAAAAAGAGTTGGTAGAAGGGTGTATTGATAACGATCGTCGTTGTCAAGAAGCGCTGTATCGTAAGTTTTTTCCAACCATGATGCGCATGTGCATGCGCTATGCCAAAGATGAGCATATCGCTGTAGAGATTGTCAATATAGGGATGCTTAGGGTGTTCAAAAAACTGGATACATTTTCGTTCAAAGGCTCTCTGGAAGGCTGGGTGCGCCGCCTCGTTTTTCATGCCTTATCCGACTACTATAAAAAGCATACCAAACCCGTCCACTTTCTGGAATTAGCAGACCGGGATGAGCCAGTACCAGCGAGCTCGCTGTCTGATTTATACCTAGAAGATATCTTGAATCTAGTAGATTTACTACCCGACGCTTCTCGAAAAGTATTCCAGCTTTACGCTATAGAAGGGTATACACATGTGGAAATTGGAAAAATGTTGGGCATCAGTGACGGGACGTCTAAATGGCACCTCTCCGCAGCCCGCAAAAAAATGAAACAGTTGATTAAGCAGCATTACAATACAAGAAATTATGCAGGATAAGTGGTCAGATAAAGAATTAGTGGATCGTGGCTGGCAGGCGATGCAATCCCTGTTAGACCGTGAACTGCCTACAGAGCCACCCAAGAAAAAGCGGCGATGGCTGTTGCTGCTGCTACTATTTATAGGCTTGGGTATCGCTTCGGGATTCTCCTATTATTATTGGCTAGCTGTACCGTCTGCGCCAATAGCTCAGGAGCATGCTGCTCCTTCACCAAGCATTGAATCGCCGAAGACGACGGTCGTAGATAATCCTACCAGCCATTCTTCAAAAATAGCTGAAACACCCACTACTGTTGCTACAACAAAAACTACTACTAAAACAACTACTACCACTGCAAGAATAGTAGCTCCTACTGCTAATACCGCTCCTCCTCCTCCTCCTTCAGGAAAAGACGTCTTTGATCGTTCTAATAAGCGCTCAGGTTCGCAAAATGCTCAAGTACCA
>JBCCRH010000382.1:0-6029 GCA_039208045.1 Bacteroidota bacterium
ATGTTCCAAGAAGTTTGCATTTAAAAACTATTCCAGAGTACTGCCAATCAAATCCAAAGGCTTTAGCAACAGAAATACTCTCGTTAACAAAAATGAACTGGAGCAATACCTAATATGAATCAGAACCAATTACTCTCACTGCATCACGGAAAGTTGGTGCTATCTTAAAATATCTTGGAAAAGACGATAATATAGAGGCAAGATATAGTTTCTATATGTAGAAAAAATTCCGTTTCTTTATAATTGCAGCCTGAACGTAGGATGCTACGAAACAGAAAAGGCCAGATAATCACTTATCTGACCTTTCACAAGAAATATTATTTAAACGACTGCTAAAATGACTGCTGAGAACATTTTCTCAGTTTTTATTTCTGGTTGTCAGCATTTTAACCAGTCATTTCGTGATTCCGCTGGGGTTCGAACCCAGGACCCCTTGATTAAAAGTCAAGTGCTCTACCAGCTGAGCTACGGAATCATCAATGCCTTATTCAAAAGGCGATGCAAATATACAAGCTTTTGGAACAAAAACAAGCGAACGTTTTCACTTTTATTTACTTTTTGTTGCAGATCGCTTGCTGCGTTGCGTGACTATAACAGCAGTAGTTTCTAGAATGTTCCATACCAGAAGAATTTCTTGCAGCTACCTACTAAATGTACGAGTTTGCTGTAGCTTAATTGTCAGCACTACACCAGTTTCGGAGGCTCCGCCCGCGCAAGAGCATCCAAAAAAAGAGTACGGTCGCTAAAATCAGTAAGAACCTCTGCTGCGCCTAGGTCTAACAACTTGGCCGCATCGCCCATACGACGAATGCCAATAAATGGAAGATTCATATTGCGCGTCGTGTGTACATCCCAAACGGCATCACCTACATAAACGATGCGATCAATCGATCCCACCTGTTGCTCCGTTTTTGTGATCGCTGCTTCCAAAATCGACTCCCGACGCACATGCCCATCCGCAGCACTGACTACGAGCCGCTCATGATCGACTCCAATATGACCTAACTTCACCCGCGCCGGTCTCAGCCAACCTCCCGTGCCGATCGCGACCGCTATATCTGCTTGCTGCTGCAAATACGCGATCATATCCGCCGCCCCAGGCACTTCCCTAAAATCAGCAGGACGCTTAGCCCGCGCTGCCTGTAGCTTCTCCACATAGCTCGCCTCAAAAGCATCGCGCTCCGCTGCTTCTACCTCCCGACCAAAATGGTCTTTGATCAACGTACCAAAAATAGTAGTATCCGTCACATGCGGGAAATACGTCCAATCCAAAGTCGGGAAAGGGCGCTGGTAAAATTCTTCATAGGTAGTGGCAAAACACTTGCTGTCAATCCGGTTGGAATACAACAAGGTGCCATCTATATCAAAAATGATTAGTTTCATTGGTCAAATTCTATTTCAAGTTGAATCCCCTCTAGGCGCGTTTCTTGTTCTAGATTAGAAATAGCAACGCCCAATAGGCGTACCTTATCGATTTCCTCTAAATTACCGGTTAATAAACTGTGAGTAGTTTTTTCCAATACCTCCAAATCGCGCACCTCACTCGCAAAAGTCTTACTCCGAGTAATGACCTTAAAGTCCGCCGACTTGATCTTTACCGTCACCGTACGCCCAAAGTTGTTGGCCTTCTTCATATACTGAAACACTACTCCTGACAAATAGCTCAGCTTTTCTTTCATCGCTACCACATCTACTAAATCTTCAGAATAGGTGCGCTCTGCACCAATCGACTTGCGGATGCGATTGGGGTTTACTTCGCGCCGATCATCGGCTCTCACAATTCGGTAGTAGTGCCGCCCAACTTTCCCAAAACGCTTCACCAAGTCAATCTCCGACCATTCCTTCAGTTGCTTCCCTTTGTAAATCCCCAAGCGCCGCATCTTTTCCGCCGTCACCTTCCCAATGCCATGAAACTTTTCTATCGGCAACGCTTCCAAAAAGGCATCGGCTTCCTCCGGCGAAATCACCTTGATACCATTCGGCTTATTAATATCAGAGGCCACCTTAGCTAAAAACTTATTAAACGATACTCCTGCCGAGGCGGTGAGTTGAGTTTCCTCAAAAATACGCTGGCGTATTTCTTCTGCAATCAAGGTAGCAGATGCCGGGCCCTTTTTCACCACAGTGACATCCAAATAGGCTTCGTCCAGCGACAATGGCTCTACCAAATCCGTGTACTCCTCAAAAATAGCACGTATCTGACGGGATACCTTTCGGTAAACGTCAAAGCGCGACCGCACAAAGATTAGACCTGGGCACAAGCGCTGCGCCGTGATACTTGGCATCGCAGACCGAACCCCAAAAGCCCGCGCCTCATAGCTTGCCGAAGCCACCACCCCACGCCTACTCGATCCACCTACCGCTACCGGCTTCCCTTGCAGTGCCGCATCATCCCGCTGCTCCACCGAAGCATAAAAGGCATCCATATCTATATGTATAATCTTCTTGGCTTGCACCTTTTTATTTATCTCGCTTGAAGATACCTAACTTTTTGAGTTTACATCGTTCTTACCTATATTGCATTTCCTTTACATGCTTCTTTTTCACCTACACATGCTCACTTAAAACGCACGTATTCATCCGTAGTTTGTCTAATCCTTTTGCCTCGCCTTAGCTGCGCGAAAGCAAACACTAAATTCGTGTGCCTTATGAAAAATAGTACCCTAACCGCATTACTATTCTTAGGATTCCACTGTGCCGCCTCTATCCATCCCTTGAGCTTAGAGAGCCGCATTACCAACAGTGCTGGCGTCGCTCTAGTCACCCTCAATCATCAAGTATCCTACTGGGATCAAGACCATCATAACATTTATACCCTCTATGTGTTGGATGTCGAAGCCTACTTAAAAGGTAGCCTAAGAAAGAACCAAATTGCCGTTGTTGCTCCAGGAGGTACAGTTGGGTATGAAAAGCAAATCGTATTTCCCAATTTCAAACTCACAACAGGCAAAGAGTATATCTTGCTGCTAGGGGAAGAGGATACGCAGCATCAAAACGTCTTATATCAAATGACTCATTTTGGGATGCCACAGCTTCAGGCTTATACCGGGCTACAAGGAGTCTTTACCAAACAGCACGGTCATTATCACGATCCGTCCAACGGAAAAGTTTTTAGTGAAACTGATTTGGCCGCTTATATTCAACAATTGACCCGTTTTCAGGCCGTCAAGCCAGATGGTACACATTGGCGTCCAAGAGTTACTTCTGCACCACTTCAAATTAGTAGCAGGTCGATCACTTCCGTCAATAATGGCGCGGGCAATAACCCAAGTTCTTATGTAGCTGGTACGATAGAAGACGCCAATGACCTCATCATCACAGGCAGCGGTTTTGGAAGTACACAGGGCAGCGTAGAGTTTTTTAATGCGGATGATGGAGGGGCTACCTTCATTGAAATTGCCACTCCTTCTGATTATGTTTCTTGGACAGATACCCAAATTCGCCTAAAGATTCCCTCGGAAGTAGGAGCGAATGCAGGTACTGGCACCATACGTGTGCTTGATGCTACTAACACGCTAGTTGGAACCACATCCATCACTATCGATTATAGCATTTCGGCCGTCTATAGCGACTTTTCTGGCTTTGCAGCAGTTACCAGGCAATTTCCTGCTCTGGCAGATATAGATAACAATGGTGGGTACACCTATTCTTACAATGATGCTTTCATTACCAATACTGATGCTACCGCATCCTTTGAGCGTGCCGTTGACACCTGGCGTTGTGGTACAGGCGTCAACTTTTCAGTAAGCAGCTCGGCTACTACGGCAGGAATAGCTGGCGATGGGATAAATGTAGTTACCTTTTCCAATAGCTTATCAAGTGGTACCCTAGGTATTGCCACCATTAGATTTAGCGCCTTCTCTAATGGTATATGTACCTATTGGTATGCTGAAGAAATGGATATCGCTTTTAATGATGGAACAAATTGGAATTTCGATGGCGGAGCGCCTTCTTTTTTTGAATTTGACTTTGAGTCCGTAGCCCTCCACGAGGTAGGCCACACACACGGCCTGAATCATATTATTGATAATAGCGCAGTGATGCACTTCAGTATCTCCAATGGGACAACTAAGCGAACGCTAAATACGCCCGAACTTAACGGAGGCGGATATATGCTGGCAGGAAGTATCACCGCACCTTGTGTCGCAGGGATGGGAGTCCCCACTCAGCATATTCCAGTCACCACCAAAACAGATGGTACTGGCTGTGTACTACCTATTGAGCTACTATCATTCGAAGGTTTCCAACAGACAAACAGCAACCTACTAAAGTGGGTAACGAGTAGCGAATACAACAACGAACAATTCATCTTGGAGCGTTCTGCCGATGGCCTGCACTTTCAAACTATCACAACTATTCCTAGCAAGGGGAATAGCCTGACAGCCCAATCCTATACTTTTGAGGATAAGCAGCCGCTACCTGGCATCAATTATTATCAACTCACCCAGAAAGACTTTGATGGCTATCAGGAAAAGGTAGGTATGGTAGTCCTCGAAAATAAGATTGCTGCGAGTAAACTGACCATCCTCCAAAACCCAGTGGCTAACCAGCGCTTGCGCTTACGCCTACAAGCAGTTGACCAAGGGCTAGCACACCTCCATATTTTCGGTAGTGATGGTAGATTAGTAACTCAGCAACCTCTAGCTGTTACGGAAGGATTAAATCAATTAGACCTTCCAGTCCATCAGCTCGCTCAGGGGCATTATTATGCGCAAGTGACATTCCGAAAGCAATCTTTCACTCAAAAATTCTTGATACTACCCTAATTCTAAAGGAACCAAAACACGAGCAAGTACAAACATTTTTTCACACTAAAAACTGATTTTCAGCAAATTATAAAATAATTCATTTCATTTTCCTCAACAAATCTTATTTTTTGTACTACTCTTGCCTTTACTTTTTTTTCAGATTTGCAGTGTACAAAAACCAATTACCATGCAATCGCTAAAAAGTAAAGCCATAGAATTTTTGAAGCACCTTCCAGTTTTCGAGCCCTTGGATGAGACCGACAGGATCCAATTAGCGAGCCAGGTAAAAATGGAGGTGATCGAAAAACACCAACACATCTACCATATTGACGACTTTTCTGATAAAGTCTTCTTCCTGGTAAAGGGGATCGTCAAAATAGGTACGACCTCTGCCGATGGCCGCGAGGTCATCAAGCAAATCTTACACCCCATGTCTATGTTCGGAGAACTAGGCCTTATGGGAGAACTCAAGCGACAGGATTTCGCCATTGCGATGAATAAGCCCGTGACGGTTTTCACTATTCGCACCGCACAGCTGAAGAATTTCTTGCAAACCAACCACCAGCTGTCCATGAAATTCTTGCAGCTGATCGGAAGTCGTTTGCGCGAAGCAGAAACCCGACTAGAGTCCATGATCTTTAAAGACGCCAGAGAACGCATCATCGATTTCCTAAAAGATTCCGCCAACCGCCAAGGCAAACGCATCGGCTTCGAAATGCTGATCAAGCACTGCCTCACCCAGCAAGATATTGCAAACATCACCGGTACATCCCGTCAAACCGTAACATCGGTATTAAACGAGCTCAAGAAATCAAACCTCATTTACTTTAATCGCCGAAGCATCCTCATACGAGATATGGCGCGATTGCATTAATCAATCCTTTTTTGGGCAGCTTATCCCGCTGTCCGCTAAAATTCGAAGTGGCGAAAAGCGATATTGCCACTCCCATGCCAGCTGTCTTCTCTCCAAGTATTCGATCAGCCAGCTAGCATGGGGGCAATACCAAGCACTACCTGGAACGCTTTTCGCCACTCCTCATACCGCTTCCATCGGGGCTGCATCGGGAGGCTGCACCGAGCTTCTATCGGGGGCAATCCAGATTTTGCTACAAAAGCCTAGCAAGCGCTCACCCCGATAGCTATACGGCTTTTGCAATTTATCTAGAGACCTCATTTTAAGCTGAAAAAACACAGAAAAGGTCGGAATATTAACTGAAAGTGAGCTTTTTGAACTCTAATTTTGCTGATAAATGTGGTGCGTAGCAATGAAGACAGGAAGTG
>JBCCRH010000383.1:0-6020 GCA_039208045.1 Bacteroidota bacterium
CCTCATTCGTCACCTGCACGGTAAATGTAACCTCCTCCCCCACTTCGGGCGTCAGATTATTGACGGACATATCTAGTTCTAAGTCGGTTGCCGCAAATGGATTCACTGCATCACCATCATCCTCATCCATTGGGTCATCAATTACATTTCCATCCCCATCCGTATCTACTCCATTTCCTGGCGAAGAGTCAATATCTTCCTGGTCATGGGCAGTAATTTCTGCCATATTTAGATAGTCTCCTTCTTCCAACACTCTAGCTACTATCCGCATACTGGTAGAAGTACTATTCGCTAATTCACCAATATTCCAGGCTCCTATCTCAGGATTGTAGTCTCCAGTAGCACTTACAAATTCATAACCGCTGGGTAGGAGGTCGGTTACTACTACTCCTGTGGCGACTGATGCCCCATCATTCCTTACCCTAAGTGTAAATTCAACCTCAGAACCTACTGGAGGTAGCAGAACATTGACGGATTTATCTAGGCGCAAGTCAACCCCTTCTAGAAAACCAGCATCTACGGTATTATCCGTCTCACCTGATCCAATCACGATGATCCCTGTCTGGCCAGTAGTTTCATCCAAATCACTATCCGTAGCATCATCACCCTGGTTTGCGGGCACTAGCTCAAAGCCTGCTGGTGCCCAGAATGCTACAATATACTCCCCTGGCGCTAGCCCATCAAAGCTATACGTACCATCAGCGGCCGAGGTAGTGGTGGCTAGCTGATTACCATTTCCATCCAGCAAGTTAATGGTTACGCCTGGTAGTCCAGGCTCTCCCAGGTCTTGGATGCCGTTGCCATTCCTATCTTCCCAGACGAAATCGCCGATCGATCCCTGTGTGGTTTGAGTATCAGATACTGCTTTTATAAGCTGTACATCCTGATTGCCGTTAGCTTGAAAGAGTTGGTTAAGTGCAGCGAAACCACCATTAGCGCAAGCTACAAAATCGCGAGGTTCCACAAGCATGGGAAGTGTGGTGGAAGTGAGCTGCTGAGTAGAAAGTACTTGGCCATTTTCTGTGAGGAAGGTCAGAAAAATGTTTCGATCGTTACCCAAATCAGTAGTAGAGCCCGTGCTGAGGTAGGCCAATCTATCTTCATTAGCACGAACCATGAAAGCGGCACCTACGTCGATGTACTCTAGAGCCAAATCATAAGTGATAGGATTTTCACCATCAGCATCGTAGGCTACAATATTTTGGGTGCCCGCCAATAGCAGGGTACCATCTGAGGCTTCTACCATGCTTGTATAAGAGTCGGCAGAAAATATAGCCCGCTCCCATATAGCTTCGCCCGAGGCATTGATCTTGATTAACAGTGTATGTTCAAAAGAATAGCCAGAAATAAGAAAACTGCCATCCGCTAGCTGGCTAATTAAAGTTCCCTCTTCCAGAACACCGAAGTCAAAAGTGTAGCGCCAAAGTTCGTTGCCATTAGCATCCGTTTTTAGAGCAAATAGATCACTGTTATGGGTACCCGTCAGGAGATAACCACCATCCCCTGCTTCGGTGATAGCACGCACCCTAGAATTGGTGCTGCCGTCAATCAATATGTTTTTCCAAACAACAGTGCCATCGCTGTCTATCTTTTGTATAAAAGCTCGGCTGTCATTCGCTCCAACTTCTGTACCTCCAAATACAAAACCTCCATCTTGAGTTTCCAGTAATCCATTAGCCAACTCAGTACTGTCGGCAGGAAGTGTGGTAGTCCAAAGAACACTGCCATCAGCATCCGTACGAATGATATTGATCGTTTGGTAATAAAGCAACTGGCTCCAATCCAAATTGATATGTACACTCCCATCCCGATGTTCTACAGGAAGTAACGAGTTTTCAGTACCTATCACTGCTAGAGTAATTGGCTCATCAGAAAAAGAGATAGTATGCTCCCCTTCAGTACCTATAACTTCTAAACATATCTCAAATAAAATACTCTCGTCTGGAATCGAGTAGCCCTCACCATCAGGTAAAAAGTAGTCCCAACTGACACCAAGCTGTCCTAAACTAATGTTGGTATAGCCAAAAGAAGGCAACCCTAAATTAGGAAGACCAAAATTCTCAACACCCGCAAAAGACAGGTGACTTACAGGGAAGTTAATGCTAAATTGTAGGGCTGTAATATTAGTAAAATTTCGTGCCTTTACGGGCAGACACACTATTTCGCCTGTTTGAGCAGCTATTCTAGGCATTTCCAAGTGGACTGCATCAGAAGAGCTAATCGTCGAATGATCATGCCCTGCAAGGATGGCAAATCCACCATCACTTGTTTCTGTGATAGATACTCCTGAGTCCTTAATATCGATGTCATAAACTTGTTCCCATGTTTGAGCAAAGATAAATTGGGGGAATAATAAAGAGAGCGCGCAAATACCTAAAATTCGAAGCAAGCCTTTCATGGGTCGACGTTAATTTTTTTTCACACTACAAAATGCATCCTTCCTTTTAGTCTGTCAAAAACATTTTTTTGAATTTGTAACAAACAAATACTGACGAATCGCTATTTCATTGGCGTACTAACCCATTTTGTAATATTTTTTACATGCAAAAAAGTGATGTAGTCCAACTGATTGGCCGTTTACCGAAAGGTGACCGACGGGCGCTGCGCAAATTCCTACAACCAGGAATGCACAATACGCGAGAAGAAGTACACCAGCTTTATCTACTGATCGATAAGCAGCTCAACAAAAAGCCGGAAATGCTCCATAAAGAACGCGCTTTTGCACAGCTTTTCCCAGGCGCTACCTACGATGATCAGCTGATGCGCCATGCCATGTCCTACTTGCTAAAAGCAGTGGAGACCTACCTCATTTTCCAAGAAGCAAGCAGAAACGAGATCACAGAGAAAATCCTACTCCTCACCGCTTACCGCAAGCTACGTATGGAGAAGCACTTTCAACGCACCCTGCGCATGGTGCGCAAAAAGTTAGATCAAAGCCATACCCAAGATACACGCTACTTTCAGCAATGCTTTCAAGTAGAGCAGGAAATATACCTCCAAAATGAACGCAAAAAGCGGGATATGCAGCGTGATTTGGGCGAAATGGTGGAGTGGATGGACATTGCTTACCTGACTCAAAAACTGCGGCAAAGTTGCCGCCAATCTGCTCACCAAGCAGTCTACAAGGTAGAGTATGATCAGCGCTTGCTTCAGCAACTCTTGGTCTTCTTGGAGCAAAGCGACTTGCTCGATTATCCCGCCATCAGCTTGTATTTTTATTACCTAAAGGCCGTGCAAGCACCTCATGAAAAGCAGTGGTTTGATCAACTAAAAATGGGCTTTATGGCTCATCAAGCAAAGTTTTCGAAACGAGAGCAGCAAGAGTTATTACAATTGGCGATCAATTTTACCATCCGTCAATTTAATACTGGGGAGGCCCATTATCTGCGGGATACTTTTGAGCTATATCGCTTAGGCTTAGAGTTGGAACTGCTGCTGGAAGATGGCTATTTGAGTCGATTTGCCTTCAAAAATATTGCAGGCATTGCCATTCGACTGCAAGAATATGCTTGGACAGAGCAGTTTATTGAACGCTTTGCAGCTAAATTGCCAATGCTACACCGTACTACCTACGTAGACTATTGCTTGGCAAAACTGCGTTTTGCACAAGGCCATTATCAGCAGGCACTCCAACGATTACAGGCAGTAGCCTACGATGATCTCTTCCTCAACTTGGATACAAAAGTGCTACAGCTCAAAATTTATGTAGAGCTGGATGAAGAAGAACTCCTCGATGCGCTACTGACTAGTTTCAAGCGTTTTATAGAGCGTAAAAAAGGAATGGGCTATCACCGCAAAACTTATCTGAATACGATCTACTTTACCCGAAAAATAATGGAGCTAAACCCTTTTGATCGCTCCGCACAGGCTTTGCTGGCGCAAAAAATAGAGGCGGAGCCAGCCCTCGCAGAGCGGGAGTGGTTGTTGGAGAAGCTGCGGAGGGAATAAACATCGCGGATTGCAAACCTGCCCGATGCAGGCGGGTCCGCTAGGCACAGGAACATCGCGGATTACAAATCCACTAGGCGCGTGCCAGGATACCAGCGGGTTTGTAATCCGCGAGAAGCTTTTATTCCCCAAAATCAGTCCAAAACCGCTTCTGACTCGCTAGTCCCTGATTAGTAGTGGCCGAATACTGCCATTTGCCAATCGCTCGCCCTGCCTGGAGCTGGCCACGCACCCGCAATTGATCGGGCGAAGCGGCGAAAGACCACTCCCAAGCCCCGCTGGCAGGCTGGCCTGTAGGGTCAAAAAATTGCCAAGTGCCAATCATCTCCCCATTTTGGTACGTGCCTTGCATCGCGATTTGCCCATTAGGGTGATAAAAAACGGCTGCACCATCTTCCAAGTGATCCTTGAAGCGTAGGCTTTCTGCCAATTGGCCATTTTCATACCATATCTGATAGGTGCCCTGCAATAAATCATTTACGTAAGTGGCCTCGAAGTAAGGATTGCCGTTGTTGTAGTACCACTTCCAGTTTTCTACTTTGGCTGGCTCATATTGCACGGTCATCCAGGGGGATGCATCTTCGTAATAGATGTTTTCGGCTACTTTTTGGCCTTCGTCAAATACTTTCTCCCAGCGCTGGTCGGTATTAGGGTAGTTGGTTACGATGGTGTCTTGGGCGGATAGGAACGATGACAATAGCATTGCCCAAAGTAGCAAAGGATAGGAGTGTTTGATTTGCATAATATTTCTTTTAATTGTGGATTAATTTCTCGTGCGCACGCCCCGAAACCCAATGTGAGAAGCACGCCGATCCGGCTTGGTGCGGAGGCCTTTGAAGCGGTCGGCAGTGCGGGCATGGTTTTCGTGAAATTTCCAGCAGCCGCCGCGCCCTGCAAAGGCATAGTCGCCGTCAATGGGCTGCCAGTCAGCATTAGTCGCCTGGCCATTTGCGCTAAGCACTCCATTGCCATGCGTACCCTGGAACTTGCGACCTGACGGATGGCCTACGGTAACTACCGGTTCCTGCAAGTTCCCTCCCATTTCCATGAGACCGTAGTAGGTCGCCCCAGCCGCTATGCGATCCCCATTGGAGTTAACTCCAAAAATGCCCATGCGTACCGGGCCTCGCCCGCCATCGCCACCACTAAACCCTCTACAGCCATCACAATCTGGATCATAAAAGGGAGCGCCAGGCTTACATACATCATCAATATTGAAATACGAAAACATGCTGGCATGCACATTACCATCGGTCTGTATAAGGCCATTCTCTGCCACCGCTAGTGCGCCATTAGACATCATTATCTTGGTGCTGAAAACCATGTTAGATTTGATGGCTATTTCATTGACACCCCACACATATTCTCGATAAACGGCTGGTTTTGGCCCTCTACAAGCTTTTTCAAATTCCAGTTCCGTCATGTGGCGCAGGCCTGCCCAGTCCGCATAAGCTTGGCCATCTAGCCAGGAAAGGAAATTGCAGGGGCGCAGGGGGCGGCTAGTCACAAAGTCGCCCTCATAGTTGTGGATCATATTGCGATAGTCCCTGATGGGCCTGTTGTATTCTTGTTCGCTCGTAATATCACGTGCACGTTGTGGCATTGCGTCGATGGTATTCAAAAAGTCACAATACTGCTGCTGCGATAGCTCATATTTCATGCAGTAGAAGCCCTTATATCCTTTCGGGAAATCTGCCTCCAACTTCCCTTTTGGAACGCCTGAGAACGTATTGGTACCTCTAATACTAATATCCTGCCAGAATAGGTTGCCGTCCACTTTGCCGATGGAGATAGTCTCCTCAGAACTCACCCGATATACGCCACCATAGTTGCCTTTTTTACGATCGCTGAACTTAAAAAAGGAGTCGTAAGGCGCACCACCTGCCCCTGGTGTCAGCTCCTCTCGCCGTTGCCGCACACTTTTTGTAGTACCCAGCTCAAAAGCACCCTCTGGGATGTATACCATTTCTACCCCAAATAGCTTCAGCTCCGCTATGGGAGTAGTCCTTGGATTTTCTAGCTGTAGCTGTATGCGCCAGTGGTTATCCCCCTCACCTTGCTGCGCTCGAAAC
>JBCCRH010000384.1:0-6016 GCA_039208045.1 Bacteroidota bacterium
GCTTCAAACTGAGCACGTTCTTTGGCAATCTGCTCTTGGTAGGCGGCCCGTTCTTGTTGCACGGCTTCCAGATTATCATTTAGGCTGGATAGCTTTAGCTGTAGCAATTGAATCTCTTCATTTCGCTTTAAATAAGTCTCATCTTGCTCCAGTGAAGCCGTGAGCATGGATGGGTCATAGTCTAGCTCCTCCAGTACATCCCCACTTAGTGCAATGCTATTACTTTCCGAGAAAAAACCCTCAGCATTTGCCGAAAGGCTAACATCGATTCCTTGGGGAATAATAGCCTGATAGGTTCCATCTGCTGCTACCGTAATTGTTCTTGGCCGCTCTTCTTCACCTACCGAACTAATCGCAATAGCCACTTCTGCTGGAACGACCTCTCCAAGCAGTCGCCCTTTAAGTACCGTGGCAGGCTCTGGCCGTAGTTGTTTGGGCAAATCTAGGGCTAGTAGCTGCCCTATCCCTTCAGGCATTTCACGACTCAGGTAAGCACGCTTTCCTGAAGCATCTACAGTAAGCGCCCACTCGTTAGCCTCTGTATTTAGACTAGCCCCAAGATTTTCTGGTGTACTCCACTGCATCCAGCTTTGGTCTAAGCGCTTACTTCGGTATACATCTTGCCCTCCGAAGCCATTTGCGCCATCTCTACTAAAATAGATCGTCTTACCATCGTAGGCGAGATAGATACTTTGCTCGTTATCTGTTGTATTGACCTCCGGCCCAAGGGGCTGGGCTTTTCCCCAAGTAGTTGGCGAAAGCCTCCTAGAAAAGAAAAGATCAAAATCTTGCTTGTCGGTCAGTGCAGAAAACAGCAGCACCCTCCCATCTGCACTCACGTGCATATCCGCAATAACAGCCCAATTCGACCGACCCAAAATCGTCATGGGCTTTGGATTAGACCAGCGGCGCCCTTGCTGAGTCGAAAAACCTAGCGCTTTCCAATTTTCAGCAATAAAAAGAGTATCCTCACTACTAGAAATCCCCACAATTTGATTAGCCAATCGGTTATTTACAGGTGCCCCAATATTAATCGCCTTGCACCACTGCCCATTCGATTGTTGGTAGCTTACCCAAATATCACTCAAATTATCAACCCCAATATTTTGCCGTTGCCCCTGCTGTGAAAAAAATAAAGAAACTCCACTTGGCCCCACAAGTGGCCCTAAGTAAGCGGTAGTGGACGCATCAGGAAACAGTTCAATCATTGGGAGGGAGGCAGAAGAACCTGAAAATTGCCCACCTTCTATCTGAGCAAACATAATAGCAGGAAACAGTAAAAAGCACAAAGAGTAGGTTAGGTTAGACATAACATCCCGATTTTCCAGAAGAAAAGTAATTGCCTAGTTAGGACGACTTTATGGTGTGTGTCGTCACTCTGATTACTTACAAAAATAAGATGCAGGAAGTTTAAATAAGTTTAATACGCCATGTTAAGCTTTTCGAGCAGGGCCTCTCTTTTTCGGATAGAGACCTCAATGAGCTTGCCATCCACCATTTCAATCGCTCCTTTTCTACCTTTGATGAAGCGCTGCACATAATTTAAGTTGACCAAGTGGGACTTGTGTGCTCTAAAAAAGTGGGCACTATCCAGTAGACATTCATAGTGCTTGAGTGTGCGGGTGATAAAGATAGACGCTGCGTTCTTCAGATACACTTGCGTGTAATTTCCATTAGCCTCACACCTAACAATATCTTGCTGCCGGACGAAGGTAAAGCCCTCGCTGGTAGGCAAAGCAATTTTATTGGATTGCTGAATTTTGTGCTCCAGAGGTGTACTGGGAAAATGAAGGCCCAAGCGCTGCTGTGCCTTCTCTATAGCTCTCTCCAAACAAGGCACGGATAGAGGTTCTACCAAATAATCAGCAACAAAGTACTGGAACGCTTCGAGGGCAGCATCCGGACTAACATGATATACAATGGTTTCGAAGAGGGTACTTGCTGGAAGCTGCGGCAAAATATCAAGTCCTTTACCAGAGGGGAGTTGCACGCGCAAGAAAACAATACACGGCTGATAACGCTCCACTAAACCCATACCACATTCGATGTTGTCGGCAACACCGCGAATGATAATTTTAGGGAAGTGAACAGCGCATCTCGATTCAATTAAACGAATCGTCTCCTGGTTATCATCAATGATAACTCCGTGCATAATAGTAGTGGTTCTTGTGTGTTTGCTTTACAAATATAAAAAAAAGAGGTGACTAGACTTGTTCCGCCAGTCGCGAATGAGCGAAAGCGTAGCAAATTTTATTCTGAACAAGGCAAAAAACGCAGGCGATGCCTAAGCATCGGCGAGGCTTTTTAACGCAGTGCAGGATAAAATTTTGCCGCTTGCAGCCATTTAGTGACTGACGAAACAAGTCTACTATACATCAAAAGTAATTTCTAGCTCTGGGCTTGTTGGCCGCGCTTGGCACGTTAAAATATAGCCGGCTGCTACTTCCTCTTCATCTAGCGCGTAGCAAGCATCCATTTTCACGGTTCCATTCTTCACTTTTGCGATACAAGAGGAACAAGCACCAGAAGTACAAGAATAAGGCGGATCCAGCTTTTGTTCCAGCAAAGCATCCAATACAGTCGATGCACTATCCATTTCCAATTCAGTAGCCTTCCCATCCAGATGCACCATAATCTTGGCGGTGCCATTTGTAGCAGCTCCATTGGTGGCAGCAACGAGCTTTGAGGTGAATCGTTCGGTATGGATGGCTCCTTTCTCAATCCCCAGTTGTAGTAGTTTATCTTCTACCGTATCAATCATCTCCCCTGGCCCACAAATAAAATACGCTGCCTTTTTGCTGCGGCGTGGATATTCCTCTAAAAAGGTGGCGACTTCTTTCTCATCAATACGCCCTACACTACCCTGCCAGCTTAAAGTACCCTTACTGAATAAGCCAGCAAGTCCCTTTGATTTTTCACGCTTGGGCTGACTCAAAATATGTTTGACAATCAGTTGATCTGAATAGCGTTTTTCTAGTTGGGCAAGCCCTTCTTTAAAGATGATAGACGCTTCGTTGCGATTGCCATATAATAAATAGACCGTACTAGCAGGCTCCTTTTCGAGAACGGTTTTTAAGATGGAATACAAAGGCGTAATACCGCTTCCTGCCCCAAATAGGTAGTAGGTCTTCTGCTGATCAGCGTCTAATGGTGTGAAAAAGCGACCATCTGGCTCCATCACTTCTATTTCCATCCCTGGCTTCGCCTGATTGTTTAGATAGTTAGATACTAAGCCCTTTTCAACACGCTTCACCGTTACTTCGATATCCTCATCCAATGGGCTACTGCACATGGAGTATGCCCGTCGTACTTCTTCGCCATTAATAGTTAATTTTAGGGTTAGGTATTGCCCCTGCTGATAGTCAAATGCTGCTTGCTGGGCCTCTGGCACAGCAAAAGCAATAGATACAGCATCAGCTGTTTCTGGACGAACGTTCTTGACAGTAAGTGTATAAAATTTCTTGCTCATGCTTCCGTATTTTCTCTTGTCGATACAATGTATAGCAACTCAAACAGTAAAGTAATCATTGTGTTTAGGAACCGTAAAATTGTTTTGATAGAGTAATAGACTCTAGGTCGATTCTCAAAAAAGCAGTATTTTTCAACGGCAAATAAAAAGTCAATTGAATTACCTTATTCAACAACCAAAATGATAGCTCATGTGGAGAGATACTAAATATCTAATCGCTTACATCGCCCCTCTTTCTGTCTTTTTTGCCATCTGGGCAAAAGGCATTTGGTCTTTTTCTGGGATTTATGTCGCTTTTATCTTGATCCCTATCCTGGATGAACTGGTGCCTTCTTCAACTACCAATCTATCCACTGAGCAAGAACGCTCAAAGCTTTCTAACCAGTTTTTTGATTGGTTACTCTATCTCAATCTACCCATCATATACGCCATCATTGCCTACTTTTTTTACACCCTTACCACAGCAGAATTAGCCACTTATGAGGTGGCAGGACTGGTATGCAGCACAGGCCTTTTGGTCGGTACGATTGGAATTAATGTGGCACATGAGCTAGGGCACCGCGCCAACAAGCGCGAGCAGTGGATCGCAAAGTTCTTACTGCTTTCTGGATTATACATGCACTTTTTTATCGAGCACAATAGAGGCCACCACAAAAATGTAGCTACCGATCAAGACCCAGCTTCGTCTCGCTATGGCGAAATGATCTACGTATTTTGGTTTCGCTCGGTCGTAGGAGGCTATTTTAGCGCGTGGCGCCTCGAAGCACAGCGTTTAAAGCGTGAAGGCCTTTCCTTTTGGAGTATTCACAATCAAATGTTTCACTACACGCTTATTCAGGGAGCTTACCTTGCCCTCATTGGCTTGATTTGGGGGGCTAGCATGATCCCTTATGCCATTGGTATTGCTGTGTTTGGCTTCCTATTGCTCGAAAGTGTCAACTACATTGAGCATTATGGCTTGCGCCGAAAGAAGCTGGCCAGCGGTCGTTTCGAAAAGGTAGGGCCACATCATTCCTGGAACTCCAACCACGAAGTGGGTCGTATTTTCCTCTATGAGTTAACGCGCCATTCTGACCACCACTTCAAAGCAAGTCGGAAGTACCAAGTGCTTCGCCATTTTGACGAAAGTCCACAGCTACCGCTGGGCTATCCTGCTTCTATTTTGGCATCGCTGGTGCCGCCGCTATGGTTTGCTATTATGAATAAACGCGTGAAGGCTTATAAACAACAGCAACAAGTCGAATTTGCAAACTAACATCAATTGACTGCTCATCATGCTTTCATAAAGGAAACTATAAAGCTTGCGCGACAGTCTGCGCTCCACGGCTTTGATCCATTTGGCGCCCTCTTGGTTAAAGAAGGCCAAATAGTGGCGCAATCCATTGATCATTGCATTAGCCTATCCGACCCGACTGCTCACGCAGAGCTAAGTCTCATCAGCTCCTATTGCCAAAAAAATCTGCTAATAGACCTCAAAGGCTATACCCTCTATAGTAGTACAGAGCCCTGCCTAATGTGCAGCGGAGCCATTCACTGGGCCAAGCTAGCACGTGTCGTATTTAGCGTAAGCCAAAAAAGCTTGAAGGCGCATAGTGGTGGAAATCCGAAACCTACCTGTGCGGACTATCTGGCCATTGGAGGACAAAAGATAGAGGTCATTGGCCCTATTCTGGAAGAAGAAGGGCTGCAAGTTTTTCGAGAATTTCCCTTTCAATCTAAACGCAAGCGACATACGGACTACTGGCAATAAAAATAACCCGCGCGGCCTGCGCAGATAAACCTAGCCCGTGCTCAGTGGATTTGCAATCCACGCGGCCTGCGCTCTTTTTTTACAAAAAAGTTTTGAAGCCTGAGCCCACAACTTAGTTTGATTTTTAAACTAAGTGTACGTATATTTGCCCCAATTAATCCAGATACGATGAAAATAGCACTTGCACAACTCAACTATCATATTGGTAATTTTGAGGGCAACCTCCAAAAAATGTTAGAGGGCGTAGCTACGGCTAAAGCACAAGGGGCCGACCTGGTCTGCTTTGCAGAACTGGCAGTGTGTGGCTATCCACCAAGAGATTTTTTAGAGTTCGATGACTTTATCAAGCGATGCGAAGCAACAGTAGAAGCACTTGCCAAAGCTGCTGATGGCATTGCAATTATTGTGGGTGCACCTTCGCGCAATCCGGTGGTCGAGGGGAAAGACTTGTTTAATTCTGCTTACTTTTTGAAAGATGGCGAGGTGCAACAAGTACAGCATAAGGCCCTACTACCTACCTACGATGTGTTCGATGAGTACCGCTATTTTGAGCCAGCAACCATATTCAATTGTATCGAATTCATGGGCAAACGCATTGGGCTGACGATCTGTGAGGACATTTGGAATATTGGCAATGAAAACCCGTTGTATACTACCTGCCCTATGGACGAGCTGATGCCACAGCAGCCTGATCTGATGATTAACATCTCTGCTTCGCCATACAGCGCTGACCATGCCTTCGAGCGCCTACACGTGGTGAAGGCGAATGTAGCGCGCTATGGCTTGCCGGTGTTTTA
>JBCCRH010000385.1:0-5989 GCA_039208045.1 Bacteroidota bacterium
CAAAAAGCTGTCTACCATTGGCTATGTAATACCTGGAGCCATTATAGGTATCGGCATTATCCGCAGTAGTCAGAGCATTATCGACTTTTTTGACCAAGTCTTTCACCTGCAAGTGGGCTACTTATTCTACGGAAGTAGTGTAATACTGATCTACGCCTATATTTTTCGCTTTTTGGCAGTAGCGTTCAATCCATTGGAAGCCAATAGCTTAAAAATTGGTAAGCACCTGCCGGAGTCGTCTTACTTGCTGGGAGTCAGCAAGATCAGAACGCTATTTTCAGTTGAACTGCCGCTGTTAAAACGAACGATTGTGAGTGCCTTTGTACTCGTATTTATAGATATACTAAAAGAGCTGCCGCTTACGCTCATTTTGAAACCTTATCATCTACAAACACTTGCTGTACAAGCCTATGCTTACGCAGATGATGAGCGCGTAGCAGAAGCCTCACTACCTGCACTCGTATTGCTGGTGGTAATCGCTGTTTTGATGCTCTTGCTCCACTACGGCAATACCAATCGTGCAACCATACCTTCAAAAAAATATCCTTAATCAATGTAAAATGATTCAAATGCAAAAGAAAATTGGTGTATTCATTTTATCTATCTTCCTGAGCCTATCCTTGATGGGCCAAAAGAAAGATGCCTTTAAGATTTATTCTAGCAAAGGCAAAAAGGTGAGCTACAAGAAACTCCTAAAAAAGGTAAAGAAAGGGGACATCATCCTTTTTGGCGAATACCACAACAACCCTATCGCCCATTGGCTACAGCTAGAGGTTATCAAAGACTTACAAGAGACTAAACAACTCGTGCTAGGTGCAGAAATGATCGAACGAGACAACCAAGCGGCTCTAGACGATTATTTGAGTGGAAAAATCGACTATGTAGGCCTTGACACCATGGCGAGGCTGTGGAAAAATTATAAAACAGATTATGCCCCCATCGTCAATTTTGCCAAAAAAAATCAGCTCCCATTTATTGGTACCAATATCCCCAGAAGATTCGCCAGTAGAGTGTACCTAGAAGGTGGTTTTGAAGCACTAGACCAACTCAGCCAGGAGGAAAAAACCTGGGTGGCACCTCTACCTATTCTTTTCGACCCAGAGCTTCCGCAATACAAAAATATGCTTACAATGATGGAAGGCCACGGCTCGCCCGAACTCGTTAAAGCCCAAGCTATTAAGGACGCCACTATGGCCTATTCGATCATGGAAAACTACGAGAATGGTAAAACGTTTGTCCACCTCAATGGTGCTTATCATTCTGATTTTTACGAAGGTATCCTCTGGTATTTGCAGCAGCAAAATAAAGAGCTCAACTATATTACTATTTCTACTGTGGAACAAGAGGACATCTATGATTTGGAGGAAGAAAATGAAGGGCGTGCAGATTTCATCATTTGCGTAGATAGCGATATGACAAAAACCTACTAATGGCAAAAATAGTCACCACTAGCGGCCTTTCGAAGTCGTATGATGGCAAAAAATGGGCCCTCTCCAATTGCAGCTTCTCGCTGGAAGAGGGCACCATTTGTGCTGTTGTAGGCGAAAGTGGATGTGGCAAAACCACACTCTTGCGCTTAATTGCAGGTTTGGAGCGCCCAGAAAAAGGGCGAGTAGAGCTGAAAGGCGCCGCCGTTACTACAGATCGCATTTTTGTGCCCCCTCAAAAACGGCAAGTGGGCTTTGTCTTTCAAGACTTTGCCCTGTTTCCACATCTCACCGTGGAGCAGAATATTGCCTTTGGGCTAAAAAACAACAAAAAGGAAACGGTAACTCGCCTGCTTCGGCTCATCAAGATGGAGGCTTACGCCAAATCCTATCCCAGCCAGCTAAGCGGCGGGCAGCAGCAGCGGGTGGCACTAGCTCGAACGCTCGCCATTGAGCCCCTGCTCCTACTCCTCGACGAACCTTTCAGCAACCTAGATGCAGCCCTAAAAACTGAGCTACGACAAGAAGTAAAGCAGATCGTAAAGCGACTTGGCACTACCATGCTTTTCATCACCCACGACCTAGCTGATGCGATAGACATAGCAGATGAAATCATCTTTTTGAAAGAAGGTATCGTCTTGCAGCACCATACCCTCCAAGATTTTGCTAAAAAAAGCCAGCACGAGGACATCCAAAAAATCATTGCGGAACTCTCGGCAAAAGCAAAGCGCATCTTGGAGTTTTTGGAGTAGATTGATTCCGCCAGCCGTGTAACGACTAGCGAAATCAATCTAACAAAAACACCCGATTATGAAGTATTTATTACCCTTACTCTGCCTATTTGCCAATAGCCTGCTCTACAGCCAATCCCCCAACTGGCAGGAACTAGCGGCCACTACTTCCGATGCAGCATTTAGCAAATTACTAGCCTCACAAGCGTACGGCTTATCCAGCAATCCCTACCTCGAAGAAATAGCAACTTGGGAGAGGGAAAATATATCAGGAGCAGCTATATTCCAAAAAATCCAAAGCTGGGACAAGTACCCTAAACCCAACAAAACAGGAGTCATCATAAAGCAGGAAGTACAACTGGACTCCACTTACAGCGCCCCCTTTTATATTTACCTTCCCACATCTTACGACCCCAGCATCCCTACCAAGCTATTGATCTACTACAAAGGAGGATGGATATCAAGAGACGAACTCCCTGATAATGTAGATAAAGAAATAGTCATCGACAATCCGACCTTTCCTTATTTAGAGGAGTATAATGTAATACAAGTCTTTCCAGCACTGAGTAGGAAGCTCGCCATTTTCGGCTTCTACGGCTACAAGCACCTGCGGAAGATGCTTACCCAAACCAAAAAACTACTCAATATTGATGATAACCGAGTCTACTTAGCAGGTTTTTCGGACGGTGGCCGAACGGTCTATAATATCGCATTTCTACGACCCGATGATTTTGCGGCTTTCTTCCCTATCAATGGCGTGTTTAATAACTCCAGGATGAATTATCCCAATTTTGCCAATCGCAAGATCACTTCCTTTTTGGGATTGCAAGACAACCTCATCTTCCCCAGTTTTGCCTTTTCCGTTGCTGAGACAGCACAGTCATTTGGAGCAGACTGGGGTATCCACACCTATGATGGGCCTCATTTCTATTATCCTTTTGAAAAAGAAATTATGCCGATCCTCTTCGGCCAGTTAGAAAATACCACACGCAATCCTTTTCCCAGCCAGATTATTTACCATAAGGATTATGAATTCAATGAATTCACCGGCATGGATTGGCTCAATGTAGTAGTTGACGAGCAGGGCACCCCCACGAAGCACCACTACAGCAAGCAGGTCATCATTGAGACTACTCCCACGGAGCGAGATACCATCGACTACGGCACCACTTCCGCTCAGATAGAAGCTAACTACTTCAATAATACATTCAACTTAACAACTTCCTTGGTGAAAGCAGTGGACATCTACATCTCTCCGCTGATGGTTGACTTAAATCGTCCGGTAAGAATCCTTGTCAACGGAAAAGAAATGTTCAACGATATTGTTACTTACGATAAAGCGTTCCTAATCCGCCAGTTTAAAGGTCACTTTGATCGAAAGCAGGTTTGGGTGAATAAGATAACTATCGCGCTTGATTAGCCACCTCCTTTTCCAAGAGCAAGAGCAACTTATACAAGTCAAACCACCTCAAATCAGGTTGTTCTTGTTCTAGCTTTTTTTGCATCAGGGGGCGCAATGGCTTCAGTACTAGCAGAAATAGCCCAGTCAGGCCGTATTGCTTCACCTTTCGGTAAATGCGCAGCAGCTTAGTAGAAAGTTGGGGATAGGCTTGCGCCAAAAAGTGCAGGTTCTCAATCGCTTTTTCGCTTTTCGCTAAAAACTGATCGCGTGGCTCTAGGCCGATGTGTTCTATTGGGTTGTCAAGGTGAAGAATAGGAATGTGCCGTTTTTGGAGTTCTAGCCCAAACAGGGTATCCTCATGGCCATATTGCAAGAGCCGCTCGTCAAAGCCAATGGGCTCAAAAAGGGCCTTAGGAATCAAGAAATTATTGGTCATAAATGCATGATGAGGCTGCTCTTGCCGCTTTGCTGGCAGCATCACCTCCCGCTGCGAACCATACCACCAATGAAAGTGTAAATGAGGATCAGCAGGAGGCTGAAGCGCATACGAACGCCCCCCATAAAGCAACTTTTGGGGATGTAGATGCTGCAAATAAGTATGAATATAAGCCCCCCTCACGACCTTAGAGTCCCCATCCATAAACAGCAAATAAGGATAATTTGCCGCGCTTGCTAGCTGATTTCTAATCCTAGAACGCCCCACATTTTGCGGCAATACCTGATATTTCACGTAAGTGTATTCCGCCACTGCCCCATTAAGCTGCTGGAAATATTCCTTCGACTGATCATCAAAAACCAATATTTCAAAAGCTATCCCTGCCTCTACACACTGCTCGTGCAAGTCCTTAACCAATTCCCGAACATCAAAGTTGTATACCGGTATTAAAACAGAAAGCATCAACAAAAATATAAAATCCTCCCAAACCCCTAAACGCCCAAACCCCTAAACTCTTAAACCCATAAACCCCTCAACTCCCAAACCGTACCTCTCCTGTCCAAAATCAAGCCTAAAAAAATAAAAGCTTATCCTAATAAATGCCCTACTTTTACGGTAGAAAGAAAAAATAGCTTTCAAAAAAAACTGAAAGTTCCGAAAGGGTGTTCTATCTTTAAATAAATGGCAATATTATATGCAAGCAACACGAAAAATAGAGACTATTCTTCACGATCGTAGCCTGGATAGTCAGTTACAGGCCATTGCGCAGAAAGTATTTGAGGGAAAGCGTACAACAGAGGAAGAAGGACTTTACCTATTCGACCATGCCGAGTTAGCCTACTTGGGCACCTTGGCCAACTTCATGCGTGAGCAGCGCCATGGCGATAAGACGTACTTCAATCGAAACTTTCACATGGAGCCGACTAATGTCTGCTTATATACTTGTACATTCTGTTCGTACTCACGCCTGATTAAAAAGCGTAGTGAAGGCTGGGAATACACGATGGAAGACATGATGGAAATCGTTAAGAAGTATGATGATGAGCCAGTTACCGAGGTACATATTGTAGGTGGTGTACTTCCGCAATACGATGTGCCATTTTATGCAGAGCTGTTCCGCCAGATCAAAGCGCATCGCCCCGACTTGCATATCAAGGCATTGACACCAGTCGAATACCATTACATTTTCAAAAAAGCTAAAATCAGCTACGAAGAAGGGATGAAACTGATGAAAGAAGCAGGGCTGGATAGTATGCCAGGTGGCGGAGCTGAAATCTTCCATGATGACATTAGAAAGCAGATCGCAGGAGGAAAATGTAGCGGGGAGCAGTGGCTGCGCATTCACGAAATATGGCACGAGCTGGGCCATCGCTCTAATGCGACCATGCTCTATGGGCATATTGAGGAAAGTAAGCATCGAGTACACCACCTAGAGTGCTTGCGACAATTGCAAGATAAAACGGGAGGCTTCCAAACCTTCATTCCGCTTAAGTTCCGCAATAAGGGCAATCAGATGTCGCACATTCCGGAGGCTACCGTCATAGAAGACCTACGCAATTATGCCATCAGTAGAATATACCTCGATAATTTTAGACACATTAAGGCCTACTGGCCTATGATTGGTCGTAGTACTGCGCAGCTATCGCTTGCTTTTGGGGTGAATGATATAGATGGTACTATCGATGATACTACAAAAATCTACTCCATGGCAGGCGCTGAAGAGCAAAATCCTGCTCTGAGCACCAAAGATTTGGTCAACTTAGTCCGAAGAGTCGGACGAGAACCTATTGAACGTGATACGCTGTACAATGTAGTGCACGACTATACCAATCACGAATTTGAGGACGATAAGCACTACCGAGGCTATTTGTCTTTACCAGTTGTAAAAAGTAATTAATGACGCATCCCAAGAAAGTTTAAATCATCAGACATGGCGAAACAGAACTGAACCGCCAGAGAATTATCCAAGGAAGTGGCGTAGATGCATCTTTAA
>JBCCRH010000386.1:0-5979 GCA_039208045.1 Bacteroidota bacterium
AGGGTACTTATCCATGGCAAGAATGGTACACCCAAACCCTTTCAAGATTTTACAAAACGCCTGTCCAATTTTCCCAGTGCCAATGACGCCCACCGTTTTCTGATGTAGGTTAAAGCCAATCAGGCGGTGTAGCGAAAAATTTCCTTCCCGAACTCTATTGTAGGCTTTGTGCGTTTTGCGATTTAGCGTCAAAATTAAAGCCATGGAATGCTCGGCTACTGCTTCGGGCGAATAGGCGGGCACACGCGTAATCTTGATGCCATGTTTTTTAGCTGCCTCCAAATCGACATTGTTAAAGCCAGCACAACGCAGCGCGATCAAGCGCACCCCATTGTGGTGCATCCGCTTAATAGTAGCGGCATCAATTCGATCATTGACAAACACACAAACGGCATCAAACCCTTCCGTCAAATTGGCGGTATGACTATTCAGCGCCGTCTCAAAATAAGTGATACCGATGGCATCACCCGTATTATATTGATCAAAATAATCTTGATCGTATTGTTTGGTACTAAACATAGCTACCTGCATGAAGGAAAATTTTTTACCAGTATACTAAAAATGTTCCAATCGCAGCTGTATTTCTTTTAGGCGCAACCAGTGCTGATAAATGAGTGGGAGCTGAATAACATACTCTAAATATTGGAAGGCATACATCACCAAAGCAAATAAAGCACCGTATTCTGTAAAACCATCTTCGATGGGCAGTACAACTGATAGCACCAAGAAGGCCAAAAGTGTCATCCAAGAAATCGAAAAATTGACGACTTCCAAGTCTGATAATTTGATATTCCATTGCATAAGTCGGTGAAGGTGCTCCGGGAGCTGAGTAGTAGCATTAGCACTTATGGCATCTACTTGTTTTTCCAACTCATCATTATAAGCAGTATTGAATCGAATCGTTCGTTTACTGCTAATTAGGTACACGAAAAGAATGATAAGTGCAGCAATCAAACCTACGAAAAATACGCTCATATTGAGCGTAGCTATAATCATCAGCACTCCTAATAGTCCAATACTACTATTGATCAGCTCGGGCAGCATATTTTCCATAAACTCCACCAGCTCCCGCAACATGCTCAAGCGGGCGGCCTTTACCGAATGCGCTTGCTTACTGACATTCCCAATAGCCTTATCGGCTAAGGTCGTATAGATGCGCGCATACAGCCGCGAGTCAAAAAAGCGCCGAGCGGCCCCAAACAAAAGGGCAGCTCCACCGAGTACACCTAGTTGTATCGCTCCCTGATGACTACCCACCAGCACATCCCGAATCGCAAAACCAATAAAGAGGGGAAAGAATAAACTAACCCCCACTTCCGCTAACACTAAGAATAAAGTAACTACCAAGCGCCACCGAAAATCATATAAAATGGAGCGTATACGCATGTTTTTTGCACAAAGATCGGTAGAGCTAACCAGCCACGTTTTGACCTATATCAAATTTTTAGGGCTAGAATATTTTATTGTGATTAATAATCTGCCCATCCATCATCTCCACCGTCCGGTCACTAGCTTTTGCAAAATCTTCATCGTGCGTGACGGCGATGACGCTTTGGCCAAAGTCTTGCGACAGTTGCTTCAAAATATCAAACACAATAGCTGTGTTTTTACTGTCAAGATTGCCCGTAGGTTCGTCACCCATGACGATGGCGGGGTCATTAATCAACGCTCTAGCGATGGCCACACGTTGTTGTTGGCCGCCACTGAGCTTAGAAGCACTTTTCAGTGCCTGATCTTTGATACCCAGCATTTCTAGTTTTTGGTAGGCGCGATGCTCAATTTCTGCCTTAGGATACTTACCTAAGCGCAAAGCGGGAATCATCACATTTTGCAAACAAGTGAACTCTGGGAGCAAGTAGTGAAATTGAAAGATAAAACCGATTTTGCTGTTCCGTATTTCAGCTAATTCGTCTTTCGTTTTGTGCGTCAGGGTTTCATTATCGAGCGTCAAAGTTCCTTTGTAATCGGTATCCATGGTACTAAGGCAGTAGAGTAGGGTAGACTTTCCCGAACCACTTTTGCCCACAATAGTGAGAAACTCCCCTCTATTGACCTGAAAGCTGACTTCTTTGAGCACCTGAAATTTGACAGGCGTATAGAAAAACTTACTTAAGTACTTGGTCTCTAATACGATATTGCGATCATCCATATGATTAATTTTACTGTCTAAAAATAGCAACAGGGTCCATACCGGCAGCCTTCCTGGCAGGGAAGTACCCCGCACCTAGCGACACCAGAAGCCCATAAAAAATAGCAGATATAAAAATCGAGAGATCAAAAAACAATCGGAAAATAGCCAATAGGCCCTCCCACATAGATCCCTTGGGCAATGTACACCAAAAACCCTCCAACGAGCATCCCTGCAACTGTACCAATGACCCCCATAGCTAGTGCTTCGGTAAGGAAGATTTGCATAATATCTTTGCCCTTAAATCCAGCTGCTTTTAGGATAGCAATATCATTCATCTTCTGCGAAATGATCATATTAATGATGTTGTAAATACCAAAGGCTGCTACTAGCATGATGGAGTACGCGATAAGCGGTGTCATCGTATTCATCATCGTACTCTGCGCCAATTGATCGGCATGTTCTACTTTCCAGTCCGCCACTTTGTAGTGGGTAAGTTGCTGAATCTGCTTGGCATAAGTCGCAGAAGAATCGGGATTGCTCAATTGAACATTAATATCCGTAACCGAGCTGGGTACCTCTTTGATCAACTGCTGTGCAGTAGCTAGGTTGAGGTAGGATTTGCTGGCATCAGTGGCTTTATTGTCGGTCGCAAAAACGCCGATCACGCGCAATACTTTACGAATGCCTAAAGGGGAAAGCACACTCAAATTATCTCCAATATTCAGGTTAAACTTTTCTGCAATTCCCCTTCCTATCACAATCCCATTCAGGTCGGTCGATAGGTCAGAAATGTCTCCAGCAAGCATCGTACTTTGAATGCTAAACATGGCATCGGCCTCCGCCACACTAATGCCACTCCCAATACCGTTGATTTGGGAACTTCCACTGATGTAAAATAAATCCACATCAACTTGGGGAGCGGCATGGAGGATAAAAGGGTATTGTTGAAGCTGTGCAATGAGACCGTAGGGATTGTTGATTGATTTCTTTTGGGTCGTAATCTTTGGGTTACTAATCAAATAGCTGTGGTCTTCCCGGTTTTGGATGAGCGACTTACTGACTTCTTCCTCCTTGTGAATTCTAAGGTGTGCAATGGTCTTAAACATATTAAGCGCCGTGTAATTATTGAGGCCCACCACAATAGAATTAGAAAAAATATAGAGTGCCATGCCCACTGTAACCCCCATAGAAGCAATAAACGTCTGCCGTTTTCTACTCAGGAGGTGGGTAAGCGCAATATTGAGATTTACATTCATATTATTGGATATTTTCGGTCACGATAGTCGCCTGCTCGTCCAAGCCAGAGAGCACCTGCACCCAGTCGGTGCTGATTATTTTAGTCGCTACTTTGGTCGGTTGAGCCTGCCCTTTTAGGGTCACTTCATTGCCATAGCTGAGGTAGTTTCGGGGAATCAACAGTGCATTTTCGGTAGAATCTACTATGATATTAGCCTGCAATTGCGTGCCCACATACCTAAAAGCTAGGGAATCCAGAAAATCGACCTTAGCGGTAAATGATTGAGTAGATTCATCAAAAGCCGGAAGTATTTCTCGTACTACTCCTGCATAGGTGTTTTGTTCATCTACATTCAACTGAATGACCACCTCCTGACCCGGCTTTACTTTGGTGATGCTTCGATCATCGATATTAATTTCAGCATAGATGGTACTCACATCCCCGATGAGCGCAATCACTTCCCCCGGCTGCACATAATCGCCTACATACTTATACTTTCGAAGTACTTGCCCCGCTTGTACTGCCATGATGGTATTAAACTCATCACTAGTTGCAGCTATATTTTTTTGCTGCTGCTGAACGAGCAAATTTTTGCGCGCCTGCTGCTTCAAGTGATCGTACTGCCTCTTGCTGTTTTCGTAAGTCAGCTGAGCATTATCAAATTGCAGTTGTACCTGCTCATATTCTACTCTCGCAATGCTATTGGCTTGCCACAGCTTCTCGTAACGCTTCAATTGTTGTCGTTCGTAATCCAAGTTTTGCTTAGCCTGTTGCATGTCGTTTTGGGCTTGTGCCAATTGAGGAGCGGTGTCTGCCATTTCTTGTTGCGCTATTTCGTATAGTGCTTGTTCACTTGCTGCACGGATGCGATTTTTTTCATTATTCACCATGGCTACTATCTGGCCGGATTGTACATAGTCATTCTCCTCTATCGAGAAACTGGTCAAATAGCCATCTGTACGAGCAGTAAGGTGATAGATTTCGGATGCTTCGAGTGAGCCAGAAGCAAAAACAGTTTCGGTAACCGTTTTTCGGATCGGTTGAGTTTCTTGTACTTGCCTGCCGCATGCAACGAGTAGTACTAATGACAATAGAATGGGTAATTTATGCATGATGATTAATTGATCGTGTTATTGATTTCAATATTGGTCTGAGCCTTCAAGATGCTCACTGCAGCTGCAACGAGCTGACGATGGCTATCGGTCATTTCATTAAAGCTATCAATCGTATCTGCCAATCCGAGTAAGCCTGCCCGATAGTTCAAGAGTTGCTTTTCATAAATACTCGTAAAGAGCTGGTATTGCTTTTGATGATATTCGTATTGCAGCTGCGCTTGATCGAGGTCGAGCTGCAATTGCTGGGTTTGTTGCCTAGCCTGTAGGGTAGCCTGACTAGCTTGATTTTTAGCGATTTGGTAGTCGTATTCGGCACGTACTTTTTGCTTTATGGTACTGGCACTTGGGATGGGGATGCTGAGCTTCAGGCCAATAGCATCGCTATTAATCCAGGTAGCTTGGTCACTGAAAATATTTGCCTGATTGTTGTTGCCTTGCAGCAGGTAATTGGCGAAAAAGGATAGCGTTGGCGCAAATGCTAGCTTAGAGGAGCGTAGTGCCGATTCGGCAGCCTGTACATTTAGCAGTGCATTGCTTTGTGATAGGGTATTCTCTCGTATGGGCACAGCAGTGAGCAGGGCGGAGGTATCTACAATTTGGTTGATTTGAATATTGGCTGATGGCGCCAGATCACATCGCGTTTTTAGCAAGAGGTACCACTGCTGAATCGCATTTTCTACCTCTCCAATAGACAGTTCTATTTGCAGGGTATTGAGTTGGCTTTTGCGCAAGCTCTGTGCATTTACTAAGCCTTCGTCATACTTGTTTTGGGTGATCCGATAAAGGGTATCTGCCGCAGTTTTATTCTTTTGGAGTGCTTTTAGTTGTTCCTGCAATTCTAAGATGTTGTAGTAGACTGTCGCTAGATTTTCGCGTCGACTTTTTATGGAAAGCTTGTTGTTGGATTTGGTCTGTTCCAGGAGCGTATTAGCATAATTAAGGTTTTCCCAACCGCTCAAATTGAGCAACTGTATCTCAGCATAAGCATTTACTTCCGTCACGTACTTCTGACCAAATCGTACTTGTTCAAATGTGCCTGCTGATCCTCCCAATATTTCCGAGGGAATCAGACTTACGGGCAGTCTTGTATTATTAGTGTAAGAAGAGAAAATACCGCCACTCGGCGCCAATAGCTCATAGATCGCCCATTCTTTTTCTTTTTCTGCTTGGCGTTGAAGCAGTTGGTTGTTTTGGTGCAGATAGCTCTGGGGTAAATACTGATCGGCTAGCTCTTGGAAGGAGCTAAACGATTCCTGCGCTTTCATACTGGTGAGCACCAGTAGACAACTCAAAAAGGCAGTGCAAAACGTAAGCTTCATAAATACCACAAGATTTAAACATGACGTCAAGTGACTCGGCAGTCTGATCTTTCTCAGGTCAAGCCACTTGATCGTCAAGGTATGATGACATGCTATAGTTCATAAATATTAGGTTGGCGAACTATAAGTCAAAATAGTATAGAAAATACTCCTTTGTTCTTACTCAAAGGTGCAGGA
>JBCCRH010000387.1:0-5971 GCA_039208045.1 Bacteroidota bacterium
AAGCAATATTTTTGTTGCCTGCAAAGGTAAGATAATTACCATACAAATTGCTCTGTTTTGTTCAATGTGAAAATGTTACGATTTGAGAACCATTACTAGACTCTCGCTTATTATACTAGTGGTTGCCCTTTCGGCTTGCGCAACCAAAAAGCGCAAAGGGGACCTTTCCATGATGGGAAAGCTGTACCATAACACCACCGCCAAGTACAACGGCTATTTTAATGCCAATGAACTGCTGCAAACCAGCATCCTAAGCCTAGAAGAACAGCATCAAGATAACTACAATAAGCTGCTCCCAATATACCCCTATGTGGAAGCTGAAAACCCAAAGGCGGTTGCTCCAGATTTAGATAATGCCATAGAGAAAGTGACGGTAGTCGTCAATCTGCATAGGCAAAGCCACTGGACGGACGATTGCTATCTACTGGTGGGAAAATCGCAATTTCTAAAACAAGATTACGAATCAGCTGAAAAGACGCTCCGCTACCTCATGGCAGAGTACAACCCAGTGGATAAGGCACGTGCTGAAGCACGTAAAAAGAAGAAAAAGAAAAAGAAGAAGAAGCGTAAGAAGAAGAAACGAAGTAAGAAAAAGAAGTCAAGCAAAGAGGAAGTGGCCGATCTCAATACGGATCCCAATAGCTATTTTATGAAGCATAAGCCGGCTTACCAAGAAGCCAGATTATGGTTGGCCAAAACACTCATTGAGCGCGACAATTTTGATAGCGCTTTCCGCGAAATGTCAGAGCTGGATAAAGATCGCAACACCTTCGACGACATCCGTAGGGATTTAGCAGCCGTGCAAGCGCACTATTATATTCGTCGTAAAGACTATAACTCCGCGATCATTTATCTGGGTAAAGCGATAGATCGGGATCCTCCCAATCTGCTTAAAGCGCGATACACCTACATAAAGGCGCAATTACACCAAAAACAAGGGCAACCCACAAAGGCATATGCTGCCTACGAGCGCTGCCTAAAGTATCGCCCTGGCTACGATATGGAATTTAGCTGTAAGCTAAATATGGCGCAGTCCTCCTATCTGAATGGCAAAGATTCCCCGCGAAAAGCAATAGCCAAGCTCAATAAGCTATTGAACGATAGAAAAAATGCAGATTACAAGGATCAAATCTACTATGCACTAGCACAAATCGCGCTGGCTAGTAACGATAGAGAGGAAGCTATCACGAATCTAGAGCTTTCGCTGCGCTACAACACCAATAATCGTTCGCAAAAAGCGGAATCTTACCTCAACCTTGGAGAGTTGTACTTCGAGCAAGAGAATTTTGTGAAAGCAAAAAACTACTACGATAGTACCCTGCAACTGCTGCCTCCAATAGATGAGCGCTATGATGCTATTAGTAAGCTCAATACCAATCTGAATGAAATTGCAGCAAACTTGGAGATCATTGAGTTGCAGGACAGCTTATTGCGCATTGGGGCGATGAGCGAATTGGAGAAGCAACAGCTTGCTTTGAAGATCAAGAAAGAACAAAATGCAAAGGAAATAAAAGCGCTTGCGCAAAATAATGCTTTGCCTGGGGCTCGCTTGCAGGGCCGTAGTATTACCAGTGGTAATTTTAAGGAATCTACTTTCTTTGCTTACGACGATAAAGATCGTACGCGGGGGATTCGACGTTTTCAAGAGAAATGGAGCAGTCGCCCGCTAGAGGATGACTGGCGTCGTTCTAGCAGAGGGCAAGGGCTCAATTTTGGGGAAGAAGTAGCGAGTGCCGATGAAGAACTCATCCTGACTCCAGAAGAAATCGCTGAGCTTTTAGGGGATGTACCTACTACAGATGAGCAGCGCAAGGCCGCAGAAATCAAGATTCAAGAAGCGATGTATGCTTTGGGCACTTTGTATCGCGAACGCTTAGAACGTAACGATAAGGCAGTAGAAATACTAGAAACGCTCAATCAGCGCTTCCCAGGTAGTAATTATGAATTAGATTCTTGGTATTTGTTATACTTGACCTATGATGTGATGAATAATAATGCCAAGAAAAAGGAGTACTACGACAAAATTATGGAGAAGTACCCTGAGTCTACCTACGCTAGCATCTTAAAAGATCCTAATTACACAAAAACCTTGGCTAACGAAGAGCTAAAGCTCAACGACTACTACGACCAAGCCTATGCCGCTTTCACGAGTGGTAACTACAAAGCTGCCTTTACGCAAAGTTCCGGTGCTGTAATCAAGTTTGGAGCCGATAATATCCTACAGCCTCGCTTTGCGCTCCTTAGTGCCATGTGTACGGGCAATTTGCAAGGCGAAAAAGAGTACAAAAAAGCATTGACGGAAGTCGTAGCAAAATACCCAGATACGCCCGAGCAATTGAGAGCCAAGGAAATGCTTCGTCTGCTAAATGGTGGCAAAGCGACCCTACCAGGAGGCGAAACCGTCGCTGTAGGAGGAGATATTGACTTCAAGATGGAGCCCAAGAAGCTGCACTACATCATCATCTCTTTTAACGAAGAAATTAAGTTGAACGACATGAAGAACAAGGTGTCGGACTACAACAAGAAATACCACAAGCTAGATAAGCTGCGCATTTCTAACGTATATCTTGGTAAGACGCCCAAAGAGCGTAAACCAATTATCGTTGTGCGTCGATTTAAAAATCAAGAGGAGGCCATGAACTACTATGATGGTGTACAGAAAAATATCGCAGACTTCATCGATAGTAAGGTCGATTACAATATCATGGCGATTACCCAAGGTAACTACCGCGAAGTGCTGAAGGCACGTACCATGGGGAATTATAAAGCCTTTTTTGATTTGAATTACTTCAAATAATATGGGAAAGTGCTAGAATTTCTTTCTAGGTACTTTAATCTTATACTCTTTACGACCCTTGTTGGTTAGCTTCGATGCTACCAACCAAGGGTTGTAAATCTTAAGCAAGCGGTAGCTAATTCCATTTTTTTGTGCAAAATCACCCCAATTTTCTACCGCCCCATCTACCGTTATCGACTCGTAATCTTCTAAAGGAGCATAGTACTCTTCCTCTTCCAAATAAAACCCAAAATTGCGTGGGTCTTTCAATATCTCTTTGATAGCGATGATGCGAAAAACATAGCGAGCGGTTTCTTGATTCAGGTTGAGATCGTAATAAGTTGTTGCATGCTGTGATTTTAGGTCGCGAGCTAAGCGAGTGCCGCCCATGTTGTAAGCCGCCGCAGATAGCGTCCAAGAACCAAAGCGCTTGTAGTAGTCCTTCAAATACTTACAGGCCGCATGCGTTGCTTTTTCCACATGATACCGCTCATCCACTTCTTTATTTACTTCGAGGCCATAGTACTCCCCTGTTTTTTTCATAAACTGCCAAATGCCTTTTGCGCCAGCAGGAGATACCGCATTGCGCAAGCTACTTTCGGCTACTGCCAAATACTTGAAATCATCGGGGATACCTTGCTCTTCCAAAATTTTTTCAATCATAGGAAAGTATCGAGTCGTCTGCTTAATATTCAGTATAGTACTCGAATGCCAGTAAGTGTTGACGGTCAGCTCCCGATCTAGTCGTTCTTTAGCATCAAAATTATCCATTGGAACCTGCTCACCAGCAAACTCAAACGGGCGATCTAGATCAATAGGGGTAACAATTTGGGGGATATTTTTTGTAGCAGCAGCGCTGCGGTAGGCGTCTAGGTCTTCCTTTTTAGAATAAGAAGCTAAGACGGCAATCGTCAGAAAACCTGCCATAATCAATGTGTAGAGCTGTAGACCTTTTTTCATAACTGGGCGTGTTGGGAATTGTTAGTACAGCTCGTAAAATAAGGGATGGGCCTTGTATTTGCAAACAAACGCCCTGGCTTCCTATTTTTTTAAGACTCTCGGCTTTTTGAATACTGGCACCGTAGAGCAAGGCTCACCGAACATAATGCTTTTCGCAAATGGGCGTAGCAATTTGGTCAGCTCCACATAGGCAGCCGGTGGTACAGGCTTATCACTACATCCCTTGATAACGATACGCTTATCTTCATACTGCGCAGGATCGACCGCACGGAGTAACTCTCGGTAGATAAACTGATAGTATTCAGCAGGCGTACCTTGGAAGACGTCTTTTGCAACAGGCGTTGCATTGGCCGTTACAAGCATGTAGGCCCAAGTGGGAATGATGGCATCGGTTGAGCAAAAAATAGCGAGGATTTTGCCTTCGTATTGCGACCAATCGTGTTCTTTTCAGCGCCGTTCGGAAGTCTTTTTCCTTAAGAATGAGTTCCATAAACAGATAGTCCTTCAGGTCAAAGGGAATCACCTCCGTCTCTGGAAAATAGTGCTCTAAATTGATGGTAATAATGCCACTATTGGCTACTCTATTTACAAGTGGTTTATCCTGATTCATAATCGCTATTATTTAACTTGCCGGATCGTCACTGGTAGCATGGCCATCGGTCTTCTCGGTCTGCTCTTCGATCGGTGCTTGTTCTCCAATTTCAGTTTCCGGCATTTTAAAATCCTTTAGTTTGGGTAAATCTTCTAAGGATTTTAACCCAAAATAATCCATAAATTTCTCGCTAGTGCCATACAGCAACGGCCTGCCTGGGCTATCACTTCGTCCTAATATAGCAACAAGTTCCTTTTCCAATAGTTTTTGTACGGCATAATCACAACTTACCCCTCTAATTTTCTCCATCTCGCTCTTCGTAACGGGCTGGCGATAGGCGATGATAGACAGCGTTTCCAGGGCAGCGCGCGAAAGGCGCTTTTTAGTGGTTTGCTTTAAGTGAATGCCAACTGTTTGGTGATAGCTCGGCTTGGTCATAAACTGGTAGCCTTCCGCCACTTCGATCACTTCGAAGGCAAAAGAGTCATCGCTAAAGCGTCCTTGAATTTCCTCCAACGCTTTTAGAATTTCCTTTTCAGGAAACTTCATCCCAAAATGTTCTTGCAATACCGAACGAATGGATTTCACGGTGATAGGGTGATCGCTTGCGAAAATGAGGCTTTCGATATGTTGTTTGAGGTAGTCCAAGTTTTTTATTTGCAAAAATAAAAAATTACTGACATCTCGCCTTCAGGCGCTCTAGGAAGGGGACGCCTCGTGTGAGGCGCTTGTAGGAGTATTCATTGTGGAAGGGGTTATCGCTAGAAGTGCTATTTTGAAAGTAAAAATCAGCTAAGCCCTCTAGTCCTTTTAGTTCGAAGGCAATATCTAGTTGGCATTTAGCGAAAGCGGAAGACTGCGTAGGGTTGAGCTGTAAGTGCTTTTGGAGCGTAAGGTCGAAGTAGCGCTCCGTTTGTGCCTCGGTAGGGTGGTTGAGCTGTAGCTTAAATGCGGAGGGTTGACTCTTGGCGTAGCTGATGGCAAATTCATCGTCCACTGCCAGTTCTAGCCCATAATCGAGGCGGATGGGGGGAGCCTGGTGATAGGTGAATTGATGCTTTTCGACTTGGCCATCGGCCAAGAAGGTAAGGCTGATGAGCGAACCTTCATTTTTTGCTTCGATTTTTGTGATTTTTGCGGTAGTCGTTACTCCTTCCGCAGCCAAAAGAGCTGGGACATTTATACTCTCTTCTTCTGGATGGAGGTGACGCATGACCGACAAGAAGAGCAAAACGGCCAGAATCAGCCCTCCAAAAAAGAGTAAGGTTTGCCTCCAATGCTTGCGATCTTGTTTCTGCCGCTCTCGGTTGCGCGGGGTGTCTGCTTCCTTATTGATGTCGAGGGTGTACCAAAATTTTTCATCGCGATAATCAATTTTGATTTCCAACAGCTCATCATCCAGAAACAGTGGATACATTTTAGGCTCTCGCACATTAAAATCGATGATTACGATTTTGGAGTTGCAGTACACCATAATATGCCCGGTCTTATCTCCATGATAAAGACCAATATTATAGTGTTTTCCAATATCGCTGACGTATGTCCAGTTGAATTGTGCCAAGAGCAGGATTTTGCGAGGGTGCTATTCATATAATGCAAGTACCACTAAAAGATACGCCCTTTCCACCAAATTGTTGGTTCAG
>JBCCRH010000388.1:0-5951 GCA_039208045.1 Bacteroidota bacterium
ACAAAAAGGGGCCATTGTGTCGTGTCTAAACACCCTTAGTTTTATCGAATCGCCCAACTTGTTAGCAGGTTTCCAGCCTGTCCCTTCCCGGCATTACCCGGGCAGGTTCAAAGGGTATGATCTCAGCCAGCTTGTCCACCTTAGGCGGATGATTAGGCACCCCTATGAGATTTGTGCAGCAAATGTAGGGAATATATTTATACTTTAAAGTGATTCCAGCACTTCTTTCGCTTTCGCTAAACGTGCTGCTCCGCTCCCCTTCAGCACCTCATAGGGTAATTGGTGCTTTCGCAAAATATCCAGGTACAAATCGTACAACTCTAAGCGTTCTTCCAAATTTGCATTTTCCCGTAAGGGATCAGCCGCCCAAGGTAGATCGGGATAGCACAGGAAGTACAGGTCATAGCGATGTACTTGGAGTTGTTGCTCAATCCAAGGGTGGGTGCGGCTGTACTTATACTCCGACCATACTTTCATTACGACCATCGAAGTATCACAAAAAAGGAAGCGGTTAGCGCTAGAAATCAAGGTGCGCTCCGATTGGAGCTGGCCCTTGGCTATAGTGAGTAGGTCTTTTTCTTGGTAGGTAGGGCCAAAGTGTGTGAGGTAGTAGCGAGCGTATTCTGGTACCCACTGCGTAGCATATTCATCAGCAAGGGCTTTCGCCAAACTGGTCTTGCCAGTGGCTTCAGGGCCAGTGAGTACGATGCGGTGGATAGTTTTGCTCATGGGATGAAGGTAAGAATTTCTGGCATACACCTCGGAGTCCTTAAGGTTCCGGAGGTCTTAAGGACTCCGAGGTGTGCCCTTACGAAAATTCTTAATTTTACTATTTTAGAGCCAAAACCAAAAGCATGAACTGCAAAAGCTGCGACGCCCCTCTTTCTGGCCCCTACTGTAGTGCCTGCGGGCAAAAAACCATTACGGAACGACTCACCGCTAAATCACTATTGCGCCAAGCTGTTGCCACTATAACCAACATAGACACAGGCTTTTGGTACACCACTCGGCAACTGTTTATAGCACCGGCCACCGTTACCCAAAACTACATAGCCGGGGCTACCCGCAACTACTATCACCCACTTCGCTATTTCCTTATCTGGATGGGTATCTCTGCTCTACTGGGCATAACATTTGGACTCTACGATGCGCAAAATGATAATATTAATCAATCTATGGGCCTCACAGAAGACCCCGAAGCCTTAGCCCGACAACAAATGCTCATGGGGTATGTCAAAAATTTCACCAATATTATACCCTTGCTTATTGTTCCGTTTACCAGTCTCATCTCTTTCTGGCTCTTCCGAAAAAAAGGCCAGAATTATGCAGAACACTTAGTATTCAACACCTACTCCTTTGGACAGGTCGCACTCATTGGAATCCCTTTCGTTTTACTCTATTCCATGATACCCTCCCTCATTCCGTATGTCATTTTTATCAGTATGCTTGTTGCGAGCCTGTACTATACCTTTACGCTTCGGGCATTTTTTCAAACCAGCTGGGCAGGTAGCTTTTTTAGGGCACTCCTGATAAACGTAGGTGGCTACTTGTTGTTTATATTTTCATTTGCCATCGTCACTGTCCTTGTAGTGTTAGTCATTATAGGGCTCAGACTATTGATACCAAGTACCTAAAACAAACCGGCACCTTAGATCGTTAACACGAAAAAAATAGCAAGCAACCTATGCACGATATAGAGCCTTATTACAGATGGAGAGACCACTATGTGGCAGCAGAAGATAGCCGCTCTCCCTTCTACGGCCGCGTTTATGACGAATTTACCTTTACCAAAAAAATATATAATTACTTCATTCACCCACAATGGGACGAGTTTGGCTCTTCCACCCTCTACCTAAAAGTTATCTACGCCGATTACGAGGAAGGCTATGCGATCATAGAGTTTATTGGGGAGTGGAATGATACCCTCTACGATGATATCATGTTCCTAAAGCGCGCCGTCATCGATCAGTTTACCCTCAACGGCATCCACAAATTCATCTTGATCTGCGAAAACGTCCTCAATTTTCACGGCTCCGACGATTGCTACTACGAAGAATGGTGGGACGATGTCAAAGAAGAAGACGGCTGGATTTGCTTCCTCAATACCTTGGAGCATGTCCAAGACGAAATGCAACAAACCCGCCTCCAAAACTACGTCAATTTCGGTCGGCACTTCAATGGCGTCAACTGGCGCCCCCACAAAGCCAAGGTCGTCTATCAAATGGTAGAGCACCTACTACATAATCAAGTTCGTCAGCTGACGTATTAGAAAATATTGCAAATTATGGGTGTATCCCCCGATGGCCATCGGGGGTCGCTACGTTCCACAGCTCGCTATTCGCTCGGCCCTACGGGCTATCCTCAGCCTAAGGCTGATGCTACTGTTGCACATCGCTTACACGCCAAGCGCTTTCCCAACATATATACGTGATGCAAAGTAGTTTGCCACATGCAACACCACTTCGGTGCAGTATACCGCGTGCCGCGGTACGCGATATGCTGACATTATCGTGGTTTGCTAATTGCAAACCACTTAATCGTCAGTATAATTGCGCAGAGGAACGGCAAATTTGGTGGGTGCGGGTGCCAGCTTCGCGCGAAAGCCTTAAATTTGCAACTCCGATAGTTATCGGAGTTGGTTCCTTTTCATCGACTGGAAAAGGAACACGCCGTAGGCAAATATCAAGGGTATACGAAATAGTCTAACCCAAGACAACTGTCTACATAAAGATACATAGCTAATATATTTTTCTTTCCTATGCATAAATCCGGTTTCGTAAACATCATTGGCCAACCCAACGTCGGCAAATCCACCCTGATGAATGCCCTAGTAGGCGAGCGCATGTCCATCATCACCAACAAACCCCAAACTACGCGGCACCGTATCATCGGGATTGTCAGTGAAGAAGACTTCCAAGTCGTCTTTTCCGATACCCCAGGCATCATCAAAGACCCTTCTTACAAAATGCAAGAAGCGATGAACCGCTATGTCAGCACGACTTTTCAGGATGCCGATATTATGCTTTTTGTGACCAGCATCCAGGAGCAGTACGCTGCCGATGATCCCATCATGGAGCGCCTGAATAGCTTAGAAGTGCCCCTATTTCTTGTACTCAATAAAGTGGACCTAGCTTCTGATGAGCGCATCCTCGAACTCATCAACTTCTGGAACAAGCATGTACAATTTGCAGAAACTATCCCCATCGCTGCACTAACTAAAAAGAATACCGAGAAACTCCTCGAACTCATCCTTCAATATTTGCCGGAAGGCCCCGTCTACTACCCGAAAGATCAGCTCACCGATCGCCCCGAGCGCTTCTTCGTCAGCGAAATCATTCGAGAAAAAATCTTGACGCTGTACCATCAAGAAATTCCCTACTCCTGTGAAGTCTTAGTCACTTCGTTCAAAGCAGATACCACCAAAGACGGCACCCCACTCGTACGCATCGGCGCAGAAATCTATGTAGTCCGCAAAACGCAAAAAGCGATCATTATCGGCAAAGCAGGCAAAGCCATTAAGCAATTAGGCATGGAGGCCCGCAAGTCCATTGAAACGTGGCTAGAGCAGAAAGTATTTTTGGAACTACACGTCAAAGTAAAAGACAATTGGCGCGATGACGATCGGCAGTTGCAGCACTTTGGGTATGATCGGTAACAGTGGAATGCTTAGCCAGAATTGATTATATTTATAAGCTGGAATTATGAAGACATGGATAAAATAAAACAATACGCTACTCATATTGAGCAATTGCTGCTCAGACATGCAGCATTTAATCCCATAGGGCAATGGCTTGAATTTGAGAATCAAATTATTATTGATAAAGACAAAAAGTATTTTCTCCTCATGCGCACAGGGTGGAAAGCCTCAGAACGTATCCACCAATGTGTACTGCATATTAACTTAAAAGAAGATGGTAAGATCTGGATTCAGGAAGACTGGACAGAGCAAGGTGCCGCAAATGAACTACACGAAGCAGGAATTCCAAAGTCAGATATTGTCTTAGCCTTTTATGCTCCCTATCGTCGAGAAGATACTCATTTTGCAGCAGCTTAAGGAACAAATCCGCTGGGCGTGTGCTAGGCTTTTTTCCTTGAAACTTGGCCCGCGCTCAGTGGATTTGTAATCCGCGTGGCCCTAAAACTTACCTAGCCTACTCAGTCGGCAAATAAATCGTCCAAGCTTAAGGCCTTATCAACTAGTCCTACACTATGCTTATTCGGTACTAATGGAAAAGGACTAAGTAGATTGATAAACACTTGCTTGCGCGTTTTCGTCGCTTGCTGGAATACGCCTAGCTTAGTTCGGAGCTCTACCGCATAGGACTTAGATATTTCAAAAGGTGCATTGTAGAATTTAATTTCAAAAAGGTTGATGACTTGGTCATTGCGATCGATGAGCAGGTCAATTTGGACGCCCTTTTGGGTTGCTGTTCCTTTTTGATAAAATGTATGTGTCTCCGCATAAACTCCGCCGATGCTCAGTGCTTTCTTGATTTCAGCCACGTGTTTTAAACAGATACCTTCAAAGGCATAGCCCGACCAGCTTTTGTACGTTTGAGTCTGACTTAATTTTTGCCATACTTCTGTCTCTAGGTTATTCTTAGGCTCAATAAATTTCAGATAGAATAAGGAATATTCATCGGTCAAGCGGTAAATTAGGCCATTCTTTTTCTTTCCAAAGGGGTAGTGGCGACTAATAAAGCCGGACTGTTCGAGTTCCTCTAAGATTCGTTTGGTACCACCACCATCAGAGAGTTTACTCTGTTTGATAATTTCACTTCGATTTAGCCCACTCCAAGTAGTAGCTAGTGCTCGAATGATGGCTACGTGCCGTTCCGAATTACTGAAAAGTGACGCATATAAGCGGGTAAATTCTTTCCGAAGTAGTCCTGTCGGCGAAAAACAAATTCGGTTAATATTTTGCACAGCCCCCTCCCCTGCCTTAATCTCTTTTAGGTAATGCGGGATACCTCCCATTGCCATGTACAGTTGAGTCGTATGATAGCGGTTCAAGTGAATATTTCTTGATACCAG
Source organism: Bacteroidota bacterium (assembly GCA_039208045.1). GTDB lineage: Bacteria > Bacteroidota > Bacteroidia > Chitinophagales > Saprospiraceae > JBCCRH01. The sequence continues at coordinate 5,035 of JBCCRH010000388.1, forward strand.
ATAGGCTTCTGTTTCTGCCAATGTGAATGGATAAAGCTGTATCAGCTTGGTAATTCTATTATGCAAGCCCCCTTTGTGATTCACTACTTTTTGAATCATCCATGAAGCTGCCGATCCACAAATAACAACTACAATACGCTGGTTGACAGCCCAGCTATTCCAGAAGAAACTTAAGCCTTGTAAAAAACCAGAACGGGTGGTTGCTAGCCATGGTAATTCATCAAAAAAGACGACTTGTTTATCTTTCCCCACTTTAGTTTTCAATAGCTCGATGAGTCTCACAAAAGCAGAAAACCAATCCTCTGGAACCGCTTCCTTTTTCCCTGATGCTTCCGATAGTGCGTAGGCAAAATTGCGGAGTTGCCCTTTGCGTGGCATATTTTGAATCCCTGTTATTTCAAAATCAATATACTCAGCTAGAACATTCTTTATCAAAAATGTTTTTCCCACTCGTCGCCTGCCAATCACTGCCACCATCTCTGCTTCGTCTGAGCTCAGGGCCGCTTTTAAAATAGCCTGCTCTTCTTTGCGGCCAATTAGTTTCGCATTTGTCATAGTCTATTTTTTCCGCCAAATAAATACGATATTTGGCGAAAATAGCACTTTCACACACCATTTCCGCCAAATAGAGCACTTAAATGGCGGTTTTCTGTCAAACCCCATCTAACAGAAGAAAAAAAGTGTGTTGCTATTGCAATTATATGATACATCAAATATATTTGTGTCATACAATTTATAGCTATGACATTTCAACTACCACAGAATACTATCTTTTATCTCTTGGAAAAATCCATGAAGCGCTACCGCAAATTGGCCCAAAAGAAGATTGATGAGACCGATTATAATATCAGTATCAATCAACTGATCCTGCTACTCAATCTTCAGGAGCGCCCCAAGCTGTCGCAGGTGGAACTGGC
>JBCCRH010000389.1:0-5940 GCA_039208045.1 Bacteroidota bacterium
CTCGCCAATTTATAGTCGCTTAATAATAATATGTTGCCCTGCATCAATCCAAGTTTTTGGCTCCATATTATTGAGCTCCATCAAGGTTGGCAAATCGGCTTCTGGCAAATACGTAGGTATATCTCGCAATCTGATTTTTTCGCTTGGCGCAAAATAAAGGGGTACCCCTTCTATTTTAGTTCTTGCAATCATCGCTCCTACATCTGTAGAGTTCAAACAATCCATAGATACAGTAGCGTCCAAAGGCGTCACCTCATCAACTTTGACCAAGGGGTTAAAGCGCTTTAGCTGCTTGGGGCCAAAAAAAGTTAGCAGCGTATCCGCTACAGCTATAGAATCTTTTGGAATAGCATTCCACTGGCGTAAATGATAAGGAGCACAATCCAATTGTTGTGCAATTTCTTGTAGTGTCTTTCGACCATCCACATACCATATTTTTTCGGTGTAGGCTGTATCATACGATAGGAAAGGGGCATCTAACACAATCGGTGCTTCCCAGACAGGATGCTCCATTAAATCCATCTTAGCGTTGAAGTACAAATAATCCTGCACCGCAGGCATTACCCGTTGCGGTAAGCATAAAAAATGCCCATTCGCCGATGCAGGTATATGGTTTTGATGAAAGGATGGATTGAGCGCTTGAATGGTGCCCAAGCTCAGCCCAGTCAGCTGAGCAATGGTGTAGAAGTCTAATTTTTCGTGTATGCTAATCGTAGTAGTGAGCTGCTCATCCAAGGCAGGCATATCCGGTGTGAGCTCATGCTCCTGATAATACTCCATCAAATAAGCTGCGGCAATATAGGCCGAAACATAGTTTCGGGTTTCTCTAGGCAAAAAGCGCTTAATCTTCCAAAAATTACGGCTTCCCCCCCGCCTTATCGCACGTCGCACACGCCCAGGCCCACCATTGTAGGCAGCCAAGGCCAAAGGCCAACTTTTAAATCGCTCGTATTGTATCATCAGGTAATCTAGCGCTGCCTTAGTAGACTTATGAGGGTCACAGCGCTCATCCAGTTGAGTATTAATAGCCAAGCCCTGCTCAATAGCTGTGTAAGGCATAAATTGCCACAAGCCTCCAGCTCCCACTCTAGATGACGCTTTCGGTAGTAGTGCTGATTCTACAATAGGCAAATATTTGAGTGCACTGGGTAAGCCTTTTTCTTCCAAAAGTTTTTCAAAGAGCGGAAAATAGTTTTGTGCCCGACCAATAATTCGCTCAGAAAGCGGTCGGTTATAGAGCGTATAGTTTTTGATATATGCTCTCACTACTCTAGTATACTTAGGCTTAAAAAGTGGATCCTTCAGATTCTTCAAGCGATCTTTTACCACTTTTTCTTCGTAAGCAGGAATGGCTACTCGATCTACTGGCATTACCTGGAAGCTACTACTAAGCATACCCAGAAAAAGCAGCAATAAGGACTTCACAACGGGGGGCATAGTTTTCTCTGTATGGTTTGAGTACGTCACCAAAATAACTCAAGTTCCCCGCAATTGTTGGAAATCCTGGCAGTTTTCTCTGTTTTGCACTAAAATCATACTTATTACTGGCCATTTAGGCCTTTAGCGAAAGCTAATAATTCTTGCTCTGCAAAACGCGGCGCCATCAATTGCATACCGATAGGAAGCCCTGCTTCGTCTGTTCCGACAGGCCAGCAAATCGCGGGAATACCCGTCATATTAGCTTGTACCGTGAAAATATCCTCTAGATAGACGGAAACTGGATCATCCTCTTTTTCGCCAATTTTCCAGGGAGGGGTTGGGGAGGCTGGCGCCAAAATAAAATCGTAGTCCTCAAAAATAGCATTGGTGCGCTCTTGAATGAGGCGGCGTGCTTTTTGCGCCTTGGTATAATAAGCATCGTAATAACCAGAACTAAGCACAAAGGTGCCCAGCATAATTCTACGCTTCACCTCTGCTCCGAAGCCTTCCGTTCGACTCTTCTTATAGGTTTCCATCAAATCTTGGGCGTTCGAGCTGCGATAGCCATAGCGAATGCCATCATAGCGAGAAAGATTAGTCGAGGCCTCCGCTGTAGTTAGCACGTAGTAGGCTGCAATAATATGATCCAACAAGTCAAAATCAACTGATGCCACCGTATGCCCTGCGTGTTGTAAGTCTTCAATTAGCTGATGAGTCGCTTTGCGAATATCCGCGTGCATACCCTCACTTTCTAAGGCTTTCCCAAAATAGGCAATCCGATAGCGTTCTTTTGCTACTAATTCTTTGGAATAAGCCGGAACAGGCCTGTGACTAGAAGTACTATCCATCGGATCATTACCCGCCATAATTTCGAGCAGTAATGCTGCATCTTCCACACTGTGTGACAGCACGCCGATCTGATCAAAAGAAGAGCCATAAGCCAACAACCCATAGCGCGAAACACGTCCATAAGTCGGCTTCATCCCCACCACCCCACAAAAAGCAGCAGGCTGGCGCACCGAACCGCCCGTATCACTACCCAAAGAAGCTAAGCAAGTATCCATTTGCACCGCCACCGCAGAACCACCAGAAGACCCCCCTGGCACCCGATCTAGAGACGCTCCATTTTTCACCGGCCCATAGTACGAATTTTCATTGCTCGACCCCATCGCAAATTCATCACAACTGGTACGGCCAATAATAATCGCATCTTCTGCCAATAGGCGCTCCACAGCGGTTGCCGTAAATAGCGATCGAAAGCCCCCCAGGATCTTAGAGCTAGCCGTCACCTCGTGATCTTTATAGCAAAGCACATCTTTAATAGAAATCACCGCACCAAATAACCGCCCTATCCCATCTGGCTGAGCAGCCCTCTTTTCGTCCAATGCCTTGGCTTGTACCTTCGCCTCTTCAGCAAATACTTCGACATAAGCATTGGTCGCTGTGCTTACTTCTATTTGAGCTAAGTAGTAGTCTACCAGCTCTTGACAGTTCGTTCGTTCTTCTTCTATCGCCTGCCGTACAGCTTGGTAGGTGGCGTATTTGGGTGCTTGCATCTGTGACACTGCTTACGCTAATTTTTCAATGATGGCGGCTAAAGTTAACTGCTCCTGCTCTCCCGACTCCATGTTCTTAAGGCTCAATTGCCCAGTTTTCATCTCCTCACTACCAATCAGAACGACAAAAGGGGCATTCCGAGCATTGGCATATTTCATCTGCTTCTTCAGCTTCGTTGCTTCAGGATACAGCTCCGCATTAATCCCTGCTGCTCGTGCCTGCGTAGTGGCTTTAAAAGCATAACTCAAGGTCTCTTCGTCAAAAGCGATAAACAAGACTTTCAGCTCGTTTGTACTAGCATCGGGATACAAATCCAACTCTTCCAGCACGTCATAAATGCGGGCAGCGCCAAACGAGATACCTACACCTGATACTCCTTTCAGGCCAAAAATCCCCGTCAAATCATCATAGCGGCCTCCACCGCCAATACTCCCCATCTTTACATTAGCCTGAGCGGGAACGCTCGTATCCACCGCTACTTCGTAGATACAGCCTGTATAATAGCTCAAACCACGCGCCAGCGTAATGTCAAATAGCACAGTGTTTGTGGCGCTAGCTGGGTCGTAGTACCCAAATACCGTCTCCAACTCTGTAATCCCCTTCATTCCAGTTTCGCTTTGCGCAAATAGTGGTTTCAGCTCCTCCAAGCTTTTGACTTGCAGCACTTCCGTGATTTTTTGAATGGCTGCTTCGCCAATACCGCGCTTCGCCATTTCTCGTTGCACCCCTTCCAATCCGATCTTGTCGAGTTTATCAATGGCTACCGTCATTTCTGCAAAGCGGTCGGTAATACCCGCCACTTCTGCGATACCCGAAAGTATTTTTCTATTGTTAATCTTAATGATCACTTGCACGCCAAACTTAGCGAAGGCCTCATCATAAATCTGTGCTAGCTCCGCCTCATACACAAGGGAATCAGAGCCTACCACATCCACATCACACTGGTAAAATTCCTGATAGCGCCCCTTTTGTGGACGATCTGCTCGCCATACCGGCTGTATTTGATACCGTTTGAAAGGAAAGGCAATGTCGTTTTGATTCATCACCACAAAGCGGGCAAAAGGAACCGTAAGGTCGTAGCGTAGGCCGCGCTTAGAAATGGAGTTTGTCAGTTTGGTGGAGTCTAGAGTACTCAAGGCTTCTTTATTCGCTTTCGCTAAATAATCCCCATTATTCAGCACTTTAAATAGGAGCTTATCTCCTTCTTCGCCGTATTTACCCGTCAAAGTATTGAGGCTTTCCATCGTTGGTGTCTCGATGGGCTGATAGCCGTAGCGCACGAATATTTCGCGTAAGGTATTGAAGATATAGTTGCGACGATTGACCTGTTGGGGGCCAAAGTCGCGGGTTCCTTTTGGTATGGATGGTTTCATGTTCTTTCTTGTTTGTTTTACCGGAGCTGCCTCCGGCGGGCCCACTGAGGGCGAGCGTAGCTTTTTCTATAAACATAGCCCGTGCCAAGCGGATTTGCAATCCGCAAGGAGTCCACCCATAATTTCTTTATCTCGCATTAACAAACTGCTTTAAGAAGCGGACATCATTTTCAAAAAGCAGACGAATATCATCAATTTTATAAAGAAGCATCGCCTGCCGCTCAATACCCATGCCGAAGGCAAAGCCGGAGTACCGATCAGGATCAATACCGCAATTTTGGAGGACATTGGGGTCCACCATGCCGCAGCCCAGGATTTCTAGCCAGCCAGTGCCTTTTGTGATTCGGTAATCGGTTTCGTCTTTTAGGCCCCAGTATACATCCACTTCGGCGCTGGGCTCCGTGAAGGGGAAGTAGGAGGGGCGCATACGAATGCGAGCGTCGGGGCCGTACATTTCTTTGGCGAAGTACAGCAGAGTTTGCTTGAGGTCGGCAAAGGATACATTTTCATCGATGTAGAGACCTTCCACTTGGTGGAATTGGCAGTGCGCGCGAGCGGAGACCGTTTCGTTGCGGTACACTCTTCCTGGAGCAATGATGCGGATGGGAGGCTGTTGGCTTTTCATCACGCGGGCCTGCACGGAGGAGGTGTGGGTACGCAAGAGCATGGAGGTACTATCCTTGAGGTAGTAAGTATCTTGCATATCGCGGGCAGGGTGGTCTTCTGGCGTATTCATCGCGGTGAAGTTGTGCCAATCGTCTTCTATCTCGCGCTCTTCTTCTACGATAAACCCAATGCGCTCAAATATTTTGATGATGCGATTCATGGTGATCGAAATCGGGTGGCGGGCACCTAATGCTTGTGGATCACCAGGGGCACTCAGGTCGAGCTGCTGCGCAGCAGCAGCTTCCTGCTGTGATTCGAGGGTGCTCTTTAGGTTTTGGAATTTCTGCTCCGCCGTTTCCTTCAGGCTATTCACTAGCTGTCCAAATTCTGCCTTGCGCTCTTTGGCAATATTTCGGATTTCTCCAAATAGGGGTTTGATGGTATTTTTGGAGCCCAAATACTTAATGCGAAATTGCTCTAGCTCGTCCAAGGACTGAGGAGCATTCTCCTTAATCTCGTCTAGTACTTTTTTTACCTTATCAAAAATCTCCGCTGACATAACCGACGTTTTTTCGCTTTTTTTAAATAAGTCACAAAAGTAAGGTCTTCGTTCCGGTTTGCCAAGCGGGCCGGCATAACCTTGGAGGTTGACACATGCGTGATGGGACAACCTTGGAGGTTTTTCCAGGTTCGCACTGGTCAACCTCCAAGGTTTAGCGGGGGGCCGCAGCCCAGATAGGAGCGGTAGGAGGTGCTTTGGTAGCTTAGTGAGGCAAGGAGTAGCGAAGGCTGAGCGAAAAGCGAAGACGAGCTGCGACTATGCCAAACAAGCTACCAAAGTGCCTCATTTAGCGGATAGCCCCGATAGCTATCGGGGCTGCCCAAAGTACCCGTTTTAGCGGTGGTTTAGCGGGGGGCCGCAGGAAAAGCCACGCGATAATAAAACCCAGCCACCAAGCCAAAAGCAAAGCCCCCGATATGCGCC
>JBCCRH010000390.1:0-5790 GCA_039208045.1 Bacteroidota bacterium
CGAATCACTTCCTGTATCGCATCTTCACTGATAAAGACATTTCTAGAGCGTGCAATATCTTTTACCTTTTCTTGGATAATCCACTCCAAGTCCTCCTGTGGCTCTTGCAGGCGTATGAGCTGAAATACTTTCGTAAAACTCGGGTTGCGGAGCTCAATTTGTCCCAGCTCTTCCTCCGAACACTCGGTGATCAGCACTACTTCGCCTCGACTAATATAGGTAAGCAAATAATCTGCCATGCTGGAATCATTCCCCACGTATTGCCCTACTTCAAATAACTCCATCAAATTGCGCACAAATAGAATATGCTCAGAGCCTGCCAGTTCCTTACAAAGCAAACCCAGATTTGCTTCCCAGCCCGTATTGCGCATCAGCTCCTTAATGAGCACAGAAGCTGTTGTTTCCCAAATACGTTCTGCTATTTTGCGCTTCCGCTTCTGCTTCACCAACTCCCAGACCAATGCCGTTTTCCCTACTCCAGAAGGGCCTACCAGAATGACATTCTGATTAAACTTCCCCTTGATCGCCCTGGATAGTTGATCCATTTCTCGCTTTCGGCCATAGACCACTTGGCGATTGATCTTCAGCTCGGTAGCTACTTGTGGTAGCAATTGCTCGGTGGCCTCTCCGTCTGCATTTTCTAACTCTTTTAGCGTGAAGGTTTTCAGTTCCAACTGCTCTTGTTGCATTTGCACTGCATCATACCAGATAGTAGAGACGATAGAGAAGACGTTTTCTAGGCGCTTATTTCTAGCAAAATCTAGGCGAACCGCTTCTTCCAAGCGTTGCTCCAATTGTTCCAGATCTTCCCCAAATGCTTCGAGCGATAGTACCGGTAAAATGCCCCAGACTCCTTGATCCCGTTCGTTGTAGAAATAGTCAAAAACCAACTCAAACTTAGGGAAACTCACCCCATTCTTAGCTTTTTTAAAAGCAACAACCAATTCGTTCTTATAAAAATCACCGGTAATTTGATGATCTACCAATGGTAGATAATCGCCTTTATTCAATACTTTTTTTTGGAAGGCTTCGGCATACTTCCCAGCCAGTAGGTGCATGGGCTCAGCAAGGCTCAAAACCGATTTGTCGTGCAGGGGAGCCAGAAACTGGCCAGTAGGGGAGAGCTGTAGCTTAAATGCAAAGAAGGGGACCGTAATTTTGTATGCCATTTGGTGTCGCTTATCGGTTCTGTACGTGACGCAAAGTGGTTTGCCACATGCAAACCACTTTGGTGCAGTATATACTGATATTGAAGTAGTCGCGCTGTAGCGTTACTACTCAATCGTCAGTATATCTATCGAGCTAGTAAAAATAGAATTTCCCGCCGCTATTCAAAAATCCTTATACAATAATCTGCCCCTCTTCTGGATCACCATGTACCTGTGCCTCACCAGCCAAGTGCCTGATACCACTACATAGGGCTAGCAACGCATCAAATTGATGCCAGTTTTGTAGGGCTTCCTTCTTGATAGTCAATCCATAAAGCTCTTCTAATTGATTGGCGTAAGGGGCCAAGTAAGCTTTATCTTTTTTGTAGGTCCCCTTAGGAAAAGCTAAATGTTGGGCCAGTGCTCCGGGGTATACCTCACAAACTTGAACCGCTATTGCTTCTAGTTGGTGCCTCAGCTGCATGGCCCTTGCGGTCAAGCCTCCCAAAAACATAGGCGACATCGCGCGCAGTGCTCGGTCGCCCTTCCGATAAAAGTAATCCTCATAGCCTGCCATCTCTCGAAAAACACCCGGTAGGGACAGTGGAGCATCCAAATAAATGGTAGTTGGCCGATTTTCGGTCGCCCAATCCAGAATAAACCGATCCGCATCCTTTTTCTTTTGGCTTTGAAGCCAAATGGCTTGCCCTTTTTCGTCTTGCCAAGCAATTACAGTAGTACCTGCCAGTTTGCTTCCAAAGTCGATACCTGCTATTGTTACCATATACTAATGCCCAGTTATTTGTAAAAAGAAGGCCATAAGATGCTCAATTACTTCATCTTCCGTAGAAGTCACCTCATAGCGAATATCTGCCTGTTGATAGTAGGGACCTCGCTCATCTAGTTTTTGCACAATAAATGCCTCTAGCTCTTCCAATGACAAATGCGAGAGCAAAGGACGATGAGCCATTTCATGCTCTAAGCGCTGCGCGATCACAGCGGGTGCAACGTCTAAAAACAAGCTCATCCCATTGGACTTGATCCATTGCATATTATCAAAAAAGCAGGGGGTTCCGCCACCGCAGGCTACAATGAGGGGAGCTTCCTGAGCGGTTTTGTGCAAACAATCGCGCTCCAAGGCTCTAAAATAAGCTTCGCCCTTCACTGCAAAGAGTTCTGCAATACTCATCTGAGCAGCTGCTTCTATTCGGTCATCCAAATCGACAAATGGAGCTTGCAAGCGTTCGGCTAATCGCTTACCTACAAATGATTTGCCCGAAGCCATAAAACCCACCAAATATAGTCGCTTCTCTAGCTTCATAGATACACCGGCTTATCCATCTTACGACTAATCATAAAAGCAGCATTTACTAGCCCCACATGACTATAGGTCTGCGGAAAATTACCCCACTGACTACCCGTAATGGCATGAATATCTTCACTCAATAAGCCCAAGTGGTTACTGTGCGAGAGCAAATTGTCAAATATCTTTATAGCTTCTTCCAAGCGATCCATCTTCGCTAGTGCCTCCACATACCAGAATGCACAGATCAAGAAGGTACTCTCTGGCTCTCCAAAATCATCAATATGCTTGTAGCGGAAAAATAAGCCGCTCTCCGTGCCTAGTTCTTCTTCCAGTACTTTTAGGTGCTGCTTTGCCCGATCACTCTGTGGATCGAGGTACCCCATATTGATAAGCTGTAGAAGGCTAGCATCTAAATTCGGGCTGTCGATGGCTTGTGTGTATACGCCTCGTTCTTCATCATAGCAGCGCTCAATCATCGCTGCTGATGCTTTGATCAAGCGATCTGCTTGCGCTTCCATTTGGCTGTCGCCAATTTGCTGAGCCACCTTTTTGGCTCCATTACTCCCTGCCCAATGGAATAGGAAAGTGTACGAATGCAATTGCGAAATCCCACGAAACTCCCACAGGCCATTATCTGGCTCTTCCATGGTAGCTTCAATCATATCTAGACAGTGCTGCACAATACCAATGATGCGCTTACTCTGTGGCCCCACCAAGCGTCTGTCTGTAAAAAAAGGAAGCATGGTGACTAATACTTGCCCGTATACATCGTTCTGGATGTGCTCATACGCTTGATTCCCAATTCGCACTGGGCGTTCTCCACGATATCCTTTCAAGGGTAGTATTTTTTCTACCGGCTTTCCATTCATCGTAATGGGGTTGAGGGGATGGTAACGATTGTCCTCTCCCAGTACAATGTTTTCTACAAAATTGGCATAGTCCCGAAGAATACCGAAGTGGCTTAGGTCATTCAAAGCTTTGAGCGTATAATGGGCATCCCGAAACCAACAAAAGCGATAGTCCCAATTGCGGGTGCTACCAGGGTATTCTGGCAAAGAAGTGGTAGCTGCCGCAATAATAGCACCAGTGTCTTGGTACTGGTGCAATTTTAGCGTAAGCGCCGACCGAATCACTGCCTCCTGCCGGAAATTCTCGGTAGAGGTATTACTCACCCATTTTTGCCAATAGTGGAGGGTCTTAGTCTGGAACGTCTCGGCAGTAGAGGCAAGCGGTGCTTCCAACGGAACGCCGTGCGTAAGGATAAGGTACTTCGTTTCGTTGAGCACAAAAGCCTGCTCCTGATCCACAAACGTGAGTGCAATATTAGTCGTTAGGCGCACCTGAGAGCCTAGGCCTTCATAGCGGATATGGTTGCTACCAAATACCTTGCTGGGCTGCGTTTGCCCATATTCGCCAACGGGATTACACACCACTCTGATGCGGGGTCGTCCCTCCAATGGCACTACCTTACGAATAAGCATCAAGGGCTTATAAAAACGCTCGTACTGATGGAAGCGAGGGGCAAAATCAATAATTTTATACTTCCCATCTTCACAGTCAAAGGTCGTTTCCAAAATATTGGAGTTAGGCAGGTAAGCTTGTGTACTAGTATAGGTTTCCCACTCTGGGGAAATACTAAATTCTCCTCCTTTATCATCATCCAGCAAGGTGCCAAAAATGAAGCTACTATCAAATCGAGGCCAACACATCCAGCCAATATTACCATTGGTACCCACTAGAGCTAGATAGCTACAATTCCCAATAATCCCATAATTATACTTGTGCTGTTCCATACCGTCGCTTTTGACTGCTAATTTAGAAATTTTATCGATTTGCATGATGTACTTGGCGTAGCTGTCTGCTGCTGCATAAGGCCAGGTTTGCAGTACCTAAGCCTATGAAACCTTCTTTTTCTTCTTAAAAACCCCTAATTTTGCACTTTCGTAAAATAGACTCTTTATGATTGCTACGAATAAATTTAAGCTTGTATCCTTCGGCCTGCTCTTAATATTTTGTTTTTGCGCTTGCAAAAACGATCAGCTTCAAGGTAATTCAGCTAAGCAATTAGAAGCTATTCCCAATGAAGGGGGAAAAATTGCCGATATTATTCGCAATCCAGTAAGTGCAGATACTCCATTAGATACTATCAATGTAGCCAAATTGGTATTTGAGGAGTTGAGCTATGATTTTGGGGAGGTGAAAGAAGGGGAAATCGTTGTAAAAACCTTTAAATTTGCTAATGAAGGGAAAGTACCGCTTCTAATTTCAGATGCGCGCTCCACCTGTGGATGTACTGTGCCGAATTGGCCTAAAAACCCCATAGAGCCAGGCGACTCGGGAGCGATTAAGGTAGAATTCAAAACGGAGGGAAAGACACAAAACCAACGGAAGCCTGTTGTAGTTACAGCCAATACCTACCCCGCACAAACCCAGATTTACTTACAAGGATATGTGCGGCCCAAAGTAGTTCAATAGATCATTCAGATTTAACCACATAATAAACGAATATGTTATCAGAAGTCTTATTATTACAAGCAGGAGGTGATGCCGGAGGAATGCTCAATTTGGTATTTATCGGTGCTATGTTTTTGGTATTTTATTTCTTCTTGATTCGCCCACAGTCTAAGAAGCAGAAGGAACAGCGCGTCTTTATGGAAGGGCTCGAAAAAGGAAATGAAGTAGTCACCGCAAGCGGTATTTTAGGAAAAATCACCAAGATAGAGGATGAGATCATCACATTGGAAATTGGAAATAAGGTGTATATTCGAGTGACCCGCAATGCTATTTCGAAAGAAATGACTAACTCCGTATACACTGAAGATGACAGCAAAAGCTAATAATAATCAATTCTCCCTTCAAATCGGAGAAGATAGAGCTATGCTAATAATATGTATTGGCATAGCTTTTATTTTTTGGCTTTTGGTCAAATTGTCGCAGCAGTACCCAACCAAAAAGGCAGTCACTATTAATTATACCCTGCCTGAAGGAAAAGCTTTAAGTACCTTGCCGCCCACCGATCTAACCGTCAGCTTGAGCGGCAATGGCTGGGATTTGATGTACGAGTATTTCTCCAATCCCAAGCTAATGCTCTTTTTTGATCTCCGGCAAGTCAGCCAGCTAGATTTGAATCGGGGACAATTGACTAATGCGATTGAAGAGCAGTTGTCTACTAGTGATATTAATATTCTACAGATTAATCACGATCGATTGTTTTTTGAACTAGAAGATTTATTGGAGCAAAAAGTTCCTATTGTACTAAAGAGTCAACTAAGCTTCTCTGATGATTATCAACTCAAAGATACGATTCGCATTACACCAGATTCTATTGTTCTACAA
>JBCCRH010000391.1:0-5770 GCA_039208045.1 Bacteroidota bacterium
ATCGCTCACAATCGTCCCCATAGAGAGGCGATGTTGTAAGGCCACGCGCTTGCTATCTACCTTGTAGATACCATTTTCGACAATTACTTTTTTGTATTCGTTGTAAGCACTCAAAGCCTCACCCCCAGTGGTGATAAAATCGAGCACCCAAGCCCATTCATCCGGTGTAATGCTCTGGTAGGCATAAGTGCCTTTGACTTCCTCCAAAATGACTTTTGGCACAAAGCCATCTGATACAGCAAGAGTGACTAGATACTGTATCAATACATCGAAGGATCGAATATATGGAATCCGGCTTTCCAAGCGCTGATCTTCAATAGCTTCGCGCAGTGCCGCCCCTTCCAGCAATTCTAAAGAGTGGGTAGGTACAAAATGAATGCGGCTCCGCGCCCCTGGCTGGTGCCCACTCCGCCCCGCCCGCTGAATGAAGCGCGCCACTCCTTTTGGGCTACCAATCTGCACAATCGTTTCGACGGGTCGAAAGTCCACGCCCAAGTCTAAGCTGGAGGTACACACTACTGCTTTCAGTGTTCCTTCGTGTAAAGCATTCTCCACCCAATCGCGCAGCTTTCGGTCAATGGAGCCGTGGTGCATAGCCATGACGCCCGCCAGGTCAGGGTCGGCATCCAGCAAGTGCTGGTACCAGATTTCGCATTGTGCGCGAGTATTGGTGAAAATCAAAGTACTGGAACTATCGCGGATAATAGGTAATACCTTTTGCAGCAGCTTAATCCCCAAATGCCCCGACCAAGGGAAGGTCTCAATCTCATCGGGCAATACCGTTTTGACCTCAATCTGTTTTTGTATGCCAGCCTTAATCACCTTGTATTCCCCCTCAACTAAGCTATTACCCATCAGTACCGCAATAGCCTCCTCCATATTGCCAATAGTGGCAGAGATACCCCATACCTTGAGTTTTGGTAAAAAACCTTTGAGGCGCGACAAGGCGAGCTCCATCTGTACGCCTCGCTTACTGCCAATAAGTTCGTGCCATTCATCTACCACCACCGTCTTCAGTTTTTTGAAGTACTTTTCATAGCCTTTGGTGGCCAATAATAAATGCAAACTTTCAGGGGTAGTGATGAGGATTTCGGGTGGATTGCGCTTTTGTTTGGTGCGCTCCGAAGTAGAGGTGTCGCCAGAGCGAATCGCGATTTTCCAGTCCAAGCCCAGTTCGTGCGCAGCCCGCTGGGCAGACTGTTGGATTTCTTTGGTCAACGCTCGAATAGGGGTGATCCAGATGGCTTGCAAGCCATTCTTCGTTTTTGATCGGTCGGTTGGATGATCTCGAATGAATTCTAATAAGATAGGAACAATCAAAGAGTACGTCTTGCCACTACCTGTGGGGGCATTGACTATACCATGATAGCCCTCTAAATAGGTCTTCCAAGCCGTTTCCTGAAAAGGAAAAGGCTGCCAAGATTGTCCAGCGAACCACTCGCGCCCAAGACCGATCAAATCATCTACTTGCATGCGGGAGTAACAACACAAGTGAGCTTTGGTTGTCAGGAAGTAGCTACCAATTATTCTGCACTTTTAGGTAGGGCAATAGCAAAGGTAGTCCCCTTATCGACCTCCGAATCTTTCACCCAAATTTTACCAGAATGATAGTCTTCAATAATCCGTTTGGCTAAGGATAGGCCAAGGCCCCAGCCCCGTTTTTTGGTAGTAAATCCCGGCTGAAACACCCGTTTAAACTTATTATTTGGAATGCCCTTGCCGGTATCCTTGATGTCAATATAGACGTAGTCCCTATCATCGTATACATCCGCACTGATCTGCCCCTTACCACCCATCGCATCAAGCGCATTGCGCAACAAATTCTCAATCACCCAATTGAAAAGATGCGCATTGATAAAAATTGTTTTTGGCGAAAGCCCAGGATCAGGAAACTGGAAGTTCACCCTGCGAGAAGCACGGCGCTGCATGTAGGCTCTGCACTCTTCTAGCTTTTCATACACATTAGCAGGATCGAGCTTTGGCTCCGAGCCAATCTTTGAAAATCGATCGGCTACGAGCTCCAAGCGATTCACATCGTTGCGCAACTCTCCGACTACCTCAATCACTTCGTCATCTTTTTCCCTAATCAGCTTCAAATGCTCAATCCAGGCCAAGATAGCAGAAATGGGCGTGCCCAGCTGGTGAGCTGTTTCCTTGGCCATTCCGACCCACACTCGGTTCTGCTCCGCAATCCGAGCCGTATTGAAGCCCAGGTATCCAAACAAAATAAACGCCCCGATTAGCAATAATTGCACAAAAGGAAAGTAGCGCAGCTGCTGCAAAATATTCGACTCCTTATAATAAATTTCATAAGCAAACCCCTTAATCGGCTCAAAGCCATCCTCGCGCATTTCAACCACTTGCTCCTTCAGGTACTCATCATCTTCATTTCGATTAATTCCAAAATTAACAGCAGCAGTAATCTTATCCCGATCATCTACCAAGATTACAGGAATACTACTGTTTTCCGTCAAGATCATATTGTGAAGGGTAAAATCGCCCGTTTCCCAGTCTGGATCATCAATATCACTAATCTGCGCTTGCGCTAATTCCCATTGCTTGATCTTCTTCGCCTCTTCATCCGCCAACTGATTAGCTAAATGGTTCGTATATACCACAGATATTAGTACGATAATCACACCCACGACAGCGAGGTATACCTTCCATTGCGATTTTTTACTGTAAATATCCATCTGCTATTCCTTTGTGATCAGCCATTCGAGTAGTTCTCATTCGAAATTACAATTATAACCCGTTATTCTCAACCAAATTGTTTGGTGCCAGAAAATTATCTTCCCAAGGCCATAGCTAATTATCGATATTAGCTAAAATAATATGTATGTATCTCACTATTTAATTCAACGCTCGCCTAGGAAAGAGCCAATTTGGGTGACGGGTGACGGGTGACGGGTGACGGGTGAAAAGAACTTGATTTGGCATTTAATGAGGCTATACGCCCGAGTCGGCACTCCCCGGAGCAGCCGACTCTTTGCCACTTCTCCCAAACGCGCTCTCTCAAAAAAAAACACCCCTCACCGACCACTGACTACCGCCCACCGCCCACCGCCCACTGCCTACTGCCCACCGCCCACCGACTACTGCCCACCGCCCACTAACTACTTCCTACTTGCTCTCCCCCCTCCCTCACCCGCCCATACACATCCCCATAAAGCCCCCCCCGCTCTATTTGTTGTAGCTCCACAACTATAGCTTTTGTTGCTAACCATTCCCTTTCATTAAGCTGCTGGCTTTCGCCAAAAGACCAGTTCCATTCGTAATCGCCTAGTTGGTCTAAGTAGTGAATGCAATCGACTGCGCGACTAATGGTAGCTGGGTAGTACTCGAAAGAGAGGCAGGGGAGTGCTTGGGAGAGCCCCTGTAGGGCTTCCCATTCGTAGTTTTCGATGTCGAATTTGGTGAAATCGGGTAGGCCATAGGTAGCAATCAAGGCGTCGAGGGTGGTAATGGGCACTTGGAGGGTTTGATCCCAGCGCACTTTGAAGGAAGTATCTTCATCGATGATTTGTTGCCAATCTTGATCGGCCAGGGTGGTGACAGTGGGGGTAAGGCTGCTGATATGTAGCGGCAGGGTTCCTGCTTTAGCCCCTACGGCTTGTTCCACTAGTGTAAAGCGTGCATTTTTACCAAACCAAAACCGGAGAAACTGTGTACAAGAAGGCTGTGGCTCCACCGCTATGACTGTCGCGCCAAGCCTCAAAAAGGCATCGGAGCGATTACCCAGGTGAGCTCCAAGATCAAAACAAAGGTCCCCTGTTTTAACAAAACTTGCATAAAACTGCTTAAGTCGCCTTCTATTAAACGGCTTGCCGTAATAAATGGCTAAAGAGCGCAGCAATCCCAGGCGGGTACGTATATTGAGCAAAAAATGATTGGTCATGGCTCGAAAAATACTACTTTTTTTATTCCTTCCCCTTTTTGCTACCGCTCAAGTAGAAACAGAAAATGAAATTCTAAGAACCGTACGTACCCTTTTTGAAGGGATGCGCTTGGGGGATTCTAGCATGGTGCGTTCCACTTTCCACCCCAGTGCGGGCTTGCAGACTACTTTTATGGACAAAGAAGGGCAGCCACAGTTTCGTCTTGGTGATGTGGATCGGTTTGTAACACAAATGGGTACTCCTCATGAAGGCGTATATAACGAGCAAATCTGGGATTATCAAATTCAGATCGACGGAACCTTGGCCGCCGTATGGACGGATTATACCTTCTTTGTGGATGATCGTTTTCTACACTGTGGTGTAAATGCCTTTCATCTGGTGCAAACCAATGACGGCTGGAAAATCACGAATATCATCGACACGCGTCGTAAAACCAACTGCCAGCTAGAGGCTACCGATCGCGTGCAGGAGTTGAATACCTTCGTAAATGATTGGCACCAAGCTGCCGCCACTGCGAACGCCGATGCCTTTTTTGGCGCGATGACGCCTGACGGCATTTACATTGGAACGGATGCGACGGAGCGCTGGCTACGCGATGAACTACGCGACTGGGCCAAGGCTGCTTTTGAGCGGGAGGTGGCCTGGGACTTTAAGGCGGTAGAGCGGGAGGTTTACTTCTCTAGGGATGGTCGCTACGCTTGGTGGGAAGAAAGCTTGGATACTTGGATGGGCATTTGTAGAGGCTCCGGTGTTGTTGAAAAACAGGAGGGGCAGTGGAAAATCAAGCACTACCATCTATCTGTTACAGTTCCGAATGAAAAGATCAAAGAATTTAAGAAGTTGGTTGGCAAGGAATAGGGACTTCAATAAGATCAAAACTATATATTAAAATGATTTTGTTGAATATCGCTATATTGTCCTTACAACAAAAGTATTGCTATGTTGACCCGTTTGAAAGTCCAAGGATTTAAGAATTTATTTGATGTGGATATAAGGTTTGGACCATTTACCTGCATTGCAGGTGAAAATGGTGTCGGAAAATCCAACATTTTTGATGCTATCCAATTCTTGAGCTATCTAGCGGATAAGCCGATAATTGAAGCTGCGGGCCTAGTAAGAAGTAGAAATAAAACTTTTATCAAAGGAGCAGCCATTAAGAACATATTTCATCAAGTTGGAGGTCAAATTGCAGATAGGATTACATTCGAAGTAGAAATGATTATTCCTAGAGAAGGAGAAGACGAGCTGGGCCAGGAGGCGCGAGCAACTTACAATTTCTTAAGGTATTCATTGCAAATCGAACTTTCTGAAGAGGATAATATCAATGAAAAAGAGCCTATTCGAATCGTAAAAGAAGAGCTAATTCCACTGAGGAAAGGTGATGCCAACAAGAATCTTTTATTTAGACATTCTTCAAAGTGGAGAAATGAAACCATTAAAGGTAAGAGAAACGTTCCTTTTATCTCAACTTCCCAGGAAGAAGGAGAATATTATATAAATCTTCACCAAGATGGTGGTAGTAGTGGAAGACCGAGACCATTTTTAGCGAAGAATTTACCCCGTACCGTATTGTCAACAGCCAGTTATGCTTCAGAGACACCAACCGTACTGCTCGCCAGAAGAGAATTTCAGTCATGGAAAATGCTACAGTTGGAGCCGTCTTCTCTGAGAAATCCTGATGAACTCGACAAATTTTCTTACCGCATAAGTCTCGGAAGTGATGGCTCTAATCTTGCATCTACCATTTTTAGGCTTTCTCAATTTTCAAAGCAGAGTAGTGATCTAGGAGAAAATGAAATCTATGTGCAATTAGCAAATAGACTTTCGGATTTGATAGAGGACGTAAGAGCAATAAAAATTGATAAGGACGA
>JBCCRH010000392.1:0-5743 GCA_039208045.1 Bacteroidota bacterium
CCAGTTAATCGTCAGTATATTTGCCGCCATGTATAGGTTACTATTTTTTGTCATTGGTCTGGGATTCTTGTTGAGCCAGTGTGCGAATCCGCTGCCTCCGGTAGGAGGAGAAAAGGATGAGCAGCCACCACAAGTAGACACGACGCGGTCGACGCCGAATTTTCAGACAAATTTTGTGAAGCAACGCATTGAGCTCGCTTTTGATGAGTGGGTGGTACTGGAAGATGTGTTTAACCAAGTAGTGGTGAGCCCACCTTTGGAGTATGACTATGATGTGCGCTTACGCGGAAAAAAGCTGCGCTTTGAGTTTGCAGAGGAAGAGGTGCTACGCGAAAATGCCACCTATACGATCAATTTTGGGGAGGCGATTAAAGATTTGACGGAGAAAAATCCGGCGGATAACCTTCGTTTTGTATTTAGTACGGGGCCGTTCTTGGATTCCTTGGAACTGAGCGGGATATTGGTGGATGCGTTTACGGAAGAGCCCGTGGAAGGCGCGTTGTTTATGCTGTATGAAAACTTGGCGGATACGGTGGTGCGCACGGAGCGGCCATTTTATTTTGCGCGCGCCGATGAAGAGGGGAAGTTTAAGATCGAGAATATTCGAGCGGGCACGTTTAAGGGTTTTGCATTGGAAGATGTCAATTTCAATTATTTGTTTGACCAGCAGACGGAGCGCATTGGTTTTGCCGATAGCTTGATTATTCTGGGAGACGGGCGGACACCTGATCAGACCATAAAAATATTTGAGGAAGCGGCGGATTTACGCCTGTTGGATAATGAGCAGCGCTACGGCCTGGTAAAAATGATTTTTAATCAGCCGCCTAAAGATTATCAAATTTCCTATCCCGATCTGGGACAGACGATTGTAGAAGAACTTGATAAAGACACCCTAAAGTTTTGGTACCACCAGCCCGAGGCACTGCCGTGGCGCATTATTGTGCGGAAGGATACGATTCTACAAGATACCATTCAGATAGAAAACGAAGAACGCGATGAATTTTTTGCGAAAGCCAACGTCAACCCCCTCAACTTGAAAGGGAAAAAGTCATCGATGGCAGTGAACCCAAGTAAGCCTTTTCCAGTGCTTTTCAACCTCCCCGTGGATTCGGTTCGATTGGATTCGATCCAAGTCCTCGAAGATACCCTGCTCACGCCTATCCCCTTTACGTTCACCGCCGACTCGCTCAATAGCCGCCGCTACTTACTGCAAGCCAGCTGGAAAGAAAAGGTGGACTACGAGCTGCAAATTGCACCCAATGCTATTGTCAGTATCTATACCCTGAGCAATCAGGATACCATTACGCAAGCCCTAAAAATCGAAGACCGCAAGCGCTTCGGAAACATTGTACTCAACGTAACTGGCTTGAGTGCCGACTCTACTTACGTCCTGCAACTCGTACAAGAGAAAAACGTACTCCAAGAACTTTCATTGGACAGCCTCACCAGTACCAAGCAGGAATTCAATGCCCTCGCCCCATCTACCTACACCGTACGCATCATTACCGATTGGAATGCCAATGGCCGCTGGGATTCGGGAAACTACGATCAGCAGCTACAGCCAGAGCCAGTATTTCGGCGGGAGCTGGATCAGCTGCGGGCTAATTGGGACTTGGAGGTGGAAGTGAAGGTGTGGGAGTAGTGGGGGAGCTAGGCTTTTAAGTATTTTTCTAAAAGTGCTTCTTGAAGTACTTCCTCGTAAGAAATGAATGCTTCGGGCATCTTGACAGAGCCTTTGAGCTCTAATATGAGTTTTCTCAGTGTTGCTTTATGTTTTTCTTCATCAGTGCTAGATGGTATCAGTTTGCTCATATGTGGTTCTTTCTCTGTGGAATATAGTGCTTTTCCTCTTCAGACTCGTACTAGGAACGCCTAATATTCCGAGGGTCTGATTTCATTGGAAAGACTTGTGTAACTATAATATCAGGGTTGTCGAATCGATAAAAAATAATATGAGGAAATTTACGTGCTTGTCCTTTGGGTGCTGTCCTTCTGACTTGTATGCCTCTCACATCACTATGTCTGTAAGCATGTTGTTCAGGACTTACTTTCAATTTTTCAAGTGTTTCATCTACAGCTTCAAGAAAGGAATCTGCAATACTGCTTGGAACATTATCCATATACCATAGCGCTATATCCAAGATGTCTTGCTGCGCATCTGGTAGTAGAATTAGGTTGTGGTTCATCTGTGGGCATCCATTTGCTTACGCACAAAATCTAAGGCTTCTTTATAAGGAATACCCTCGACCTCCCCTGCATCATAGGCTTGCAGCCGTCGGTTGTTTTCTCTGATAGCATATTCTGGAACACCATCTTCTTCCCCGATGAGTTGGGCAATCGATGCAATGAGCGCTAGCTGCTCTGAGCGAGTAAGCTCTTGTGCTTGTTGGAATACGTTTTCGAAGTTTTTACTCATGGTACAATGATACTAAGAAAAAGGGTGGGTGGCAAGCGGACTCTATCAAAAGAAAAATTTCTCCTCCCACCCACCAAAACCCAACCCACCCGCATCTATCAAGTATACAATGCAGCTTCGCTGCTATTTTTTTAAAAAGAATAACGTATTTTTAAGTTAAACAGCGAATTTTTTAGTTAAATGGCTTCTTTATGAGAATATTCCTTTACACCTGTTGCTTTTGGGTAGCCAGTTTTGGTAGCCTCGTGGGGCAAATACCGGATACTACTGGCCAGGCTAAGCGGCAGGAGCTGTATGCGGAGGCGCTGGAATTAATGGGGCAATATCAGTATGAGGAGGCGCAGAAGCTACTCAGCCAGTGCTATATTGAAAAGTCTAAGAATATCGACTTTATACTGAAAGTGGCGTATTGCAATGCGCAGATGGGGCGGTACCCTGATGCGAAGCTGTTTTATGGGGAAGCGCTGAAGGTGGATAGCTTGAATACGTTGGCGATTAGTGCGCTGGGGGCCATCTATGAGCAGGAGCTGAACTATCGGAAGTCGTTTTCTTACTATCAGCGATTGATACAGATGGATACGACGAATGGGTATTTTTTTAAGCGGAATGGCTATCTGGCTCTGCGATTGGGAGATCCGCTAGTGGCTCTGGGGTACTTTCTGCGGGCGTATGAGATCAGCTCTAATGATGTGGAAGCGATGCTTCAAATCACGAATATTTTCTTGTCAGTGGGACAGTTGGAGGAAGCGGAGAAGATGGCCAATAAGGTAAACTTCCTCGATCCGAATAATATTAAGAATCTGCACAATCGAGCGCGGCTGTACCAGAAGCAGAAGGAGTATGAGCAGGTGGCCTCATCGGTGAATCGAGCTATGCAAAATGGCGATACCACTAATTACTACCAGATGTTGCTGGGGGTGGCCTATGTGGAGTTGGACAGCTTGGATGAAGCCATTTCTACCTTAACTAAGATCATTGAGCGGAAAAAAGATAATGAATATACGCATCACTACTTGGCGATTGCCTATCGCGATAGGGGAGAAATAGAGGAGAGTATTAAGCACTTTCAGATAGCTATTGAAAAGGGGGCGTCGCCTAAAATGCATGCTTTTCACGAAGACTTAGCACGGGTGTACGTGGAGCGTAATCAGCACCGCAAAGCCCTTACCCATTTTGCGAAAGCATACGAATACAAGGAAGAAGCCAAGTACCTCTTCCAGATGGCCCGAAGCGCCGACCTTTACTATAAAGATAAATCGATTGCTATGCGCCACTACAAAAAGTATGTGGCCAGCGGCGACCCGAAATACCGAAGCTACGCACAAGATCGCATTAAACAACTCAAGGAAGTGTTACACTTTCAAAAAGGCTAACGAAGATGAACAAACTGACTAAGGCGGAAGAAGAAATCATGCAGATTATCTGGCAATTGGGGCCGTGTACAGTCGCGGATATTCGCACGCATATCGCTGAGCGGGAGCAGACGAAGAAACCGCCACATAGCTCCATTTCTACTATTGTCCGCATTTTGGAGAAAAAGCAATTTTTAGACCACAAGGCCTATGGCCGCACGTACGAATATCACCCGATTGTGAGTAAGGAGGACTACAGTCGATTTTCATTGACTCGGCTGCTGTCCGACTACTTTGAGGGGTCGGTGAGTCGTTTGGTTTCCTTTATGGTAAAAGACCGAGAGCTGAGTGTGCAGGAACTATCCGACTTGGTTGACAAATTAGAAGAAGAATAAACTACGAGCATATGTATACCTATTTGCTACAAACGAGTATTTGCTGGCTCGTCTTTTATGGAATTTACTGGGCATTTTTGCGAAAGCAGACCTTCTTTGAGCTCAACCGTTGGTTTTTATTGCTTGGGTTGCTCAGTGGCATGGTACTGCCTTTGGTTGATTGGGCTGCTTTTCTGCCAGCGCCCCAACAAGAGCTAGCCGCTGTCTACGCCCAGCCTTTGGTGCAAACCTTGCAACTAATTGAAGTACGATCCAGTGGGGCCACTGTGCCAGCACCTGGGCAGCCCATTAACTGGTTAATGCTTGTTTATGCTGCTGGAGTGATCTTGAGCTTGGGGTATACGCTAGTTGGCTTGTTTAAGTTAGGAATGCTCTACCAGAATGCTCAACGAGCATATCGAGTAGACTACGAATTGGTACAAACCGACCAACCTCATCTGCCTTTCTCCTTTTTTAGGGCGCTCTTTTTGAGCAACACGATTAGCTACAGTGAAGAAGAACTGGCGCGCATTATCAAGCATGAGCGAGCACACATTGTGGGCTGGCACAGTGTGGATGTACTGCTGGTGAATGTGGTGAAAGCCTTCTTTTGGTTTAATCCGCTGGTATACCTGTATCGAGTAGCTATTCGAGATACACATGAATATATCGCTGACCGCGCAGTCTTAAAGACCGTGGAGCGTAAAGAATATGGCCAAATGTTGATCAGCCAATCCTTGTCCGGACCACCGATTGCGCTGGTAAATTCATTTATTTCATCACAATTAAAAAAACGAATCCTCATGATGACACAACCAACATCATCTGGAAAAGCCGTTTGGCGCTACTTCCTTGTTTTGCCCTTTGTGGCTTTATTTATGATGGCTTTTTCTAGCCATTCCAACTTGACATCGATTACCATACCCTTTGCAGAGAAAACGGAGGTTGACGAAATGCCTCGTTTCCCTGGCTGCGAAGGGAAAGCCAATATGCAAGAGAAGACTGCCTGTGCGCTCGAAAAGATGGTGGCATTTATTGGTAAGGAATTAAAATACCCAACTGCTGCTGTAGCAGCCAAGACTCAAGGTATCGTATTTGTTCGATTTACAGTGGAAGCCACAGGTGAAATTACAGAGATAGGGATAGAGAAAGGTATTGGAAGCGGATGCGATGAAGCAGCTCTTTCGATTGTAGAAGCAATGCCCAACTGGATACCTGGTAAAAAAGATGGCAAATCAGTAGCCACCGAGATGACGCTACCCATTCGGTTTGCATTACCGACTACCGGGGCAATTGTACAAGGAGAAGAGGTATTCAAAGTAGTGGAAGAAATGCCTCGCTTTCCTGGCTGTGAAGAAGAAGACCTAAAGGGCAGCGATCGCAAGGAATGTGCAGACAAAAGGATGTTAGAATTCATCTATACCAATATCAAATACCCAAAAGCTGCAAGAGAGGCAGGAATGGAAGGTACGGTAGTAGCAAAGTTTATTGTTGAGAAGGATGGACGCTTGAGTTCGCCAGAAATTGTTCGTGCAGTGGGTGAGCCTCTATCTAAGGAGGTATTGCGTATGATTTACAGTATGAACGAAATGGAAGAACGA
>JBCCRH010000393.1:0-5737 GCA_039208045.1 Bacteroidota bacterium
AGACCAATATTATAGTGTTTTCCAATATCGCTGACGTATGTCCAGTTGAATTGTGCCAAGAGCAGGATTTTGCGAGGGTGCTATTCATATAATGCAAGTACCACTAAAAGATACGCCCTTTCCACCAAATTGTTGGTTCAGAAATTGTACTTTAACGGTCTTTAGTAAATCCTTTTACCATATGATCTACGAGTTTAAAGGCTTTCGCCCGGTCATTCATGAAAGTGCCTTTGTGCATCCACAAGCTGCAGTAACGGGCAATGTGGTGATTGGTAAAAAAGTCTACATCGGGCCGGGGGCCGCTATTCGTGGCGATTGGGGCGGTATTGTGATCGAAGATGGCTGCAATGTGCAGGAGAATTGTACGATACATATGTTTCCGGGGGTGACGGTTCGACTGGAGGCTGGAGCGCATATTGGGCATGGTGCTATTATTCACGGCGCAGTGGTTGGCCAAAATGCAATGGTGGGTATGAATGCCGTGATCATGGATCGAGTGACAATAGGAGCGGGGAGTATTATCGGGGCATTAACGTTCGTAAAAGCGGATATGGTCATCCCAGAGCGAAGCCTGGTAGTAGGCAATCCAGGAAAAGTTATTCGGCAAGTTACCGATGAAATGTTGGCTTGGAAAACCAAAGGAACCGCTCTGTATCAGCGCCTACCAGCTGATTGTCACGACAGTCTGCGCGCTTGTGCACCCTTACGGGAAATGCCAGCGCAGCGCCCCGATCAAGAGGTGTTGTTTAAGACTTGGAATGAGATTAAGGATAAAAAATTAGAGGAGTAGATGAACCGTATCGTTCTGGCAGTACTGGTGCTTTTTGGGGGGCTTGCTTGCGCAAATGGAGACCATCTGGGTGGGGGAGGAGCAGCAGTGCAAGAAAGGGAGCAGGATAGCACGGGCTTGAAGCTTATGGTACTAGGTATTGCACAGGATGCCGGTTTTCCGCAGGCCGCTTGCGCTAAAAGTTGCTGTACAGCAGCTTGGAAAGATAAGTCGATTCGGCGCATGGTGAGCTGTCTCGGAGTAGTAGACGAACAGCAGGGAAAGTCGTGGATGTTCGATGCGACGCCTGACTTCAAGGATCAGCTACAGTTGCTTAGTGGAAATGCGAGCTTGGAGGGCGTCTTTCTGACGCATGGGCACATGGGGCATTATACTGGTTTGATGCAGCTAGGGCGGGAGGCAATGGGTGCGAGCAGTGTACCAGTTTATGTTATGCCACGGATGTCGCGTTTTTTGCGTACCAATGGGCCTTGGGGGCAATTGGTTCAATTGCGAAATATTCAGCTGCAGCCTATCGTTGCGGATACAATATTTCAGATTAGCGCGACTCTTTCGGTACAGCCAGTCTTAGTTCCACACCGTGATGAATATACCGAGACCGTTGGTTTTTTGATAGCGGGCCCTACCAAGTCTGCCCTTTTTATTCCTGATATTGACAAATGGTCAAAATGGGAACGTTCTATTGTTGCCCTGATTCGTGAGGTGGACTATGCTTTCCTGGATGGTACTTTTTACCAAAATGGGGAGCTACCAGGGCGCGATATGTCAGAAATCCCACATCCCTTTGTGGAAGAAAGCATGGCTCTTTTCGAAGAGCTTCCCAAGGAGGAGAAATCAAAAATCTATTTTATTCATTTTAATCATACCAACCCTTTATTGAGAGCGAATTCTTCAGAACGGCAAGCGGTTCGGGAAGCAGGTTTTCGCATAGCAGAAGAGGGGATGACGATCAATTTATAAGCTTCTCATTCATCAAGCCCATGGAACTAATTTACGCAGTGGATTTAGTAGGCACATTAGTATTTGCCATTAGCGGAGTATTAACAGCCATTGAGAAAAAATTTGACTGGGTAGGAGCATTCATCTTTGGGCTAGTCACGGCTGTAGGCGGAGGCACCCTCCGCGATGTACTCATTGGCGCCACCCCTGTAGGCTGGATGCGCGATTTGAACTACCTCTACCTCATCGCTGCGGCCTTACCCATCTGTTACTTTTTTCAACGCACCATACTAAAGCTACGAAAAGGCGTATTCCTTTTTGACACTATTGGAATCGGCTTATTCACCATTTTGGGGTTACAAAAAACGCTAGGCATCGGCCTTTCTCCCACCATTGCGTTGCTCATGGGCATCGTTTCCGCCACCTTCGGAGGCGTGATTCGAGATGTTTTATCGAGCCAAGTCCCCTTGATCTTCCGAAAAGAAATCTATGCAAGCGCATGCCTAGTGGGAGGAGTCGTCTTTCTAGTTGGAGAATATATCCTACCCACCCATCCGATGAATATTATCCTATCCATCAGCACTGTGATCGTTATTCGATACCTGGCTGTCCGCCGAAATTGGGGCGTTCCCTTCATCCCGTACACCAGAGCGGGCAAGCAATGAGAAACATCGCTATGTTAAAAGCAAACCTTCCCAAAAACTTGCCTCCATACCAATTACGCTGCCATTTTCCTACTCCTTTGCATCCAAGCCAGGCCTAGCCCCAGCACACCAACTCCCATTGCAAACCATAGCCATGTATTCCCAGATCGAGGCATATTAATAGGCATACTATTCCCCATCTGAATAAACGGCGCCCAAAAGTACGGATGCTGATTCAGCGGATCAGATGCATTCAGATAAGCTAGGCGCGCTTGCCGCAAGGCCTCATCCTTCGGTAGCCCTTGCTTTAAGAATTCATAAAATAACACCATCAGCTTCGAGGTAGAGCAATCATCCACTGCCCACAGGCTCATCACCGTACTCGGCACCCCCGCATGGATGAATCCTTTCGATAAGCTCATCACGCCCTCACCCTGCACGAGCTTCCCAGAGCCCGTATTACAAGCACTCAATACGGCTAGCTCTGCATTTAAATCCAAGTTGAAAAGCTCATAGTTGGAGATGCCCCCATCATTAAAATAAATCTGACTCAGATTCGGATTCTCTTCGTCCGCACACGAGTGGGTAGCCAAATGTAGGATACGAAAATCAGGCGCCTGATTAAAAAAAGCCAATTTATTCGCTTCTTCGCCCAAGGCCATGCTCCCCCCATACAGGTCATTGATGGCACTCGCTTCATCCTTACTACAATGCAAGCTATACAGCTGATCCGAAGAACACGCTCGATTAGCCTGCGCCAAAGGCGAGGCAAAAGAAGGGGCCATCGCAAAAAGCGGCTGCAGCTCCTCTTTCGGCTCAAACTCATAGCTCTTTTCCAACAGCGTACTCGAATAATGGTAATTGATCAAATAATCCTCAAACAAATACTCTAGTACTTCCGGTGAAAAAGTAATATCCTGATCTGCCAAACGCGGATGCTTGCGCAGCAATACCTCAAAAGGTAAGTATCCCAGCGCATCATCCGTCACTAGCAAAATCCGCTCGGTTCCTGCTGGTAATTTTCCTGCAATCGGTGCAAAGTACAAATCATGCAATTCGGACGATTTACTCAGAATAGCCTGATAAAACTGCACGCCATTATCCACCTCTAAAATGGCATCTCGCAATGCAAAAATGGGTACTTCGTAATTCTCCGCCTTCTCCAGCGCTATCACCTCTGCTGCTCCCTTACTCACCACAAACACATAAATCTTCTCCGCCCCCACAAAATATTCCACTAGCACCTCCCCATCCTTAATCACTCGCTCCTGCAAGTCCGAAAGGCTCGCTAAACGCGTATTGTACTTCATCTCATAATACTCCGGAAACTCCTCCTCCAGCCGCTTCACCAAAGCCTGATAATCCTGCTTATACTCAAACAACTGATTCTCCCAGAGCTCCAACTTCTCCTCATCCGCCTCTTCTTTCTGCCGCTCCTGATAAATCTCTTTCTCGTAAAACGCAATGTTAATCCGTTGATCCTTTTCCTGCTCCAGTAAGCTATCCGGTATTCCTCCATAGCTCTTCGCCACCGTCTCATTAATCGATTCTAATAGCAGTATTGCTTTATTGCTCTCTGCAAAAGCAAAGGCTTCTTCCAAATACTGCTGTCCTCCCTTTTCCTCCTGCAAGGCCAGCGCTATCTCTATCCCCGTCTCATACACTCCCAGCGCATCCCCTGCCAGTTTCTGCTTGGACCCCTGCGTCACAATCTCCTGCCGCGACTTTTCGACTAGTTCTGTGGCTACTTTGGCAGCATCCAGCGCTGCATCGAGGTAGCGCAGGTCTTGGGTTTGGTCGAAGAGGCTGTGCAGGGTTTTGGCCTTATAATGCAAAATCTTAAACGCCAATGGCTCTGAAATCATTTGCTGAATAGGAGGGTTGCTCGTAAAGGAGGTATCCCCGTATTCGAAGGTCATGTTGATGATGGCGGTTTGGAAGTTTTGGAGGGCGGGGAAATAGTTGTTTTCATTAAAATCTGTTTTTGCAATGTAAAAATTTAGTTCAGATTTACTTGTTGTTCTTGTATCATATAGACTATTATCAAGTATAGCTAAGCCTTGTTCCCATGCAGATTTTGCATTTTCTAGCTTATCTTGCTTTTGGTAAATTAATCCTAACTGCTTGTATATACTACTTTCAGATTTGTTATACTTTTCAAAGGGTATTTGAATTGACTGATTTATGTAATACGTAGAGCTATCGAGAAGATTAATTTTATAATAAGACTTAGATAAACCAAGAAGTAAGGATAATTTACGGTTTAAACCAAAGTCACCAAGCTCGTACTCACTTTCTAGATAAGACAGCCCTTTAAAGCATGTAACGATAGATGAATTTATCTTGCCTTTTTTTAGATACAAGCTACTCAATATTCCATGTAAATTTGCTCGGTTGATGAAATAATTATCTGAAGACTTAGGTTGATATTTAAGAGCTTTGTTACAATAGAATATTGCATTTTCAAAATCACCAATTTGACTGAAGGTGCTACTTAATGCTTGATAAGTAACCATCAAGTAGCCTCTGATATATTCCTCATCAGTCTCTTCAACAAAAGAAGAAGCTTGAATTTTTGGCTCTATTGATAATAGTTTACTTATACATCTGTTGTAGTTCCCTTTAGACTTTTCTAAAATTGCAGCATTTATTAGAGCAGAGAAAAAATCTTGATTTATCTTTGACGCGTTGTAGTTAATGAGAGCTATTGATTCAGAAGATAATGAGAAGCATTCCTTGAAATTCCCAATTGAATGGTTTGCAGAAATGAGTGCATTATTTGACCTAATGTATTGAAGGGTATCATTAAGAAGTTTAGCAAGTTTTTTGGCTTCAGCAAAAAAATATATACTACTATCCATATCCACTTTAAAATACTCCACACCTCTATCCAAATTATCTTTGATTAACGCTGTATCATGCTGAGCGCATATATTATGCATCATGAAGAGAATGACAGCCATCGAAATAAGAAAATATGTTAAAATCGAATTGATCACTCTTTAAGTATTTTAATTGTAAAATGAATCTGATCATTCTTCATTAAAACAAGGGAAGTATTCTCCTACAATCTTTTTAGAATTATAATGTAGCAGTTCTATCTAGTTTTAATTCAGGCTACTATTTTTCTGCTCCTATTCAACCAAGCAAACCCCATTCCCAGCACACCAACCCCCAGCGCAATCCACCACCCCTTCCCAGAGCGAGGCATATTAATAGGCATACTATTCCCCATCTGAATAAACGGCGCCCAAAAGTAAGGATGTTGATTCAAGGGATCAGATTCATTCAGATAAGCCAGTCTTGCTTGCCGCAAGGCCTCATCCTTCGGTAGCCCTTGCTTTAAGAATTCATAAAATAATAC
>JBCCRH010000394.1:0-5683 GCA_039208045.1 Bacteroidota bacterium
GAATCTTTTACGAAGAAGCCTTTAGAACCCATTTCACCCCAAGTCAGCAAGCTTTTGTCGACGCGAAGAAGAAGTAAGAAGTGTTGAATTCTATCATCCCTTGCTCCATAAATCATGATTATTTCTCACCGACATCAATTTATTTTCTTTGCTATTCCCAAAACGGGCACCCATGCCTTTCGATTTGCCTTGCGGGAACATTTGGGAGAGATGGATCAGGAGCAGGTCGGCTTATACGTAAAAAAAAGCTTGCCCTATCCCGAACTCTCAAAGCTAGGCCACGGCCATATTTCTTGCGAACAGGCTAAAGCTGTTTTAGATCCTGAAATTTGGGAAAACTACTTCAAGTTTGCGATTGTACGTAACCCTTGGGATCGTTTTGTGTCCTTTTGCTTCTATATGAATCGAAAAAACCGCAGGTTTGCCAAAAATCCCCTTCCTGCGATGAAGGCTATCTTGGCGAATCCCGCCATACAAAACCGTATTCTATTTCGCCCGCAGCATGAATTTATTTGCGATAAGAATGGCAAACAAATGGTGGATTGGATAGGTAGATATGAAGAGCTACAAACCGCTTATGATACCATTTGCGAGCAACTGAATTTCCCAAAACGTGAACTAGAACATTTGAATGCTACCGTACGAAAAAGCCATGATCACTATTTTGATGAATCATTGAAGGCAGCTGTACAGGAGTACTATCAGAAGGATATCAAGATTTTTAATTACAGCTTTTAGTCGTAGACTTGTTCCGCCAGTCATCTGGGGGTGTTTTTTGAAAAATCCCGAATACTCTGCTTAATTGAATATTCGGGATCATTTCTATTTATCGAACGTAAATCTTATTTACCTCCTATTCCGGCTCAAAACCAAGCACAATATTAAATCGACCCAAGTTATCGAGGCTGCGCTCACCAATCTTATCGAAGCCGATACCGTAGTCAAAGCCAAGTACCCCGAACATTGGGAGGAATACCCGCATACCGAATCCAGCGGAACGCTTCAGGTCGAAGGGGTTGAAATCACGGAGGCTGCGCCAGGCGTTACCCCCTTCTACAAAACCTAGGACGTAGATGGTGGAACTTGGATTTAGCGAAAGCGGATAGCGAAGCTCTAAGGTGAATTTATCGAAAACAGGCGTAGCTGAAGTACCGCCGGTTTCTAAGTCAATATTAGCTTCTAAGTCTTGGATATCATAACCACGTAGCGAGATGATGTCTACCCCGGCAAAACCGAATTGCTGGTTGTTGATACCATCGCCACCCAACTGGAAACGCTCGAAAGGAGAGGTACCGATGGTGGAATTATACGAACCTAAGATACCGATTTTGGCGCGAGCGCGGAAGATCAAATCTCCTGCAATAGGGGTGAACCACTCGGCGTCTAAACGCCATTTGTGATACTCTAACCAACGGAATTTTTCGCTGGCTGGCGCATCGGTAAAGTCTTTATCGTTAAAGGCGGAGTAGGGTGGCGTAAACTGTACCGAAAGCGAGATTTTAGACCCGTTCTTTGGGAAGATCGGATCGTTGATGGTACTTCTGGCGATGGTCTGCTTGATACTGAAGTTATTGTAGCTACCAACAGTCACCGGATTACCACTATCGTCACGGAAAAGTCCGCGCGACCAGTTATTTAGCGAAAGCGTCTGAATATTTAAGGCGGTGCTCGACACAAAGTTATCATCAGGCCACTTCAAGCGAGTACCGACGCTAACAGAACCTTGGATAATATTAAAGGACTGATAGTTGGAGGTACCCCGCTGGCCAAAGGCAAAGCGGTTGAAGAAACCTGCTACGGTGAAAGAAGTCGGTTTTTTACCTCCCAACCAAGGCTCTGTCAATGAAATATTATAGGATTGGTAAAAATCGCCATTCGTTTGTGCGCGAAGGGATAGACGCTGGCCATCCCCTTGTGGCAAGGGTCGCCACGCTTCTTTTTTGAAAATATTCCGTAGGGAGAAGTTGTTGAATGACACCCCAAGTGTACCAATGACGCGGCGGTTACCGCCCCAACCGGCAGATAATTCCAGCTGATCGGAAGGTTTTTCTTCGACTGAATATTCGATATCTACTGTACCGCGCTGTGGATTTACAGGGGTATTGATACCCAATGCTTCTGGGTTGAAGTAGCCCAGGTTCATGATCTCACGCTGCGAGCGAATGATGTCTGAGCGACTGAATTTTTCGGCAGGTCGCGTGCGCAGCTCGCGGCGAATCACGTGCTCGTGGGTACGGTCATTCCCAGTGATGGCTACCCGATCGATAGAGGCTTGTGGCCCTTCGAAGATTCGAATTTCTAAGTTAATAGAGTCTTCTTCGATAGCTACCTCAATGGGATCTACTTGGAAGAACAAGTAACCATTATCCATATATAGTGTACTCACATCGCGGCCGTCTTGACTAAAGCGTAGGCGGGTTTCTAGTAGTTCTTGATTGTACACCTCGCCCTTGGCAATGCCCAATACATCCTTTAGCGTCTGTGTATCGTAGATGGAATTTCCTTTCCAGGCAATATCACCAAAGAAGTAGCGCTGCCCTTCTTCAATATTTAGGTGGATACGCAAGTCGCCATCCGCTTCGCGCCAAACACTATCGCTTTTGACCTTAGCATCTCGGAACCCGATGGTATTATAGTAGGCAACAATGCTTTCTTTATCGGCTTCGTAGTCGGGCTTGATGAATTTGGAACTAGAGAACCACTTGCGGCGACGCTTGGTGTTATCCATTTTTTTGCGTAATCGCTTGGCAGGCGTATTATCATTTCCAGAAAAGGTGATGTCCTCGATCTTGACTTTCTTCTTACGATTTACATCAAATACCAAACGCACCGAGTTGATGCGCGAAGAGTCAGGAATTTCTTGTACCCGTACGTCTACATCCAAATACCCTTTACCAACGAAGAAATCTTCGATGGCTTCTTTGGCATTTACTTTGATATTTTCGGTTACGATCCCTCCTTTGAGGAGGTAGCGATTGATTTCGTCATTTAGGTCGTCATGGTAGGACTTTTTGACGTTGACGTAGGAATGGCGGGAGAGGCGGGGCCGTTCTTGTACATGAATTTCGAGGAAAATAATATCACCGATCGTTTTTTCCTTGAGGATTTGTACGTCTGTAAATAATCGCAGCTTCCAGAGTGCTTTGATGGCCTTTTGGACATCAGGCCCTGGAATTCGGATTTTATCGCCTGTTTGAAGGCCGGAGACGCCGATGATGGCGTTGTCGTCGCTGAAGTTTGCCCCAATGACCTTAATCCCTCCGATTTCGAAATCTTTGGGATCGCTGTATGTCATTACTACTGTGCTGTCTGTTGTTTGCGCTAGCGAAAGGGTAAATAAAAAAACACAATAGCAAAGGGTAAGAAGTATTTGCTTCATTAGTGTATTAATGATTGTATAATTCATCCAATTTTTAAAAGGAGAGACAAAGCTAAGAAAAGGTTGTATTTTATGGTACAAGTTGTTCACTGATCTTTCCAAAACGTCGTTCTCGCTGCTGATAATCAATTATTGCTTCGTACAGGTGCTGCTTTCTGAAGTCGGGCCAGAAAGTAGGCGTAAAGTATAGTTCGGCGTATGCCGCTTGCCACAGTAAGAAATTGCTGAGCCGACTCTCTCCACTGGTTCGAATCAATAGTTCGGGGTCTGGTATTCCCTTAGTACTGAGGTGATCCATTAGGGTTTGTTCGTCAATGGCTTGCGGGTCGAGTTGGTTTTGTGCTGCTTGTTCTGCTATTTTTTTTGCGGCAGCAACAATCTCCCAACGTGCGCTATAGTTGAGCGCCAGCACCAAGGTCATCCGAGTATTTCCCTTTGTGTCCTCCATGCCACGCAGTAAGGCTTTCCGCGTTTTGTCGGGCAAGCGAGCAATATCTCCGATGGCTTGTAGGCGAATGTTGTTCTTATTGAGGGTTTTTACTTCGGTATGTATCGTTTGCAGGAGTAGGTGCATCAGCGCACTCACTTCAAGCTTGGGGCGGTTCCAATTTTCGGTAGAAAAAGCATAAAGGGTCAAGTACTGCACGCCTAGTTCTGCTGCGGCTTCGGTGGCTTCTCGCACTGCTTTCACCCCATTCTGATGACCAAAGATGCGAGCTTGTTTATGCTTCTTAGCCCATCGGCCATTACCATCCATAATAATGGCAATATGCGCGGGTAACTTATTGAGATCAATCTGTGATTTTACATCCATATCCGTCACTTCATCAAAAATGCACACGAAATTACGAAAAGATGGCCAATTTGCTGGTTATAAAAGTGTTATTCCTATGCAGAACGCCTCGAAAAGCGCAGGAATTATTAAACAACTTCATTGTGAAAGCCGACTTTTGGTTTAATTTTGTGGAAAATCGCCCATATCATGATGTTCAACGACTTTGAGTACGCTAGACCTGACATGTCTTCCCTGGAAAAGGAATTTGAGCAGCAGCTCCACGCTTTTGAGCATGCCGCTACCTTTGAGGCGCAAGACCTTGCTTTTCAGCACATTAATGAAATGCGAACGACCTTCACTTCGATGTACAACATCTGCCATATCCGACACACCATCGATACGCGAGATCATTTCTACGAAAAAGAGAATACTTTTTTTGATCAGCACATGCCTGCTTTTGAGGCCTTAAAGAATCAGTTTTACCAAAAATTGATGAACGCTCGTTTCCGTAAGGAATTAGAGGCAAAATGGGGACAACATCTATTTATTTTAGCAGAGCTACACCAAAAGACGTTTTTGCCAACCATATTAGAAGATATGCAGGCGGAAAACCAACTAAGCAGTAGCTACACCAAGATTAAGGCCCAAGCCAAAATTGAATTAGACGGGAAGGAATATAACCTATCAACGATCCAGAAAGAAGAGTCATCTAAAGATCGCCAGCGGCGCAAAGCGGCAGCAGAAGCGAAGTGGAGCTTCTATCAGGGCCAATCTGCTACCATTGAAGATATTTATCATCAGCTGGTACAAACCCGCCACAGCATGGCCCAAAAGTTGGGCTATACTAACTATGTAGAATTGGGCTATGCGCGAATGATGCGCTCTGATTATACGGCTCAAGATGTAGCTGCTTTTCGCGCGCAAGTATTGGAGCATATCGTACCAGTAGCGTCTGAGTTATATGAGCGGCATCGCAAGCGATTAGGCGTAGAAACGCTCAGGTATTATGATGAAGATTTTCGTTTTGCTTCTGGTAACCCTACGCCAAAAGGCGCTCCGGAGTGGATCGTTACGCAAGCCCAGCAAATGTATAAGGAGCTAGCCCCTGAAACCCACGATTTCTTTCAGCAGATGTTATCAAAACAACTGATGGATTTAGAAGCGCGAGAGGGGAAAGCCACTGGGGGATATTGT
This sequence comes from Bacteroidota bacterium, assembly GCA_039208045.1. GTDB lineage: Bacteria > Bacteroidota > Bacteroidia > Chitinophagales > Saprospiraceae > JBCCRH01. Next base: position 5,349 of record JBCCRH010000394.1, read on the forward strand.
ACATTTATAGGGGCCTACAAAGCACCTTATATCTTCTCTAATTTTAATGGTACCAGCTCGGATATCGACGTGCTTACCCACGAGGCTGGTCACGCTTTCCAGGTCTATTCTAGTCGTAATGTGGGCCTTACGGAATACCAATGGCCTACTTTTGAAGCCTGCGAAATTCACTCCATGAGTATGGAATTTTTTACGTGGCCGTGGATGCATTTGTTCTTTGGAGAAGATACTGATAAGTATAAGTTTGCGCACTTGGCAGGTGCGGTGAAGTTTCTGCCCTATGGCGTCGCCATTGATGAGTTTCAGCATACGGTATATGAGCATCCTGATATGAC
>JBCCRH010000395.1:0-5675 GCA_039208045.1 Bacteroidota bacterium
GCATGGGCGAAGGGGTTGGTGTGGATGAATGGGGTAATAAAGACGTCTATGCGGTTACCAGTAGCTTATTCCATAATATTTGGTACGTATTATTCTACTCCCTCCTGATGATTCCTCTGGGCTATCATCTACATCATGGACTAAAAAGTGCTTTTAAGACACTAGGCTTTTATCACCGAAGCGGCCTGCAATGGGTGGCAAAAGTTTCTTTGGTTTATGCTCTGATTATTGCCATTGGATTTGGCATCATTCCATTCATCGTTTATCTCAAATAAGCAGATCGTATGATTTTAGACGCAAAAATACCAGAAGGCCCCTTAGAGCAGAAGTGGCGTAACTACCAGATGAAGAGCAAGCTCATCAATCCGGCCAATAAGAAAAAACTGCACATTATCGTGGTGGGTTCTGGCCTTTCTGGGGCGGGCGCAGCGGCTACCTTGGCGGAGCTAGGGTATGATGTCACTTGCTTTTGCTATCAAGACTCAGCGCGAAGGGCGCACTCTGTGGCTGCTCAAGGGGGTATTAATGCGGCTAAGAATTATCAGCATGATGGCGATAGCGTTTGGCGGATGTTTTACGATACACTCAAAGGCGGCGATTTCCGTTCGCGTGAAGCGAATACCTACCGATTAGCAGAGCTATCGGCCCCGCTTATTGATCACTACACGCAGCAAGGGGTGCCTTTTGCTCGCGAGTATGGTGGAGTGCTTGTGAATCGTAGTTTTGGAGGGGTGCAAGTACAGCGTACCTTTTATGCTCGGGGGCAAACGGGGCAACAGCTGCTACTGGCAGCGTATTCGCAGCTGTACAAGATGATTCGTGCAAAGAAGGTGAAGATGTTGGCACGCCATGAGATGCTAGATTTGGTATTGGTGAACCAAAAAGCAAAAGGGATCATTGCGCGTGATTTGGTGACGGGTGCCTTAAAGCGTTTTGCCGCCGATGCTGTGGTGTTGGCTACTGGTGGATATTCTCGTGTCTTTCGCTTGTCCACTTTAGCCATTGGCTGTAATGGTAGTGCCATCTGGAAAGCCCATAAAAGAGGGGCGTATTTTGCTGCTCCTAGCTTTACCCAAATTCATCCTACTGCACTACCACAGTCGAGCGAAGCCCAATCCAAGCTCACCCTCATGTCGGAGTCCCTGCGCAATGATGGCCGCATTTGGGTACCCAAAAGACAAGGCGATTGGCGTAAAGCAAACGATATACCAGAAGAAGAACGAGACTACTACCTCGAACGCAGATACCCCAGCTTTGGCAACCTTGCCCCTCGCGACATCGCCTCCCGCGCCGCCAAGGAACGTATCGACGCTGGCTATGGCGTAGGACGCCTCAAAAATGCCGTCTATCTTGATTTTAAGCACGCCATTCAACAATTTGGCGAAAGCACTATAAAAGATCGCTATGGCAACCTTTTTACCATGTACAAAAAGATAACCGGAGTAGATGCCTACAAAGAACCCATGCAAATTTCCCCAGCTGCACACTTTTCGATGGGAGGGCTGTGGGTAGATTATGAGCTGATGACCACCATTGAAGGCTTATATGCAGTAGGCGAGTGCAACTTTTCAGATCATGGCGCTAATCGCTTGGGAGCCAACTCTCTGCTACAGGCTAGTGTAGATGGCTATTTCATTCTTCCGAATACCATCAATAACTATTTGGCCGCTGAGCTGAAGACAAAAGAGGTAACTATTAACCATCCTGCTTTTACAGCAGTGGAAGCGGAAGTAGGAAAACATATTGCTAAGATACTTGCCGTGAAAGGTTCCAAAACAGTGGATCAGTTTCACCGCGAACTGGGCAAAATTATGTGGCAGGAGTGTGCGATGAGCCGCAATAAAGCAGGCTTACAGCAAGCTGTAGAGCAGATAAAGGCCTTGCGGGAAGAGTTTTGGCAGGAAATAAAAGTGACTGGCAGGAGCGATGAAATGAATACCGAATTAGAAAAAGCACTTCGACTGTACGACTTTATTGAACTAGGCATCCTGATGTGTACAGATGCGCTGCAGCGGGAGGAGTCTTGTGGTGCCCATTTTCGCGAAGAATATCAAACAGAAGAGGGCGAAGCGGTACGAGTAGACGAGGACTATTCCTATGTATCCGCTTGGGAATACCAGGCCAGCGCCTTTAAGCTCCACAAAGAGGAGCTAGATTTTGAATTTGTAACCCCAACCGTAAGAAGCTATAAATAATGACCGTAACATTTAAAATTTGGAGACAAGATGGCCCCACTGCAAAGGGTGGATTTAAGGCCTATCAGGTAAATGACTTGACGGAAGATATGTCGTTTTTGGAAGCACTGGATCATTTAAATGAACAGCTAGTCTTGAATGATGAAAAAGTGATTGCCTTCGAGTACGACTGCCGAGAAGGAATCTGTGGGCAGTGTGGCGTATTCATCGACGGGCGCGCCCACGGGCCGCATAACAATTTGACGACTTGCCAATTGCATATGCGTAGCTTCGAAGATGGTGCAACAATTGTGGTAGAGCCATGGCGAGCTACCGCTTTTCCCATTATAAAAGATCTCATTGTAGATCGCTCTGCTTTTGATCGAATTATTGAGCAAGGAGCATACATCAGTGCGAAGACCGGGACGGCACCAGAGGCTAATGCAATTTTGATTGGTAAAGAAGTGATAGACCGAGCGATGGACGCAGCAGCTTGCATCGGCTGTGGCGCTTGTGTGGCGACTTGTAAGAATTCTTCAGCAGCACTATTTACTTCAGCAAAGATCAACCATCTCAATGCCTTACCGCAAGGCCAGCCCGAAGCGCATCGCCGCGTACTGGATATGACCAAGCAAATGGAGCAAGAAGGATTTGGCCATTGCTCCTTCACTGGCGCGTGCGAAGTGGAATGCCCAGAGGGAATTTCCATCGTAAATATAGCCGAAATGAACGCTAGGTATCTGAAAGCCAAGCTGTTTGGTTAGACAACCAATATATTAATAAAAAACACACATGTTGGTTGCTTAAATATGTAAAAACACGTAAACTATATATTATGTTAAAATGCCATATTTTTATAGTGTTTTCTTTTTAAATCTGTTTGGGTTTGCTATATTTGATACATGCAGATGAGTAATCCCCTCTAATCATCTTTCCCGGTTTTTTTATAACATATTACTTCGAGAGCTACACACATACCTTCGTCCTTTATCCAAAGGATTGCAATTATACATTCTAGATATTGCTAAGCTAATCACTACTTGCAGGAGTCAGGCCCTGCGTAGGAGTAATTTGTAGCGCCCTATTATACGATTGAGAAAAGATGTAAAGATGGCAACGATTCCTATTCCTATGAACAAAACTGCTAATCGGCTACTGCAATGGCCACTAGCAGACTTACTAAAAAATAAGGGTATTCAAGTGCAGCGTTTTTCATGGAATCCAGAACAAACCAGAACGTTTATTGGAAAAGAACAAACGAAAATTACACTACCAGCCCACGCTATTGAAAACACTATTAAAGAGTCAGCGACTGATGCTGTTACCTTGGAGTTAGTAGAACTATATACTAAATCGAGTATGCTTTTCGCTGGGCGGACGAGTACTTCCGATGATCGGATTTTACATAATTATGGACAGCTGTTCATTCAGCTCTATCACAAGCAAGTACCCCTACGCTTAATCAAACCAATTACGATTCAACTGCAGGAACAGACACTAAAAAAAGATGCACTTGAAGAAAGGCTATACCGCAGCGGTACTACTACTACGCGCTCGTTTAGCGGGCAAGCAGGGGTGGATTGGAAACAATCGGACTCGCCCATACTGAGAGCAGCAATGGGAAAGTTAAAATACAGTTTCCGCTTTCAGTTACAGAAATTGGGATGGGTACAGTGTGCCGCTCCCTTGCCGGCTCAGTCAAAACAAGTGATGGTTAGCGCGAGGTACCGATCAGATGCAGGGCCACTGGATGAGAAAGTAGCTTTTTTACTATTCGATAAGTATCAGGCAATGGCGAGTATGTATCCCCAAAATCGGCACTTTTCGGCCTTTAATATTCCGGCCGGTCAAAAAGCGACGATCATTATTCTGGGCCGCAGAAAAAGCATGTATTTTTTTGGCAAACAATCGACTGATAAAACGACAAACACCAGTTTTGAAATACCATTAGAACGACACTCTATTCAACAGCTTTTTACTAACCTTAAACTGCTTAACACCTAAAACCTGCGCCTAGAAATAGGCCTATTACCCATTTATTCAAAAAGCAACTATTGGCGCCCATGTGCGTCAGTAGTTGTTTGTTTTTTGGGAAAGCTTGTTAAGAACGCAAGTAAGAAGCACCATTGATATCCAGAATACAGCCTGTGGTGAAAGTCGATTTTTCATTGGCTAAAAATAAAATACAATGAGCGACTTCCTCCGGTAGTGCCACGCGATTGAAAGGGCTCTGCGCTTTGATTTGTGGCCCTTTTTCACCCTCCAAAATCGCCTGAGCCATATCGGTCGCTACGAATCCAGGCGCAATCACTCCAATAAAAATCCCATAAGGTGCTAGCTTTTGCGCTAGCGATTGACTCATCGCATTCAGCCCCGCCTTACTCGCCCCATAAGCGGGATGATTCGGCTCCCCTCGAAATGCACCACGCGAAGAGATATTGATGATGGCTCCACTCTTTTGAGGAATCATATACTGAGCAGCACAAAAAGTGACATTGGCAGGGCCGAGCAGATTGACATCCAAGGTCTGCGTCCAAGCCGCTTGCCAATCCTGGTAGTTGGTACTCTCGATAGGATGATCGACGTAGATGCCAGCATTATTCACCACAATATCAATTTTCCCAAACTCACGATGCACCGTTTCAAATAACTGCTCCACCGCTTTTGGCTTACTCACATCCGCTTTGATGGCAAAGTGCTCGTCTCCTTCCATCGCTTCGATGGTTGCTGCCGCTGCCTGCTTATCTTTCCTAAAATTGACTGCTACTTTCGCTCCTTGCGCAGCAAACGCAATAGCTGCCGCCTTTCCAATCCCTCTTGACCCACCTGTGATTAAAACCGACTTTCCCAGAAATTCCATGCCTTTTACTTTTTTTATGGCTTCGAATATATTCTTTTTCAAAAGATTTCCGAAGTTGTGTGCAGCAAATCTTGTGTTCCACTATGGCGAATCAGACCAGCTCCAGTACTACCAAGCAATCGATCATTGATTACTATGATCAAACGCAGTTTGATTATTCTGTTGCCTGGACGGGGAAGGTGGACAAAGCCGTACATTTTGGGTTTTATGATGCCACAGCACGCACCCACCGAGAAGCATTACTCAATACGAACCGAGTACTGGCTAAGTGGGCAGCGCTAGAGGGGGGCCAGCGGGTGCTGGATGCAGGCTGCGGACAGGGAGGAAGTTGCTTTTGGATGCATCAACAGTTGGATGTAGAAACAGTTGGTATTGCTCCGGTAGCCTCTCAAATTGCAGTGTGTCGAGCTAATGCGGCAGAGCTTGGCTTAGCTTCCAAAGCTACGTTTGAGGTAGCTGACTTTTGTCAAATGCCCTTTGCTGATGCAAGCTTTGATGTAGTGTGGGCGTGCGAAAGCGTCTGCCATGCACAAAAGAAGAGGGCATTCTATCAAGAAGCCTACCGGGTGCTGAAGCCTGGAGGAAGACTCGTATTAGCGGAGTATTTGCGCTCCGCGCGACCATTAGCAGCTAAAGAAGAA
>JBCCRH010000396.1:0-5662 GCA_039208045.1 Bacteroidota bacterium
CTTTTGAGTTTCAATGATAGTTGCAAATTGGCGTAAGCCCATATCTAATTGCTGGATCATTTCAGGCGTTGCTCCTTTCTGCTGGCCATATACATGGGCCGCTCCATTAGGGCCATACAGCGGGTTATCGACATCACAAATTATCGTCAATTCCAAATCTTGTAGGCCTTCATTTCGCTTACTTTCCTCGAATTGGGTCACTTTCGTTAAATCGGCCCCCGTACCCGCCAGCTCTTTTGCGGAAGCATCCCAAAAGCGATAGCCTAAGGCGCGGAGCATGCCCATGCCCATGTCATTCGTTGCACTACCACCGATACCCAGCACGATCTTCCGAATGCCACGCTCCAAGGCATGAGCGATAAGCTGACCTGTACCATAGGTAGAAGCCAGCAGCGGGTTGCGCTCTGCTTCCGTGAGTAGCTGGATGCCAGAGGCTTGTGCCATTTCCATGAATGCGGTTTGACCGTCTTGGGAGATACCGTAGGTGGCTTCTACAGGGCGGCCCAATGGGTCGAGCACCGTGCATTGCATTTGTTGACCATTATTATGGAAGGTGAGAATATCAGCGGTTCCCTCTCCACCATCCGCCATGGGGAACAGCTGTGGCTGAATGGCTGGATTTGCTTGGCGTAGCCCTTTGGCAATAGCGGTACAGACTTCTAAGGCTGGAAGGGCATCTTTGAAAGAGTCAGCAGCGATTAAAATATTCATGAAGTTGGGCTTTGATCAGTGGTAGGATTTAGAAATTCTTGGGAGATAAGTTCCAAATCTTTACCCAAGTAATTGTGCCAAATGGGATGATGGAAGTCGACCAGTTTTTGGAGAAGATGCAAGAGTCGAAATAACTCTTTTTCAGAAAGTCGGCCACTAATAATATTGACTGCCTGCGACATGTTCTGCATCGACTCCCTTAACGCTTTTCGGCCCTCATCAGTAAGTCGGACACGTTTAGAGCGCCTATCTTCTGGGTCATCGAAGTCCTCGATAAGCCCATTTCGCAATAAGCGACGAATCACCTCCATACCTGGAGAGAGCTCACTCAGGTTGTGCTGTATCAATTCGGTTTTGCGCATATCGCCATAGTCTTCGAGCGTGGCCGCAAAAGCAAAGTCATTTAGCCCTTTTAGTGGATTGTCTCTGAGTGCCGTTTTGGCGTAATGCCTGGCATGCTTAAAAAGCGTAGAGATACAATAGGAGAGCTGTATCCTGGGGTTTCGCTCGAAGTCGCTATGTAATTCTACTTCTGGCTGGGTCGTATCAAACCGATCATTTAGCCAAACGGCAAAAGAAGGCAGATCCGTGATCGTGGTCTCCTTTTCAAACTGTTCGAATTGGTCAATGAGTTGGCGCAATGTATCGTAATTCAATTTGCTGTGTTTTAATGTAAATTATTTTATAAAAATAGTAATAGTTTTTAAACAATCATCAGGAAGCTATGTTTTTGACACTGTTATAATTTTTAAATAATAAATACAATGTAATCATAAGACTGCAAAAATCATGATACAACCATTCTCACACATTCCTGTTAAACCGTCAAAAATTATAGAAATGAATCTACCTATTCGCCTACTGATACTGTGCTGCTTCCTTAACTTGGGGCTAAGCGCCCAAAATGGTATCATCAAGGGGCAAGTCACGGATAAGCTTAGTAATGAGCCAGTTATGTTCGCTAATGTTCTGGTGCTGGGCACGGATGCCGGAACGACTACCGACATCGATGGAAACTACGAAATTACAGGTTTGGAACCTGGCCTGTACGATGTAAGAGTGTCCTATATTGGCTACAATGAAGTTACGGAATATGAAACTCAAATTACGAATGCCCGCCCTGCTATCATCAATTTTGAGCTTGATGAGACAGCTGCGCAGTTGGAAGAAATTGTAGTGAAAGCCTCGCCTTTCCGAAAAACGGAAGAAAGCCCGGTGTCTTTGCGCACGATTGGGGTCGCTGAAATTCAGCGTAATCCAGGGGCCAACCGCGATATTTCTAAGGTGGTACAAGTACTACCGGGGGTAACTTCTACGGCTTCCTTTCGGAATGACCTAATCATTCGAGGGGGTGCGCCCAACGAAAATCGCTTCTTCTTGGATGATGTGGAGGTGCCTACTATTAATCACTTTGCTACGCAAGGGGCATCGGGCGGGCCAGTTGGGTTGATTAACGTCAACTTTATTCGTGAAGTAGATTTTTATAGCGGTGCTTTTCCGGCAAATCGGGGCAATACAGTGAGCTCCGTGTTTAACTTTAAGCAGCGAGATGGGCGCGATGATAGAGTAGGGGGAACGGTTCTGCTTAGTGCAACAGATGTCGGCTTGACTTTGGAGGGGCCCATTGGCGATAAAACGACTTTCCTATTCTCTACTCGTAGATCGTATCTACAGTTTCTATTTCAAGCCTTGGAGTTGCCATTTTTACCCACCTACACGGACTTCCAAGCCAAGGTGAAGTATAAAATTGATAAGCGCAATGAGTTAACCTTCATCGGACTGGGAGCAATTGATCAGTTTGAACTCAACCTAGACGCAGACGAAACCGAAGACCAACGCTTCCTACTGGATAACCTTCCCGTTTCACCCCAGTGGAATTACACGAACGGACTAGTTTATAAGCGGTATAATGATAACGGCTTTTGGACCTTTGTGCTTAGCCGAAGCATGCTTAATAATGAAGCGGAAAAGTACTTGCGTAATGATGATAGCACGGAAGATAATCTGACTTTGCGCTACAAATCACAAGAAATTGAGAACAAAGCACGAGTGGAGTACACCTTTCGGATGAACGACTACAAGTTTAACTTTGGGGCAGGCTACCAATATGTGCGCTATAACAACAGCACCTTCAACCAAATTTTCACCTCCGCAGGCCCTGAGACGATCGACTATTTCTCTGAATTTGACATGAGTAAGTATGCCTTGTTTGGGCAAGTAAGTCGGAAGCTCTTGGATGAGCGCTTGATTTTATCCTTAGGTTTTAGAGTGGATGCCAATAATTACTCAGATGATATGAGCAATCCATTGGAGCAGTTTTCTCCTCGTTTTTCTTTGGCTTATGCCATTACGGATCGGGTCTCTTTTAACTTCAATACAGGTATTTATTACCAGCTACCTCCTTATACGATTTTGGGTTATCAGCAGGATGGTCTGTTTGTCAATCGAGAAAATGGCATTCGTTTTATTCAGGCGAGCCATATTGTTGGAGGGCTAGAGTTTAATACCGCCTCCAATTCCAAAATCACAGTAGAAGGATATTACAAAGCGTATGATGATTATCCATTTTTGCTGCGCGACCAAGTGAGTTTGGCCAATTTGGGTGGAGACTTTGGAGTGCTGGGTAATGAGCCTGCTACACCAACATCGCAGGGCCGCACTTATGGTTTAGAGGTGCTTTTCCAGCAGCGGTTATACAAAGGCTTTTACGGTATTGCTTCTTACACGCTAGGTTGGAGTGAGTTCACTAATGAAAAAGGAGAATATGTATCCTCCGCCTGGGATTCGCGCCACATTGTCAACTTAGCGATTGGCAAGCAATTCGGCAAGAATTGGGAAGTGGGAGTCAACTGGCGGTTCCAGTCTGGCTTGCCATTCACACCTTTCTCAGATGCCTCTTCGCTGGCTGCCAATTGGGATCGCAATGGCCGTGGCATACCGGACTTCCGTCAATTAAATACACAGCGCTTAAATGCCGCAAACGCTATTGACATTCGGGTGGACAAAAAGTGGTTCTTCGAAAAGTGGAACTTAAATGTGTTCTTAGATATCGAGAATGTAACAGGTAATGCCGTGAACCGCCCCGAGTTAATCTTGGATCGTCCATTGGATGAGAATGACCGACCAATTGGTGGGCCAGTGGTGGTGGATGATAGCGTGCCAGCAGATGAGCAGCGCTATCGCTTAAAGACCATTGAGGATGCACAGGGGACACTGATTCCGAGTATCGGTATTCAGGTGGATTGGTAAGAGTTAGGAATTTACTTTTTCTATCTTCTCCAAGGCCTGATCAATTTCTGAAAGCACGAGCTGCTGCTCCAGCACCACTGGAGGTGCAGCTCGTGCTTCACAATCAGGCATGCTACACTGCTCACAAGTCGTATTGACGATCTTGATGGAAAGATTTGGGTCATTCAGAAAACCGACCTCTTTCCGTAACTGATCATTTACTAATAGCCCAATCGTCACGCTTACCACTCTGTTTGCGTTGTTTCGGTCCACCTTACCTATCGATAGGCACAAATACTCATTATCCGTTTCCCAATATTTTGAAATTTGCGCCCCAGCAATCTGCAAGCCCGACTTGCGAAGCTGCATCTTTGCCCGAACCGCTTTGAGAATATTAATCGAAATCCAGCGGCGGCAGTACTTTTCATTCCCTTCTTGCGAGTAAGGATTATGCAACTGCGAAAGGTGCAGCTCTTTAGTCATTTCATAGCTACTTAGCGCTTGATCGCTCTCCATGCGGATAAAGAAGAGGTCCTTCATCCCAAAGTGTTTCGGAAAAATATTAGTGAGCCGCTGCAAAAACATCTCAGCCGTCACCTGATAGCGCTCTAAAATGAGCAATAACTGTTCAGGGTTCCAGGTGGAGGAACGGAGGAACTGGCGGATGTCCTCCACCAATTGATTTTCCTCCATGAGCAATGCTACTGAAAAGTAGGAGGCTTGGAAGTTGTGTAGCAAACTTTCAAAAGACTCCATTTTTACCACTCGGGTAAGATAGGGGCGTGGGGCGAGCTGTAGCTGCTGGAATGCCAATTCTCTACCAATTAGAAAGGCTTCCTGCATGGGTTTGAGCGCCTTATTGAGGTAGAGCGTTTTAGCGGAAGCGGAATAATAAGAACGCGTCTGATCGAGTGCTGCTTGCTGACTTAGGGTATGCCGATCTACTTTGATGCCAAACACTTCTTGCAAGAGCTTTTCTAGCTGGTCTACCCTTACGGGAAAATGGTCGAGCTGGTGCGTTGCTCTGAATGCTGCTACTGCTTGCTCTAATTCTTCAAAATGGTTGTCATACATATTCTGGTAGGCGCGCAGGGCCGTTAGGTAAAGGTGCTCGCGCTGCATCTGGTAGTGGCGGGTGAGGGTGAGGATAGTATTTAAAAAAGCAGACACCTTATCTGGCGCCGCAGAAAACAACTCAAAAATCTTCTCTGCTCCAATCCCAAAAAGCTCCATTGGGAATTCTTTTACAAAATTGGAGGTCAACAACTGCACTAAGGGCTGCAATTTCTTAGAAGCCTGCATAGATACCATATAGTCATAGCTCACACCAAATGCTGTAGCAAGGGCATTGATTTTACCCAATTTGGGGTACTTCCTCCCCTTCTCAATATCGTGCAAATACGACTTGGAGAGGCCCGTTCGCTCCGCTAATTTCTCGTAAGAGAGCCCCTGTTGCTTCCTAAGATATTTGACCTTAAAGCCAAAAATCATCTTTATGATCGTATTTTCTGAAAGCATAAGATGTAGCTTATTGTGCTGGTTAACAAAGCGTTAGTTGGAGTAGAGCGCTCGGTGTTGTACTGTTTTTTGCGGTTGGATACCGTAAAAGTAGTCAAAAAAGAGGAAAAAATATATTTAGCGGAATTTCCGCTAAATGAATAAAATCCGCATATTGTGGTAACAAAGCAAAAAACAAGAAACATGCTATCCACAATGATTCCTA